>JAANWX010000037.1 GCA_018263575.1 Chloroflexota bacterium | reverse complement strand
CTAGCCCCACCGCTCCCCAGCTCCCCAGCTCCCTAGCACCCTAGCTCCCCCACTCCCCATGACCACCCCCACTCCCCCCGACGACCTGACCACCACCCTCCGGGCCAACTTCGGGTTCCGAGCGTTCCGGCCAGGCCAGGAAAAGGCGGTGCAGAGCCTGCTCGACGGGGAAGATACCCTGGCGGTCATGCCCACCGGGGCCGGGAAATCCCTCATTTACCAGCTCACCGCCCTCCACCGCCCCGGGCCGGCCCTGGTCATCTCCCCCCTCATCGCCCTCATGAAAGACCAGGTCGATCACCTCACCGCCCACAGCATCCCCGCCACCTACATCAACAGCACCCTTTCCTCCGCCGAACAAAGCCAACGCCTTCAGGCCATGACCCGGGGGGAATACCGCCTGGTTTACGTCGCCCCCGAACGGCTGCGCAGCGTCCCCTTCCAGCGTGCCATCCAAGACCTGGAGATTGGTCTTCTCGCGGTGGATGAGGCCCACTGCCTCTCCGAGTGGGGACACGACTTCCGCCCCGACTACCTGAACATTGCCGAAGCCCGCCGGGAGATGGGGGAACCGCTCACCGCCGCCCTCACCGCCACGGCCACGCCCACCGTCCAGGGGGATATCGCCCGCCTGCTGGAACTCCCTCACATGCGCCGCATCGTGACCGGGTTCAACCGCCCCAACCTGGCCTTTATGGTGCGCTACACCTACAGCCTGGCGGAAAAGCTGCGTGCCCTGCGGGATTTGTTCTCCCCCGAAAACCAGCCCCGTGACCAAGCCGCCATTGTGTATACCGGCACCCGGCGTGAGGCCGAAGAAGTGGCCGATTTTTTGCGGGAGGTGGCCCGGATTCCGGTCGAGTTTTACCACGCCGGGCTGCCAGGAGAAGAACGGACCCGCATCCAAAATGCCTTTCAGTGCGGAGATTTGAACGCCATTGCCTCGACCAACGCTTTTGGGATGGGCATCGACCGGCCCGACGTGCGGCAAGTGATCCACTACGCCATCCCCAGCTCACTGGAGGCCTACTACCAACAGGCCGGCCGCGCGGGACGGGATGGAGAACCGGCCCAGGTGACGCTGCTCTACGCCCCCGAAGACCGCGCCCTCCAGGAATGGTTCATCGAGAACAGCGCTCCCACCACCTCTGAATTGCGCCAAATTTACGAAACCATCACCAGCAGCGGACGGGAGACCCTGTGGCTCTCGAACGAGTATCTCTCCCGGGCCACCGCGTTGCACGAGGTGAAAATCAACGTCATCCTCTCGCACCTGGAAGAAGCTGGGGCACTGGAACATTTGGGGGATGAAGGCACACGCATGTTACTCCGCCCCGGCGTTTGGAAGGGGGAGGCCATCGCCGCGATTATGAAGAAAACGGAGGCCCACCGCCAGCGCAAGGAAGCTCAACTGAAAAAGATGATTGCCTACGCGGAGGGTGATACCTGCCGCCGGGAAGTGATCCTTGACCATTTCGGCGACACCACCCCGCCCCAAGCGGCCCGCTGCTGCGACAACTGCCTGTCCCAAGAGCAGCCCCTCCCCGAAACCTCCGCCCAACCCCTGGCCACCGAAGAGGCCCGTGTCCCGCTAGTGATTTTGGACGCTGTCCGCCGCCTGGGGTGGGAGGTGGGGCAAGGGAAACTGGCAAAAATGCTGGCTGGTTCAGAGGCCAAGTCAATGCGTAATGCTGGCTATACGAAGAACATCTATTATGGCCGCCTAGAAGATTTCCGGCAAAAAGAGCTCAAGAATTTGATCCGACAACTCATCCAGCGGGGTTACTTCAAGGTCATCGGGGGAGAATACCCCTCCCTGCACCTAACGCCCCGGGGCAAAGACGCCATCGCTGCTAAGGCCACCATCCCCCTCGACTTCCCCAACGCCCAAAAGATCCGCCACCGCCGCGCCAAACGCAAGGCCGGGGGAACGGTGGGATACACAGCCCAACTCTTTGATCGGGGCCTTAATCCCCAAGAAATTGCCGCCCACCGCGGCCTGACCGTGAACACGATTTACAAGCACGCAGCCGAGCTGATCGAGGAAGGAAAGGTGGCTCTTGACCAGGTGGTGACTGGTGAAGTTGTAGCCCAAATTCACGCGGTTTTGGAGAGTATGGGCGAAATCACCTATCTGAGGCCCATCAAAGACCGCTTGCCGGAAAGTATTTCGTTTGGGGAGATTAGGTGCGTGCTGGCAATATGGGATGGTGGAGAGACAGATGATCCCCATCCGGGGGAACTGGCGTTCCCCCTCGAGCGTGGTGAGACGTCCCCCCTCGAGCGTAGTACAGATGCGTCCCCCCACAAGCACAGTGCAGATGCGTTCTCCCACGAGCACAGCGCAGAGGCCCCTCTCCCAAGCTCAAGCGGGATCGACAGATCCCGCGGATCCCATTCTCGGTCATCCCAAAACATCACTGACATTATCATCGCCTGCGTGGACGAGATGCCCGGCGAACTGCCCCGGAGCGGCGTGGCCAAAGTGCTGGTTGGCTCCGACTCGCAACGAGTTGAAGAGTATCAGGGAGATCCATTTTTCGGCTACCTGGACACCTATGGCCGAGGGGAAGTGACCAGCGTCATCGACCACTTGATCGAGGAAGGTATTTTGGCTCTGGACGGCAACAAGGTCATCCCCGGTCCGGAAAAGGGGAAGACTTTAGACCTGGACACTGTCCCGGTTAAAAAACAAAGTGAACGGGTCTACCAGTTGGGAGAAAGCGGCTCCCCTCACGCCGTGCCAGAGCTGGTAGCCGCCCTTGAAAGTTCTAACGGGAATGTCCGCCGCCTGGCTGCCTCCGCCCTGGGTAAAATTAGCGACCCGCGAGCGGTTGAGCCGCTGATGGGCTTGCTGGCCCATGAAAAAAAGCCCCAGGTACGACAATACACGGTCAAGGCTTTAGGGAAAATTGGTGATCCCCGCCCCCGCGAATTATTGGAAACAATCGCCGCAGACTCGAACGAACGTGGCTATACGCAAGAGTCTGCCCGCGTTGCCCTGAAGAAATTGCTGTCTAAGTCTCGCACCCCGGGGGATCTGACGATCCCCCTCGAGCGTGGTGAAGGCGATTTGGTAAATCGCCCTACAGATGAGGACCTGGCGACTCCCCTTGAGCAGGGTGAAGAGGAGGATGCTGTCTCCGCCTATCTCGCCCGTCCCCACCCCAGGCCGCTGCCCGGCCCCTGGGAAGCCGGGTGGGCGTTGGGGTTCCACAGCCGTTTCAGCGGCGAGGATTGGGGCCGCACGCCGGTCGGGGAATTGGCGTATCGCTTGAAATATCAGGGCGACCAAAGTGCTTTAGAACCGCTGGTCGAACGTGCCCTGGCCGTGTGCCAAGAGAATCCCCTCCTGAGCAAAGTGGAGGCCGTCCTCCCCGTTCCCCCTTCCACAGCGCGGGACTTTGACCCCGTGTCCGCTTTCTCCAAGGCCATGACCGCCAAATTAGAAACCGCCTACCGGCCCGTCCTGGTCAAAACCCGCCAAACCGCGCCCCAAAAAGAATTCAACACCCTGGCCCAAAAACGCGCCAACGTAAAAGGAGCTTTTGCCGTGCAAGGTCAACTGCGTGAAAAAAACCTCCTGGTCATTGACGACCTCTACGACTCCGGGGCCACTTTAGAGGAGGTCACCCGCGTCCTCCGCCGGGCGGGCGCGAAAAGCATCTGTGTTTTGACTTGTACGCGGACGATACATTCGGCGGGGTAGGTTGGTAGATTGGGTGACTGGGAGATTGGGAGATTGGGAGATTGGGTGACTGGGAGACTGGGGATTGGGATATTGGGAAACTGGTAAAACTGGTATATTGGAGACTGGGAGACTGGGAGATTGGGAAACTGGGGATTGGGATATTGGGAGACTGGGGATTGGGATATTGGGAAACTGGTAAAACTGGTATATTGGAGACTGGGAGACTGGGACACTGGTAAAACCGGTATATTGGGAAACTGGGAGATTGGTGAGAGCAACCAATATACTAATATACCAATATAACCAGTTTACCAACCTACCAATACTACCAATCTACCAGCACACCAATATCACCAATTTACCAACCTTCCAAAATCACCAATCTGCCAGCACACCAATATCACCAATCTACTAACAACAAGGAGTTAGCAATGGCACATCGTGGTTTTGAGGATCTAGAATGCTATCAGTTGGCATCACAAGTTTTGAAAGAGGCCTATGACGTAGTGAAACGTTTGCCTGCTGAAGAAAAATATAATCTTGCAGACCAATTGCGGCGGGCCTCTATCAGCGTGGTGCTAAACATCGCTGAGGGTTATGGTCGCTATCACTACTTGGAAAGTTTGCGCTTTTATTACATTGCCCGTGGATCGCTAAATGAGACCCTGAGCGCTTTCATTGCCTGTGACCAACTTCAATATACTCAAGATAAGATACAAGAACAAAGAGAGCTTTGCCACAGCGCATTGCGTTCACTCAACGGATTCATTCGGTATGTCCGTAACCAGCAACGCGGAAACAAGGAATACGGAGATAAGGTCATCCACGACGACATATCTCAATACGATGTTAATATCAAACTACCCTCCCCTGACTGACCCAACACCCTCACACCAATTTACCAACCTACCAATATCACCAGTCTACCACTACACGAGGTTCTATGAGTAAATTACACTGGTTCGCACTGAGCACCATCTCCGGCGTTGGCGGGGTGACCACGGGTAAACTGCTGGCCCGCTTTGGGGATGTTACGAGCATTTTCGAGGCCTCCCCGGAGGCGTTGGTGGAGATTCCGCGCGTCACAGAGAAAACGGTGGCCCAGATGCAGTCCCTGGACTGGGATGAACTCGCAGTCCAAATACATGACTATACGAAGGAGGGTATCCGGCTAATAAGCTGGGATGAGGAGGAGTACCCGGTCAACCTTCGCCAGATCAGCTCTGCCCCGCCCCTGCTTTTCGTGAGGGGGGAGATTCTTCCGGGGGATGAAGCTGCTGTGGCCATTGTGGGAACGCGCAAAGCCACGCCCAAAAGCCTGAAATTGGCCCGCGCCCTGGGCAAAGAGATGGCGGAACGGGGCCTGACCGTGGTGAGCGGGTTGGCGATAGGGATCGACACCGCCGCCCACCGGGGGGCACTGGAATCCGCCGAGGGCCGGACGCTGGCCGTGCTCGGGTCGGGGTTGAAGGCCATCCACCCCAAGCGTAACCTCCCCCTGGCGGAGACCATCACCCAACGGGGCGCGGTGCTATCTGAGCTGCGCCCCGATACGCGGGTGAGAGGCCCCCAGCTCATGGCGCGGGACCGGATCACGAGCGGGCTGGCCAAAGGGGTGATCGTGGTGGAGGCCCAGGTGGAGAGCGGCAGCACAGACACAGCCAAACGCGCCCAACGCCAGGGGCGTCTGCTCCTGGCCGTCCCCGGCAGCCCCGGCAACGACGCCCTCATCGCCGAGGGCGCAGCGGAATCCCTCTCCCCCGTCACGCTGGATTTAGACGACCTGGCGGCCCGGATCAGGACACATCGATTTCCCCAAGAACCCGAACAGATGGCGATGTTTTAGGGGTTGGATGTTGGAAGTTGGAGGCTAGAGGTTGGATACTGAACACTGACCTAGGAGAAAAAAATGTTGACAAATTCCAGCCTCCATAGTAAGATAATGCCCGTCATGGCGAGGTAGCTCAGCGGTAGAGCAGGGGACTCATAAGCCCTTGGCCGAGAGTTCGATTCTCTCCCTCGCCACTCTTCCTGAAAACGGCCCTGGCGCCGTTTTTTTGATTCTTCTCGTCCTTTCCTATACCTAAAAAACAAATTGAACTCCTCGCTCCGGCAAAAAACTTAGAATCCGGTAAGCTGGCAATAAATGCCGGGGCTGACGCGGTGTATATTGGTGCAAGGCAATTTGGTGCCAGACAAGCTGCCGGGAACTCTATCAAAGACATCGAAAAACTGTCGTCAAAAGTCTGCTCGTTTTTTATTATTTGATGAGACCTTCCCCAAATTAGGCAAACGAGCTTATAGTTTAGGGGTCATCATCTGTGAATCTGGTCTGATTCGCAGTGTGCGCACGCTCAAGCGCAAGGCGCAGAATATTCCAGATCAGTTACAAGACGTCGTTGGAGAACACTATCAACCTGATTTCTTTTTGACCGACCTGGCAGTTACCTATGGCAAACATCTGGAACGAGCTGGCTTGAACCTTGAACACCTGCGTGATTTGGTGCATTTGATACGCCAAATCATTCGCTTATTCGACGATGCCGTCAAGGAGATTACCTTGGATACACCCAAATCTCTTTCCTACAAACAACGCCGCAAGCAGAAAAGACTCAAAAAAAGGTTATTACGAAAGTTCTTGCGCCCTATCTTGGGTACGGCCCTCAAGGCTTTTTCGCCTGGGTACGAGAGTGTCTGTGTGCTCATGCTAGAAGGAGTTGTCTCTCAACTTCGTGATCCAGACCAAATCCTGCAAACTTCCAGCGTTCAGCGTTTGACAAAGCGATTGGAACGCTTCATCAAAAAACATGGTGAAACCATCAATACTTTGCTCTACCTGGCTGTCACCGAAGATACTCCCAAAACGACTAATGCTCTTGAAAGTACCAATAGTCGCTTCAAGCCTTTTAGTCTTATCGCTAAATCTTTCCGACTGGTGACTGGTCAGAACTTCTTCGCTGGCGTGGCTTTGATGGAGAATTTCGACGTCAAGAGCCGTGGCTGTAATCAGGGTACCAATGCCGTCCAACGTGCTGGCATCAACCTTCAAGACTTGGGCGCCACCGATTTTTTCTCCACCGTTAACCTAGAAAAACCGTAAATATCTCTGTCATCTCTCACAGAGAGATGAACCATCCCGATTTTTGATTTTTTCAAGTTTTCTCGATATTTTTTCCATTCTTCGATAGCTTTTTGTCGGTCTATTTCATCCTGGATATGTTCAAATTTAGCATCAGCTCGAACATAAGGCGGATTTGCTAACACAATATCAAAACCTGCTGGTGATTTTTGATTGTTTACGAATTCCATTTGTCCAGGTGTTGTATTAATTAAACCGGTCATTCTACCAGTAATCGGTAGTCCTGTAGAAGTAGTGATTAGGCAAGATAAGCATTGTAATACGGTGTACAGCCCGCAGGCTAGTGACGTAGTATTGCAACCAACGCTCAGAAACGCCAGTCACTCTAGCGATACCAGCCAGAGGTATTTTTTCCAAGAGCAGTTTATCAATTAGTTCTTTGGTATAACTTGAGATAGGTGCGTTTTTAGGATTATCAACAAATTGTCGTCCACAATCCTTACACTGATACTTTTGTTTACCGTTGTGGATTGAACCGTTTTTTATCCAATTATCTGAGCCACAGCTGGGGCAGTTCCTCATGATTTCACTCCTATATTTTTACTTCGCTTGTAGGTTATCTCAGATATAATACCACTACCTGTGCAGGACTAACTGGTAATGAACTACGACAAGACTGAAGCGAAAATGCCCATTATCGTCATGAAAAGCAAAAATCCCCGCATCATAGAATTCATCTTTGAGAATTTTTTTAGCCAAGTCGTATTGATTTTTCTTGCCACTGCGAGAAGTCAACTCAGTCTGCATATGACCAGCTAACACAATAAGACGTTTCTCATCAGGAAATCGAATCTGGCCAACTTAATGCAAGGTGTCGATTGGTAAATCCGGATTCAGGTAGTGACTGTAATCTCGATCTCCCGGTCGGAAACTTCCACATGCGGAACGAAAGAAAATGGTCAAGCTTTCCTCTATAATCATTGCCGTTGGAGCATTATGTAAAATCTGAGATGGTTGGTCAATAGGAGATATGTAAGCATCGTCAACTGTCAAAAAGGTTGTCGACGAATCAAAAAGCACATCCCCCAAAGACCTTTTTCGCGCATCAAAGGTACAAGATATCGGAAGATGATCCATCCACCGCACCAATAGCAGACCTGGAAGAAAACTGGAGCCTCCAAGAAGCCCTAAAAACCAGCGCGTTCTGGATCCTCTTGATCGGTTTGGCCGCTTTTGCGATGTTCTCCACAGGGCTGTTTTTTCACCTGGTGAGCATGTTCGCTGATCGTGGTCTCGATGCTGCGGTGGCCGCTTCTGTTTATGTGCCGGTAGCCCTGGCCGCCGCGGTCGCCAACCTGGGGAGCGGTTACCTCGCCGACCGCATCCCGCTGCGATTTCTATTAGCCCTAGGTCTGCTTTTCCAGGCGGGATCATTAGTGATGGTGCAGTTTCTCCAAGGCACAGGAGCTGCCTTTTTCTTTGGGTTGATCTTGGGCGCCACCAATGGCGTGGCTCGCACACTAAGCTCGGTGGCTTGGCCCACCTTCTATGGAAGAAAAAACCTGGGGAGCATCTACGGGTTTGCCACCACCGCTGGCGTGGTGGGTGCCGCCCTGGGGCCAATCCCCTTTGGCTTTGTTCGTGATGCCGTGGGCAGTTACCAGATAGTGCTTTTCACCTCCGCTGGCATCTGCATTTTGCTCAGCCTGCTGAGCCTGACCATTCGTAAACCTTCTCTTGAGATGAATTGACCCCGCCTTGTCCAATCACCTCCCCTTTGGTAAAATGTGCCCACTTGCCCCCATAGCTCAGTGGATAGAGTGTCGGCCTCCGGAGCCGAAGACCCCTGTTCGAGTCAGGGTGGGGGTGCTAGGAACAAGAAAGCCTATCTTCGAGCAGAAGACTGTGGGGAGCTTCAATTTGCCGAAGAGAGTGAGTAATCCATGCCGGAATCCCTGAACACTGGGTAAAAGAAAAATACATTCCCGCAAGATTCCTCCCAAATTGGGAGTATATTGTGTTATAATACCTATGCACATTCTAAAAAAGAAAACTATACTAGAATATGTTGAAAATCACCCTGACGCTAAAAACCAACTGCTTTCATGGTATCACGATGCTAACTCATCAGACTGGAAAGAACCTTTGGACATCAAAAGGACATACAGCAATGTGGATTTTGTTGGGGATAAAGTTGTAGTTTTCGACATCAAAGGGAATACATACAGGTTGATTGTGAGGGTTGAATACCAGTTCGGAAAAGTATTTATTAGATGGTTTGGAACCCACGCAGAATATGACAAACTTTCTGATGTGGCTCAAATATAAGCCGGAGGAATCAAATGGAAATTCGTCCAATAAAATCCGAAAAGGATTACAAAGCGGCACTACAAGAAATAGAACACTTACTTGAAACAAATATAGAGCCTGGTACTCAAAAAGGAGACCACTTTGAGGTATTAACAACGCTAATTGAAGCTTACGAAACAAAGCATTATCCAATTCCCCTACCAGACCCCATCGAAGCCATCAAGTATTACATGGAAACCCGTGGCCTCACTAGAAAAGATCTTGAGCCTTATATTGGGACAAGCGGCCGGGTTTCTGAAATCCTTAACAGAAAACGGTCTCTCTCTCTCCGAATGATTAGGAACCTGCATAAGGGTCTTGGGATTCCCACCGAAATACTTATTCAACCCTACGGGGATGAATCTGATCCCCTCACCATCTCCAAAGCCACCGCCTCAGCCACCTTAATCCCATCCATGGCGGAAGAAAGGATCCCGCCCGCGTAGCCAGACCCCTCCCCGGCGGGATAAAGCCCCGCCACGGTGACGCTCTGAAAATCTCGGCCGCGTAGGATTCGAATTGGCGAAGAGGTGCGCGTTTCAACCCCGGTCAGGACAGCGTCGGGCAGCGTAAAGCCCCGAATCTGTCGATCAAAGACCGGCAAGGCCTCGCGAATCGAGTCCAGGACATAGCCAGGCAGGCTGCCGCTCAGGTCACCCAGGCGGACACCGGGCCGATAGGAAGGCAAAACCGCGCCGAGTTCGGTAGAAGGGCGGCCGGCGAGAAAATCTCCCACCAACTGGGCCGGCGCGTCATAAGTTCCTCCCCCCAACTCGAAAGCCCGGCGCTCCCATTGGCGTTGATAGGCTACCCCGGCTAAGGGACTCTCCGGATAATCTTCAGGGAAAACCTCCACCACAATGGCACTGTTAGCATTCGTAGCGCTGCGCGTGTATTGGCTCATCCCATTGGTCACCACCGTACCCGGCTCCGACGCAGCCGCCAAGACCTTGCCGCCAGGACACATGCAAAAACTATACACGCCCCGCCCGTTGCTGGCATGGTGCACCAATTTATAGTCAGCGGCCCCTAAAATGGGATTCCCGGCATTCTCCCCAAAACGGCATTCGTCGATCATGGCTTGAGGATGCTCAACCCGCAGTCCTATAGAAAAAGGCTTCGGCGCAATGTCCACCCCTCGCCGGAAAAGCATGTCGAAGGTGTCGCGGGCGCTATGCCCAATCGCCAAAATTACCCTATCGCCAAGAATCTCTTCCCCATTGGCTAAAAACACACCCCGCACGTGCCCATCTTCGAGGATCAAGTCATCCATTTTGCTTTGGAAATGAAACTCACCGCCCAAGCCCTCGATGGTGTCTCGCAAATTTTCCACGATCTTCACCAATCGCAATGTGCCAATATGAGGTTTGTTGACCGTGAGAATTTCTTCCGGTGCGCCGGCCTTCACCAGCTCCCGCAACACTTTACGGTCACGGTTTTCTTTATCCTTGACCCGGGTGTGGAGCTTGCCATCCGAGAAAGTGCCCGCTCCCCCCTCGCCAAACTGGACATTCGATTCGGGGTCTAAAACCCGCTGGCGCCAAAATCCATAAGTATCTTTGGTGCGTTCCCGAACCCGTTTCCCCCGCTCGATGAGAATCGGCCTAAAGCCCATTTGCGCCAAAACCAGCCCGGCAAACAAACCGCAAGGCCCCGTGCCAATCACCAGAGGCCGCTGGCTCAAATCCTTGGGGGACTGGGTCACAAACTCATAACCCGTGTCGGGGGCCATCCGAACCGAATTATCTTTCCCCTTGCGCCGCAAAATCGCTTTTTCACTCCGCACCTCAACCCGCACAGAATAGACCAGTTTTATATTATTCTTTCTACGGGCGTCGTGGCTGCGTTTCGCCACAGCATATTCGAGCAAATCGGTAGCCTGAATCCCCAGCTTTTTTAGGATGGCCTTTTCCAGCTCATCTTGCGAGTGCTCGAGCGGCAAGCGGATGTTATAAAGTATCAGCATGGGTCTCCTTCTGGGGCAGACTTCAAAAGTCTTAAAAGCTTTGGAGACTTTTGAAGTCTTGCTTCACCAGGGCATTAACGATTACGTCTCCTTTGCGTGTGGGTTTGATTCTACCAAGATTTTCCAGGGATGGTATACTCCCTGTCATGGATACTCGTAAAATCAAGACTTTCGTTTTGGGGATATGGGCCTTTGCCGGGGGCGGGGTGATTGTGCTGGGCGTGCTCTTTTTTGGGGGGATAGGGGCTGACGCTCCCCCGGGGGGAAGGTCGTCCCCCAGCGGGGAGTCGCCCCCAACCGCGACACACACCGCCGCGGAGACATCTCCCCCACCAGTCACCGCCACACGCTCCCCCACCAGCGAACCATCCCCCACCAGCCCATCAACTCCCTCACCTCCACCAACCAGCACACCATCACCATCCCCCGAACCAACCTTTACGCCAACGCTTCCCTTAATCTCTGCCCAACCTATCGTCATTGGTCATTCCGTTGCTGGCCATCCCCTGGAAGTATACCGTTTTGGGCGGGGAAGGTCTGAGCGCATGATCGTGGCCGGTATCCACGGGGGGTATGAGTGGAACACAATTGCCTTGGCCGATGAGTTGATGGCCTATTTCCAACAATATCCCCAAAAGATACCCAGTGGCGTGACACTCTACATTTTGCGCTCCCTCAACCCGGATGGGAGAGCCAGATCCCAGGGCGCAGCAGGGCGGGCCAATGAGAACGGAGTCGATATCAACAGGAATTTCCCCGCTTTTTGGCAAGCTGATTGGCCGAGGGAGGGATGTTGGAGCTATATGCCCATTTCGGCGGGGCGCACCCCGGCTTCTGAGCCTGAAACCAAGGCCCTGATGAACTTCCTTCGCGCCCATAGTATTGAAGCCCTTATCAGTTATCATAGCGCGGGGCTGGGCATTTTTCCCGGCGGTAAGGAGCCAGACCCTGCTTCAATACACTTGGCGGAAGCCGTTGCCTCGGTGAGCGCTTATCCTTATCCCCCCATCAACACGGGATGTATGTATAACGGTCAACTAACAGATTGGGTCTCGCTAGAAGGCATCCCCGCTGTCGACATAGAACTGACCAATCACCAAGATACTGATTTTGAGCAAAATCTTGAAATACTCTCGGTCTTTTTGAATTGGGAGGGGTTCAACCAGGGCGGGTAATGTTATAATACCGTGGTGTTTCTCACTAAGATATACCCCTCGCTTGGACCATTAGACAAGAGAGACCCCCATGCCCACTAACAACAAACCCAATAACCACACTTCGTTTTCCCGCGACCTGGGCCTTTTTGACGCCTCCATGATTGGCATAGGAGCTATGATAGGCGCGGGAATTTTCGTCCTCACCGGGTTAGCGGCTGGTGAAGCGGGGCCAGCCTCCCTGCTGGCTTTCGCCCTCAATGGCCTCGTTACGCTGCTAACAGCTTTCGCCTACGCCGAGCTGGCCTCCACCATCCCCAAGGCCGGGGGCGGCTACGCCTTTGTGCGCATGGCCTTTCCGGGCGCAGCTGGTTTTGTGGCCGGATGGCCGCCTCCAGAGTGGCCTTCTCCATGGGGCGCGACCTTTTGCTCCCCGAACGCATGGCAGACATCCACGAAAAGCGGCGCACACCCCACATCGCCATCACCGTCACAGGCGTCATCATCCTGGGAATGGCGCTCACCTTGCCCATCGAAGCCGTAGGCTCGGCCGCCAGCCTGATCTTTTTGTTGATTTTTGCCCTGGTCAACCTTTCCGTCATCGTCCTGCGCCGCAAACACCCCGAATTCAAGCGAGGCTATCAAGTTCCCCTCTACACTCCCACCTCTGTGTTGCTCGTCAAGAAATATGAGGGAGTGGTAAAATCGCTTATTAAGAGGATTTTGGGGTAGCGTGAAAAGTGAAGAGTAACGAGTGATGCGTAATGAGTAAAGAGACACCTCAAGAAATTTATCCCGACGTCATCCCCTTTTTAGATGAGCAGGAATTCTTCTCATCGAACGTCTGGCCTATCTTCATGGCCTTCTTGATTGGCCCCTTGGTGGGAGTATCCATCTCGCTTTTTAAATGGTCAATTCCCAAGATAACCCTCTTTCTCACAAACTTGCCCTACCATCCAGCCCTGGTCTTTGGCGTCGCGAGCGTCACTGGCTCGTTCATCATGGGACTCCTGCTCCATATCGCTCCCATCATCTCTGGGCCTGGGATCAGTGACGCCACCCTGGCCATCGTTGACAGAAAAGGAGAAGCCCCCTGGTACTGGTGGCCAATCAAAGAAATTAGCACCATCCTATGTGTTGCCACTGGCGGGGGAGGCCTGGTCGGGCCAAGTTTTTTCTCAGGCATGGCAGTCGGCATTTTCTGGAGTCATATTCTGGGGCTAAAAGAAAAAGTCAAACGCCAAACCATGTCCTTACTGGGCGCGGGCGCGGGAGTCGGCGCGTTCCTGCTGGCCCCCATAGGCGGAACATTGGTGGGCATCGAGGCCCTCGCTTATAAAAAGGGTCGAGGCCAACTGGCCCTCTACCACACCGTAGCCGCTATGCTGACGAGCCTCCTGGCTTATCTCACCACCGGAGCTTTAACTGGTTATAGCCCTGTCTTCCAATTAGGCCAACTTACCCCTGTCCCAAACACCCCCACAACCTTGCTGCACACCACTCTGGCAGCCCTGGTGGGGGCCGTCATCGCCAAACTCTACATCCAATTCTACCGCCTGGTAGGCAAACACTGGAGCAACTTTGGCCCCCGTTGGCTGCACCCCGCTTTAGGGGCCTTGGCCGCTGTCCCTATCGTCATCCTCTTCTCCGGGGGATATTCCTCCACGTCCCTGCCGCTGGAGATTGGTCGGCCGGGCCTGCTCCCCCTCCAAGACGCGCTGTTGGGGAAGTTGGGGTTGGTCGGGTTGTTAGCCCTCACCGTGGGAAAAAGCCTGGACGTGGGCCTGCGGTCGGGCAGCGGGGGAAGTGTGGGAATCTTCGGCCCGGCCATGTGGATTGGCGGGATGGGGGCCGCCCTGGTCGGATTCCTCCCCGGCGTGCCCCCCTCCCCCCTCTTGGTCGTGGCCGGGATCACGGCCGGCGTCACCGCCGCGCTGGAAGTCCCCCTGGCCGGAATCGTCATCGTCCTCGAAATCCTCGGCAAACAAGCCCTCGTCCCCGCCATCATCGGGGGTGTGATCGGGGCCATCGTCTGGCGGATGTGGGACAAAGCATAAGGAGGAGAAATGCAAACTCCTAACCTGAAAGACCAAAAAGGTACCAAGAAAACAACCATTCTCGTCGCGGTAAGAGATGAACAAGATAAGCCATTAGTGGACTTGGCCTGTGACCTGGCCCGTGGAAAGGGCGGCTCTGTGTGCGTTGTGGCCGGGAATCCGGATGCTGAATCTCAAAAATGGACGTGGCTAAGCGCGTATCAAGAGCAGAGTGACGTCCCCGTAGAGATCATCATTCACCACCAACAGCTCGCTGAACGCATCATCCTGCAAGAAACCCAAAAAACCAAAGCTGAGGTGGTGGTGCTAGGGTGGGGGGGAAAAGAATCCAGAGGACGTTATATCCTTAGCCAAACCTTAGACGCGGTGCTTCAAGAGGCCTCGAATGACATCATCATTTCCCAGAGAAACTATACCCGCCAACCTCAAAACATTCTCATACCCGTCGCGGGAGGCCCAAACGCCATCCACGCGGTGAAAATTGCCCACCAAATGAATCCGGGTGCAAAAATCACGCTCCTCTATGTGGCCTCACATCACGCAAAGGCAGAACTCAACGCGGGGCGCGAACGATTAAAGGAAATAGACAAGAGCTTTCCCAACATCGAAACCACCCACAAAGTGATCGTAGCGACAAGCCCTGTCGAAGGCATCCTTCGAGAAGCTGGAAGAGGCTACAACCTCCTCATCGTTGGGGCCAGTGCCGAGAGAAATATTGTCAACCGATTCGTCTTTGGGAACATTCCTAAGGCTATTTTTAATCAGTCCCCTATCTCGACTATCATCCTCCGGCGCAAAATCCCCTTCTTACGCAGCGCGCGTCAAAAGCTGTGGGTGCGCTTGTTCAATTTTCTACCCAATGTCAGCGTTGGTGAACAAACAAAAGCCTACCAATCAATCCAAAGAGGGATTCGACATAATGTGGATTATTCGTTCACGCTGGCCCTTGGAGCACTTTTTGCCGCTCTGGGGTTTCTCTTGGACAGCCCAGAGATCATCGTCGGGGCCATGATGGTCTCCCCGCTTATGGCCTCTATTTTGGGGATGTCCTTGAACATCGTCCTGGGTGAATCGCGGAACTTTTGGCGGGCGTTGATGATGATGCTACGAGGAGTCGTTTTAGCGATTATTATGGGAAGCGTGATAGGCCTTATTGCCCCTAATCCACAAGTTACCCATGAGATGCTGGCTTTTTCACAACCTTCTTTATTGGACTTGGGCATCGCCCTCATCGCGGGCACGACGGCCGCCTACTCCATCAGCCGGAGCAACGTATCTAACGCCTTTGCTGGCGTGGCCGTAGCGGCAGCCCTGACCCCGCCCCTAGCCAACGTCGGCCTCACTCTCGTCATGGGCGCGTTCGACCTCACCCGTGGAGCGGGCTTGCTCTTCATCACCAACCTGATCGCCATAATTGCCGCCGGGGCTTTAGTCTTCATCTGGCTGGGGTTTCGTCCACGGTACCAGAATGCCGAGAAAAACATTACCTTGCGCCGGGGACTGACCGGCATTGTCATCTTATTGGTCATGGTCACTATTCCCCTGGCCGTTTTGACCTACCAATCTACCCGAACAACCCAACTAAACGAAGACATCCAAGAGGCCGTGGAGCTTGGCGTAAACGAATTCGAGGGGGCCGAATTAGACACTTGGAAATTGATAAACGGTTATCAGACAGGAGAAACGCTGCAAATCAATATCATCCTCCGAGGCCCCAGCACCATTAGCCATTCGAAGGCCCGCGCTTTACAGGAGGATATAGCAGGTCATCTTCAACGTCCTGTTGCGCTTACGGTCAGCACCATTCCCTCGGCGCAATTACGCGCCTTTATTCCGCCCACACCGACCAACACCCCCCTCCCCACCTCCACCAACCAGCCCACCTCCACGCCCACACCCACCCATACCCTTACCCCGACTGTAACCCCTTCTCCCACCCAAACTCCCACCTCCACCAACACGCCCACCGCCACGCTCACGCCTACCAATACTCCCTGGGTACTACAAGTAGTGAACGTAAATTACTGGGGGCTGCGGGTGTATTATTCCCCCGGCGGATTGGAAGTGGGCAGAATCGACGACGGGACTCAGGTGGTTGTCCTAGAAGACCCGGTCACCCTCGAGGGTACGGAGTGGTACCACATCTCCGTTTTGGAGCAGCATTTGGAGGGCTGGGTGGAGGGGGAGTATTTGGGGATGATGCATGAGGAGTGATGAGTGATGAGTGATGAGTGATGAGTAATGAGTAAATGTCATTTCGACGATGTTCCAGTACGTTTTTTGCTGGAACGAGGAGAAATCTTTCCGTGGTACCCAAGGCCACTCATCTAGCACGAAAAAGTAATTGCTCAAAATGGTAGTGGTCTGTAGTCGAGATTTTCGCGAAGCCACACGGTGTGCACCCATTTGGTGTACCCGAAGGGGTACCATCTCGCGCCCACGGGGTATAGAAACTCCCGCTACACCACCAGCATATGGAGCAGGCACACGAAAAAGATTTCTCGAAAACTCGAATATAATTCGAGGCTGACTCACCAATGGGTGCACACCGTGTGCGAAATCCACCTGCGTGGATTAGGTCGCGTAGAACTTCAAGCATCCTCGTGATATACTATTCAGGTGCGTTGCACAGCGAAGCCTGAAATCCAGCCCAGTCCCGCAAGTGCAACGCACTCCAAAATACGCGGAGTGCAATGCACTTGCTACCTATTAATTTATGTTTTAGAAACCACAAGGAGCTACCTATGAAAGATTTTTTAACAATTGCCGATTATTCACCTGAAGAGCTGCAAGGGCTTTTGGACTACGCCGTGGAGCTAAAGACCGAATGGAAAGAGGGCGGCAACCGTCCTATTTTGAAGGATAAGACCTTAGCCATGATCTTCCAAAAACCCAGTTTGCGGACGCGCGTGTCCTTCGAGATGGGGATGCGCCACCTGGGCGGGGACGCGCTCTACCTCTCCCCGGCAGAAATCGGCCTGGGCAAACGAGAATCCATCGCCGACGTGGCCCGGGTCGTCTCCGGCTACGTGGACGGGGTCATGGCCCGCGTCTTCGCCCACGAACACGTTGAGCAATTGGCCGAATGGGCCTCGATCCCCATCATCAACGGCCTCAGCGATTATAACCACCCTTGCCAGGCCCTCTCTGACGCGCTCACAATTCAAGAGAACCACGGGACGCTCAAGGGTCTCAACGTCACCTTCGTGGGGGATGGAAACAACGTGGCCGTCTCGCTCATGCACATTTGCGCCAAGCTGGGGGCCAACTTCACCATCGCCAATCCGAAAGGCTACGATATGCCTAAAGCAGCCATCCAAGAAGGCCAGAAATTTGCCCAAGAAAGCGGCGCCACCATCACCCTCCTGCACGATCCCCACCAGGCGGTAAAGGGCGCCCAGGCCATCTACACCGACACCTGGGTCAGCATGGGACAAGGCGAAGAAACAGAGAAACGCCGCCAGGTCTTCCCGCCCTACCAGGTCAACGCCCAACTGGTGGCCGAAGCCGAAGAAGACGTCATCGTCTTGCACTGTCTCCCCGCCCACCGGGGCGAAGAAATCACCGACGAGGTCGCCGATGGCCCCCACTCCGTCCTATTCCCCCAGGCGCATAATAGAATGCACGCGCAGAAGGCGGTGTTGGCGGAATTGTTAGGCTAAAGAGGTGGTAGAAGAGACAGAGGAGACAAAAGAACCAAAGGAACCAGAAGAGGTAAGACATCCATGACTATACGCAAAAGAGAAAAAGATTTGTTATGGGTTCGCCCACCGCCAAAATCTGCGAACGAATGGCAGTCCCCCCTGCTTACCCGGTTTCCCCTGTTTCCCTGTTTCCCTGTCTCCCTGTTTCCCTGTCTCCCTGATTTTCCCCGAGGTACCCCATGAACATCTGTATCCCCAAAGAACGCCGTGACTCTGAATATCGCGTTGGACTCACTCCCGCCGGCGTCCAGCTCCTCGTCCAAGCCGGGCACACGGTTTTCGTCGAACACGAGGCCGGGCTGGGAAGTGGTTTCAGCGACCACGACTACCAAAAAAACGGCGGGCAAATTGCCTACAGCGGAGAAGAAGTTTATGGCCGCGCAGACCTGCTTCTCAAAGTTGTCCGCCCCCTCGACCAAGAATTCGATTGGATGCGAGAAGGGCAAACCGTGATGGGCTTCTTGCACCTCGCTTCAGGCCGGCCCAGCAAAATTGAAAAACTTCTCAAGAAGAACATCACCGCCATCGGTTTCGACATCATCCAAGAAGAAAATGGTCGCTTGCCGGTTCTCGTCCCCCTCAGCCAGGTGGCCGGGCGGATGGTGCCCCAGGTGGCGGCCACCCTCTCCCAGAACAACCACGGGGGGAACGGTTTCGCGCTGGGGGGCATCCCCGGCATCCCCCCCGCCGACGTCGCCATCCTCGGGGCCGGAACGGTCGGGCGCATGGCGGCCCGCACCTTCCAGGGGATGGGGGCCACCGTCCACCTCCTCGACAATGACCTGGAAACGCTCCACGAAGTCGACCGGGAGTTTTGCGGAAAAATCAACACCATGGTCGCCTATGATTTCAACATCGCGAGAGTTTGCTCCTTTGCCGACGTGGTCGTGGGGGCTATCCTCCAGCCGGGTTCCCGCACGCCCGTCATCGTCAGCCGAGAAATGGTCAAGCGGCTGCATTCCCGCTCCATTATCATTGACCTTTCCATTGACCAGGGGGGATGTTTCGAAACCAGCCGCCCCACCAGTCACAGCAATCCCACCTACCTGGATGAAAACGTCATCCACTATTGCGTGCCCAACATGACCGGGGTTCTCGGCCGAACCGCCACCCACGCCATGAACAACGCTTCTTGGCCCTTCATCAAGCTGATTGCCCAACTGGGCGTAGAAAGAGCTATGGAGGAGAATTCAGCGCTAAGAAAGGGAACCTACACCCACAATGGCAAAATTATGCACCAAGCCTTGGACAACGCATTGACGGGGAGGAAATAACATGAGCTGGACTGAACTCTATCGCGATAAAGTTTGCACCGCGCAAGAAGCCGTTCAAGCCATCAACTCCCATGACCGCATCTTTTTGACCGGGAACTGCTCTGTGCCCATGAAGGTTTTGGATGCCTTGGTAGATCGCGCTCCCGAATTAGAAGATGTGGAAATCGTTCAGGCCCTCACCGTTGGCCCCGCTGACTACGTGAAACCTGAAATAGAAGGTCACTTGCGCGTGAACACCATTTTTATCAGCCCTAACACCCGCAAAGCTGTCCAGGCCGGGCGGGCGGATTTTACCCCCGTGCTGCTCTCCGAGTTTCCCCTCCTCTTCAAGGATGGCCACCTCCCCTTGGACGCGGCTTTTGTGCACCTTTCTCCCCCGGATGAACATGGTTTTTGCAGTTTCAGCGTTGAGGTAGGCCTGAGCAAAACTCCCGCCGAATCAGCAGACATCATCATCGCCGAGGTCAACGAGCAAATGCCCCGCACCTTGGGGGATTCTTTCATCCACGTCAGCAAAATCGACCACATTGTCCCCGTGGATTATCCCATCCCAGAACTCGCCATGGGCGGGGGAGAGCCTTCCCCCATCGTCGAGAACATCGCCCAGCACATTGCCAGCCTGATCCCGGATGGGGCCACCATGCAAATGGGAATTGGAGCCGTCCCGGACGCGGTTTTGAAGTATCTTTTCGATAAGAAGGATTTAGGCGTCCACACCGAGCTGTTCTCGGATGGCGTGATCGACCTGGTCGAGGCTGGGGTGCTGACCAACGCCCGCAAGACCCTCCACCCCGGAAAGATTATCGCCGGATTCATCCTGGGCACCAAACGGCTCTACGATTGGGCGCACAACAACGCGCTCTTGGAGTTCCACCGCACGGAGTACGTCAACGATCCCTTTGTGGTGGCACAAAATGAGCGCATGGTGGCCATCAATGCCGCCATCGAGGTTGACCTGACGGGTCAGATTTGCGCCGACAGCATTGGCACCAAGCTCTACAGCGGCGTGGGCGGACAGCTTGACTTCATCTATGGCGCGGCCCGCTCCAAAGGCGGCGTGCCCATCATCTCTTTGCCCAGCATGGCCAAGGATTTCAGCCGCATTGTCCCCACCCTGAAGAAAGGGGCCGGGGTGGTCACCAGCCGCAACCACGTCCGCTACGTGGTGACGGAATACGGCGTGGCCGATCTCTACGGGAAAACCATCCGCGAGCGGGTGCAGGAGCTGATCAATGTGGCACATCCCCAGTTTAGAGACGAACTGACGTATGAGGCAAAGGAATTAAACTACATTTAGAGTGAAACGTGATGAGTGATGAGTGACGAGAAAGATGTGCAATGCATCTAAAAGCAGATACATTGCACATCAAACCTGAAGAACTAGATGTGCGCAGCGTCTCCTGACCGCGCACCCAAAATGACCGCAGGTCTCCCACTTTACACGCTAATTCGATAACTTGGAGACCCACGGTCAGCAGTAGGTGGCTGGTCAAGAGACACAGCCACATCCCCCTCAAGGAACTCCCCATGACCAGACGCGCAAAGATCATCGCCACCCTTGGCCCGGCCAGCAACAACGAGGCCACCATCCGGGAACTCCTCAAAGCCGGGATGAACGTCGCCCGCCTGAACTTCTCCCATGGCACCTGCGAGAACCACGCCCGCGTGATCCAGCGCTTGCGGACAGCTTCGCGGGAGATGGGGGTACCCCTCACCATCCTCCAAGACCTCTCAGGGCCAAAGATCCGCACGGGGAATATTGAATCGGGCCAAGTGGAACTCGAAGACGGCCAACGGCTGATTTTGAGCACCCGAAAATTCACCGGAGAAGGCCAACGAATCCCTGTCACGTACAAGCGTTTACCCCAAAGCGTAGAAGTCGGGGGAAAAATCCTGCTGGATGACGGGCAATTGGAACTTGAGGTGCTCAAAATCCGCTCGGAGGAAGTGGAAACCAGGGTCGTGGTGGGGGGGACGCTCAAAAGCCACAAAGGCGTCAACCTCCCCGGCGCGGATCTAGAACTCCAGGCCCTAACGTCCAAGGATAAAGCTGACCTTGAATTTGGCCTGGAACAAAATGTCGATGTGATCGCCCTTTCTTTTGTGCGCTCGGCGCGTGACGTGGGTCGCTTGCGCCAGGAAATCGCCCGCCTCGACCCCTCCCAGTCCCAAAAGCCCATCATCGCCAAACTAGAACACCCTGACGCCATCGAGAACCTGCACGAAATCATCCATGCCGCCGATGGGGTGATGGTAGCACGAGGAGACTTAGGTATCGAAATGCCCCCAGAAACGGTACCCATCGCCCAGAAAAGAATTATCGCCATGGCCAACAAGCACCTCAGCTATGTGATCACGGCCACGCAAATGCTCGATTCCATGGTTCACAACCCCCGCCCAACCCGCGCTGAGGCCTCCGATGTGGCCAACGCTATCTTGGACGGAAGCGACGCGGTCATGCTCTCCGGGGAAACGGCCATCGGCAAATATCCCGTGAGAACGGTAAAAATGATGGACGCCATCATCTACCAAAGCGAATCTCAAAGCGCGGCCTGGGGGAAGGCGGACATTTCCCGCGCGGCTGACCTTTCCAGTGACGATGCTTTTGCCATCACGCGCGCGGCCCGAGAGCTGGCCCACGACCAGGATGCGGCCGCCATCGCCGTCTTCACCCAAAGTGGGCGTACAGCGCGGCTAATGTCCAAGGCCCGCCCGGATGTTCCGATCCTGGCCTTTACCTCGCAGGAAGAAACCGTCCACTACCTTGCCATGTTATGGGGTACAAGGCCTTATCTCACACCCCATGTCGAGACATTGGAAGAAATGTTAGTTCATGTTGAAGCCGCCGTCCTAGAAGCCTCACCCATCCAGCCAGGGCAAGAAATTGTGCTCATCGCCGGGTTCCCCATCAACCGGATGATGCCGCCGAATTTGGCACTGTTGCACAAAGTGAGTAGAAGGTGAATTGGAGGGTGGATGTTGGATGTCAGGTTTTGGATATTGGGTATTGGGTATTGGATATTTTGGGTAGCAAGGTGATGAGAAACAGAGGAGATTTATGAGTGATGTAAAACGATATATAGAAGAACGCTCCGAAGGGAATACTACAACGAATTGGGAAAGGAACGGATTCGCAGCCTAAATCCGCTTATTTCTTCATCCCCCAATCTCCCAGTTTCCCAGTATACCAATCCCCAACCTACCAATTTCCCAGTATACCAATCCCCAACCTACCCATTTCCCAGTATACCAACCCCCAAAGGTAACAATGCCCATCCTACATCTCGACGACATCAATCTCTATTACGAAATCACCGGCC
Source organism: Chloroflexota bacterium (assembly GCA_018263575.1). Lineage (GTDB taxonomy): Bacteria > Chloroflexota > Anaerolineae > Anaerolineales > UBA11858 > B10-G9. The sequence continues at coordinate 11,220 of JAANWX010000037.1, read as the reverse complement.
AGGGAGACCCCCTAGTATTCATTCACGGCCTCGGCTCTAGCACCCGCGACTGGGAAGCACAGGCAGATTTCTTTGCCAAGCGATACCAAGTGATCCTTTTCGATGTGCGCGGGCATGGGAAATCTGCCAAGCCGCCCGGCCCTTACAGCATCCCCCTCTTCGCGGCGGACACGGCCAAATTGATAGAAAAGCTGACCACTGCCCCCGTTCACGTCGTCGGAATCTCTATGGGCGGGATGATCGCCTTTCAGTTGGCAATCGACCACCCGGAAATGCTCAAATCTTTGGTAATCGTCAATAGCAGCCCGGAGTACGTCGCCCGAACCTTCCAGGAACGTCTCCAAGCCTGGCAGCGATTCCTGGTGGTGAGAATCTTCGGCATGCGAAAAATAGGGGAGATATTGAGCGAGCGCATCTTCCCCAAGCCGGAGCATGGGGAAATACGGGATGTCTTCGTGGAACGCTGGGCGGAGAACGACCCGCGTGCCTACAGGGAATCAATGCGCGCCATTTTGGGGTGGAGCGTTATGGGCCGCCTCGGGGAGATCACTTGCCCAACCCTGGTGATCGCCTCCGATGAGGATTACACCCCCGTGGAGGAGAAAGAAGCCTACCTTGAGCAAATCCCGAAGGGAGAGTTGGCCGTCGTAGAAGACGCACGGCACGGCCTCCCTGCTGAGAAGCCGGAGGAATTCAACGCTGTGTTAGAATCATTTTTACAAAGCCAAGGAAGTTAGGCAGCTATCGGGATTGGTGGTTTTTCTACAAAAGTAATCGGCATTGTTTCTGCCAGAGACGGCGTATAGGCTGAAATTTTCAAAATCTGATTCACTGGCGAACTTTTGATAATTTCTAATACAATTCCTTGCCATTCTGGCTCTAAGTCATTCAGACCTGTCAATGGGAAATTACGGGGGCCTAAATTGGTTAATTGGATCAGGGTCGAAAAATCCATCAGTGTAAGGCCAACAGCGCGTTTTTCGGCTTTGTTAAATCGCAATAATATATTGTCGTTCAACTCAACAGCGGTAGACGCCTTTTCCCCAGGAGAAAATGAGATATATAAAATGTCTACTTCTTTATCGTAAGAATAAATTGGTTCTTTTTTCATAGAGATTACCCTTTTAACCAAATATGCTTGAAAAAGGCTGTAGCTACGTAATTATTGGGGATAGTTCGGCCATCCTCATCAACATCATAACCAAACAAGACGATTACAACAATGTGATTCACGTCATCAGGCAAATCATGGAACTGATGGGCATAACGATATTTACGCGGATTTAGTGCCTCTTGTCGTCTACGAGCTTGTTTGAGTGTAAGTCGGAGATATTCCTCATAAGCCAACATCTCCGGGTGATTATTTGCATCGACGATATGCTCCCATCTTTCTTGAGTAAGATAAATAGGATTACCGCCACGATCGTAAACTGTCCAGCGTTTACCAGTATTTTTCATCTATTACCTTTTACATCTTTCTGCTTACGGTTATTATATCAGCATTACAAAGTTTCGTGTATTCGTGGATGAGGAGAATACCCTTGAAGCCCTTCCCCTACATCAGAGGGCAGCCCACCGAAAAAACGCCACCACTGGGGAGAATCCAGCCCCGCGCCCCCTCGAAAATTATCTCCACCTGGCTCGAACGTTCCCCACCCCCGCGAGGGTGGGTGCTCGCCCCGCTGGGGAACGTCCCCCACCTCAGCGTCGAGGCCGCCCGGAGCGGTCACAGGGTAGTCGTGGCGGCCAACAACCCCATCGCCCGCTTCCTCCTCCGCCAACACGCCCAACCACCCCAACACGCTGACTTCCAATCCGCCCTGGCGACGTTAGCCTCCACCTTCAAAGGGAAAGAACGGCTGGAGCCGCACATCCTCTCGCTTTATGCCACAGAGTGTCCCCACTGCGGCAAAACCATCCCCGCCCAGGCATTCCTGTGGAAGAGGGAATCCCCCACCCCGCACGCCAAGCTCTGCCGCTGCTCCCATTGTGGAAACTCCGGGGAATATCCCACCACCCCAGCCGACACCCAAAAAGCTGCCCAGTACCAAAACAATCCCCTCTACCAAGCCCGCGCCCTGACCCGGGTGGCCCCGCCCGGTGACCCCATCCGCTCCCACGCGGAGGACGCCCTCACCGTTTATACCGCCCGCGCCGTCTACGCCCTTTTCACCATCATCAACCAATTCAGCGGAATGGCGCTCGCGCCGCCCAAGGATTCCCATTTGGCCGCCCTGATTTTGAACGCCTGCTACCGGGCCGCCAGCCTGTGGGAACATCCCCCCAACCCAAACCCCTTCACCCATCTCGCGCTCCCCGAACAATATCGTGAAAACAATGTCTGGTTTGCGTTGGAGGAAGGCGTAGAGGCGTGGGCTGCCGGGGGAGATTCCGTCCCCCTCGTCCCCTGGCCGGAGCCGCCCCCGGAGGGAGGGGTGAGCGTGTTTGGCGGCCCCATCCGCGACCTGGCCCCTCAACTCGACGAGAAAATTGGGGCCGTCCTGATGGCTTTCCCTCAACCCAACCAGGCCTACTGGACATTCTCCGCGCTTTGGTCTGGGTGGCTGTGGGGGCAAAAAGCGGCCGCTCCCCTCCGCAATATCATGCGCCTGCCCAGCTTCGATAACGCCTGGTACGCCCGCGCCCTCCACAGCGCTCTGAGCAGACTGACGCCCCACCTGAAGCCCGCTACTCCCTGCCTGGGCCTCACCCACGGAGACAAAGATTTCTTGAGCGCGGTCACGCTGGCGGCGCATTCGGCTGGTCTTTCATTAGGGGGATTGGCCCTCGACAGCGCGGGGGATTCTGCCCAACTGCTCTGGCATCCCCGCCCAAAACCCGCCCCGACCACTTCGCCCAAGGACATCACCTCAATTCTGCGCGCTAGTGGCTATGGGCAATTGCGGGAGATGGGGGAACCGGCCCCGACCCTCACCCTCCACGCCGCCGGGTTGGCCGCTCTGGACGCTGAGGGTGCTTTCCCCGGTGGGGAGTCCCCACCCAGCGCGACCACCTACCAAAACTTGACCAAGTCCCTAGAAGACACCTTCGCCTACCGCCAGGGTTTCCTCCGCTACCCGGAGGTGGATCGCTGGTGGCACAAGGAGCTTTCGTTAAGCCCCCTCACCTTGGCTGACCGGGTAGAGATGACTCTGATCAAATCCCTGGCCGAAGAAGGGTCTTCCCGCTCGGACTTGGAAGCGGAACTCTACGCGGCTTTTCCCGGCCTGCTGACGCCAGACGCAAAGCTGATCCAGGTCTGCTTGGATTCTTATGGACAGGAAGAGTCTCCCGACAGCGAGAACTGGGTTCTGAAGCCCGGTGACGCTCCCACAGCCCGGCGCGAGGACTTAAAGGAAATGGCCGCTTTGCTCCAAAACCTTGGCCGCCGGTTGAATTACACACCCCACCAGGCGGCCCCGCTTGGCAATGTCCGTGTTTTTACCTGGAACGATGGCGGAGAGACCGCGTACACGTTCTTCATCTCCGCTTCGGCCATCCTGAGCAAGATCGTCCTGAAATCTCCCCAGCCGCCCCCAAACCCATGGATCATCCTGCCGGGGGGACGAGCCAACCTGGTAGCCCACAAACGGCACTATCACCCGCCCTTGGACAATCTTCTCGATGAAAATTGGGGCTTTATGAAGTTCCGCCACCTGCGGGGGCTGGCCAACGACCTGAGCCTGACCAGAGACACGGTCGCGGAACGCTTCGAGCAGGATCCGTTGACATATGATGAACCGCAGTTGGTATTGGGGATGGGGAGGTAGAAAGGGCGAGTTGCATGTTGCATGTGGCATGTGCCATGTGACGAGTGCGGATTGCGGAGTGCGGATTGGGGAATGCGGAGTGCGGGCGGAAATTTGCGAACAAAGAACAGAATTATGCTATACTATCTACGATAGGCGGGGTGGTTGGGGTGGGTGCACTCGAGTTCTGTAGAAAAGTAGGATAACAATGCTCTAGCCGCAGTCCTTCGCGAAGCATACTCGCAGGAGTACGGCGGCGGGGATCGCGGAGCATGCCCTTGGGGTACGCCGCTATGAGCATGATAATCTACAACATTTGCGTGCACCGTTGGGGTTATGGGTCTCGTTGATCGCGTTGGCGATTTGGGTTCGGATTTCATGCGGTTGAGCCTGCGGCTCAATCCAATTCGTGGAAAAACCGGCGGGACACGGGCATTATGTCGTGGTCGCAAAAGCTACATAACTTCTTATACATTCACTGACGGAACCCAGGCTACAATTGCTATGAAAGCATCTTTGGTGCCCGATAAAACAGGGAAACGTCGCCGCAAGTGGTTATCGTTTATCCTCATCCTTTTAGATTGGTCAGCCGACAAAGTATACCAGCAATATCGCCGTCGCTTTGGTGTGGAATGTAGTTATCGCTTGCTTCGGCGAGTACGAGCCACTACTACTTCCCGCAACCCAACCATGCGTTTCTTCTTACAGAGTGTGGGCCTGATCCTCACCAACGCTTGGGTCTTTTTGAAATGGGAGTTTGCTCGCTTGCTTGCTCCTGGTCCTCGTCGTATTGATGAAAACCGCTTGCGCTTACACCGTTTTTGCAGGCTGTTAATCCGTGCAATCGAGAATGACTATTCAGCCATTTGTGCTGTCCCTGCACACAAACCACCTCATTCTGTGATTTACTGAATTTGGTCTTCAGTAATGTAGTTTTGATCTAAGGCAATGTAGAGCTGGGACTGCGTCTCAGCCGCTGAGCGCCGGGCGTATCCCAAAAATCGGATGAACTCATTATCAGAACCAGCGCCAAAGCCTTCAGCAATATTGTGCATCACTGATCCCGCAGCTCCCCGGATTTGATCCCGCAACCGATAATCCTTTGCAAAGGCTCCTTGGTTAGAGACTTGGTAGATCATCCGAGATAATATTCTAGCGTTTTGCCAGCTACGGATGTCTTCGAATTTTTTGAAAGTAGCCATAGTGGTCTGAGTGGTCGAAGGTGCGTTGCACTTGCAGTCTAAAGTGCATTGCACCTGGAGATAGGTTGAATTGGTCTGAGTAGTCTGAGTAGTCTGAGTGGCCTGAGTGGTCTGAGTGGTCTTAGTGGTCTTAGTGGTCGAACAGCCTGAGTAATTTGATTGATCTGCCTCGACTACTTAGATTACTGAGACAACTTCGACCAATTCGACTATTTCGACTATTTCGACCAATCAGACTAATTCGACCATTCCGACCAATCAGACCAATCTCTTCCACATCTTCGGCGCCAGCTCACGGGAGCGGGCTGCTATGCGTTCTTCGTCGAGAGTGAGAATTTCTTTGTTCCTCATTAGAATTTCGCCCCGGCAAACGGTGGTATCGACCCTAGCGTCAGTCATACCAAAAATAAGGTGTCCCAGGGTGTTTTTCTCGCTGAAGGGCGTGGGAGGATGGTAATCTAAAATGGCCAGGTCAGCCGGGAGGCCGGGGGCAATCTCGCCCAGGCGGAGACCAAACTGGCGACGGGCGATTTCGGCATTGTTCCCCAGTAATAGTTGGGGAGCTTCGACAAAAGCTACGCGCGGATCCCGGTTGGCGAGCCGATGCAGCAAATAAGCCACTCGCATCTGGGAGAGCATATCCGAGGCCATGCCGTCTGTGCCCAAGCCCACCAAAACACCTTTTTCCAGTAATTCAAGGAGGGGAGTGACGCCGACAGCGTTGTTCATGTTCGATTCGGGGTTGTGGACGACGATGGTGTCCGTATCGGCCAGGATATCCATCTCGGAGAGGTCAACGTGGACGCAGTGGACAAAGATGGAGTTCTGGCCGGTCACGCCCAGGTCGTGAAGGCGGTTGACGGTGGGTTTCCCGTATTTTGCGAGGGAATCCTCCCGGTCGGCGGCGTCTTCCGCCACATGGATGTGACATCCCACCCCGGCGTCTTTGGCGATGCCCACGCACTTTTCGACCGTCTCGTCGGAAACGGTGAAGGAGGCGTGCAAGCCCATCATGGCCGCAATCTGCCCATCCCCCTGCCCCACCTTTTTAATGAAACGCTCGTTCTCGGCGATCCCGGCTCCGGGCACGTTGCGGTCTGAGACCTCGTAACAAAGGGAGGCCCGCAGACCAGCCTCACGGACGGCCTCTTCGATGATGTCCAAGGAGCCATCCCGGAAAGAGGGAGAGGCGTGGTGGTCGATGACGGTGGTGGTGCCGTTGCGAATGCACTCGATGAGGGGAATTTGGGCCGAGGGGGCGATATCGTCCTCGGAGAGGGCCATGTCAAGTTTCCACCATAAGCGTTCCAGGATTTCGACAAAATTAGAGGCCGGTTCGCCGGGGATGGCCATGCCCCGGGCCATGGTGGAGTAGAAGTGATGGTGGGTGCAGATGAATCCGGGGAGGATGACCTGGCCCGAGCAGTCCACCACCTCCGCATCGGGGTAGCGTTCCCGCATCTCGGCCCCTCCGCCCATGGCGGCGACGTTTTCCCCGTCGGTGACGAGGGTGCTGTTTTTTAGGACTTGGTTATCTTCGCCTAAAGTTACAATGGTGCCGTTTTCAAATCGAATTGTCATCGGTAACTCCTCTTATAATTTCACCACAGAGACACAAAGTGCACAAAGTTTTTGTTGAGAACACAAAGCCCTCACCCTAGCCCTCCCTTTGCTCACGGTGTGCAGCCCGCCCGGTGGGCAACCCTAGGTTGTAGGCTGTGCCCTTTGGGCATCCCAGGGGGAGAGGGGATTGGGGGATCAGGTGCAACGCACTCCTAAAAACAAGGAGTGCAATGCACCTTCCGTTCCGCATCCTCCTAATCCCTGATTCCTGGTTTCCTGATTCCTGTTTTCCTGATCTCCTGATCTCCTGATTCCTGGTTTCCTGGTTTCCTGTTTTCCTGTTTTCCTGTCTTCCTGATTTCCTGATTTCCTGATCTCCTGATTCCTGGTTTCCTGATCTCCTGATTCCTAATACCCACCCATCAAATACCGGTAGCGCTCCTCAACGGCCTGAATCATTGCCAGCAGGTGTCCCATCTCGGGGGTGGGAGTTACAGCGGGGTTTTGGAAAGCGACTTGGCCGTTATCCAAGCTCAGGTCGTAGACCTCGCCAGCGTGTTTCATCCTGAGGGTCGAGTCTGTGAGGTAGAGGTAGCCGTCGTTCTCCATGACCTCGAAGTCCTCAAGTTTCCAGTAGAGGGTGAATTTATCTTTGTAGGGGTCGCCGTCATAGGGGCAAAAAGTGGTGCAGTTGCCACATTCGTTGCAGAGACCTTCCACGTGCAAAATTTGGTTGACGTCCCGCAAGCCGGGGGAATCCACCACGACGGCCACGTTGGCGCCGTTAGGGCATACCTCGACGCATTTATTGCAAACCAGGTTACATTCTAAGCAGCGATTCGCCTCGGTGGCATAGTCCGTGTCGAATTCGTCATCGGGGACGATGGGGTGGAGGACGGCCTTCCGGGCGGTGATGTCTTCCAAACGTTGGGGCTGGTCAAAGGCATAATCATCGGGGGTGTAGATTTCAGATTCCACGCCTTCCTTGGCAAAAATCCCATCCGCCACCGCCTGACCATCGGCGATGGCCTCAACGATAGAGGCCGGGCCACGGTAGGCGTCCCCACCAATGTAGACATTTTCCACGCTGGTTTCGTTGAACCGGTCAACGAGGATGTCGCCCCGCTCGTCGATGGCGATCCCGTTGGCCTCCAGGAGGTCATAATCCACCAACTCGCCAATGGCGGAGAGGACGGTGTCGATCTCGAACTCGACAAATTCACCCTCCACGGGAAGGGGACGCCGCCGGCCGCTGGCATCTACCTCACCCAACTTCATTTGCTGGCAAGTCAGAATGCCATCTTTTAATGAAACGGGGTTCAGCAATTCGCGGAAGGTGATGTCATCTTCTAAGGCAAGCTCTAGTTCTTCAGGCTCAGCGGGCATTTGTTTTTGAGTGCGGCGGTAAATGATGGTGACGTTTTCCACGCCAGCCACACGCTTGGCCGCTCTAGCGCTGTCCATGGCACTGTTCCCCGCGCCGATGACGGCCACGTTTTTACCAAGCCGTACCGATTGTGGGTCTCGCTTGAATTTTCGCAGGAATTTGATGGCCCCGCGCACTTTGTCCTGGTCGCCTTCCACCTCCAACATGCGTGACTTCCAGGCTCCAATAGCCAAGTGGATATATTTATACCCATCTTCCTTGAGTTTTTGAACATCGATCTTGGGGTCGCAGCCCAGTTCAAAATTCACGCCCGTCGACTTGACGAGGGCCAGGTCTTTTTCGATGGCCCAATCGGGAATGCGAAAATCTGGAATGCCGTGTTCCACCATCCCGCCCGGTTTGTTGGTCTTGTCAAAGACGGTGACCTCGAAACCTTCCCGGGCCAAGAAGTAGGCGGAGGAAAGGCCGGACGATCCTGCGCCGATCACGGCCACTTTGACGCCATTTTTGGGCTTGGGATCCGCCAGGGTCTCCACATACTGGTCAAACCCCCTCTCATCGGCGATCCTTTTTAGGTCACGAATGCGAACGGCACATTCATAATCGTTGCGAACACATTTATACTCACAGGGCCTCTCACAGATGAATCCGGTGAAAAAAGGAAGGGCGTTTTTAGACACGATTAACTGGTAGGCCTCAAAATATCTCCCTTCACCGATCAGCCGGATATATTCCGGGACATCCTGGTGGATGGGACAAGCCACCACGCAGGGGGCCACGAAACAATCCAGCAAGCCCAACTTTTGGCCGGTCTTCATGGGTTCATCGGGTTTGGCCTCTTTTTGATAAATATGCTTTGTCAAGGAGTCTTCAGCCACCCGGCGCAACCGCTCCAGGGAAACGGATTCCGGTGGAATTGATTTCATAGACTCTTCAAGGTGCTCGACCATTTGTTTCTGTCGAGAATATCCACCCGGTTTCAGGAAATCAGTAGCTACGGTGATGGGCTTAATGCCAGTTTCGAAGATGTCAGCAACATTGAATGCATTTGCGCCCCCAGCGTAAGAGATGGGTAATCGACCCTCAAACTCTTCAGATAGCATGCGAGCCAAATTGATGGTTAGAGGATAAAGTGCACGCCCGCTCATGTACATCTCGTCGGTGGGCAACATCCCTTTGTCGTTGACCACAGCCAGGGTATTGGATAATTTCACCCCAAAGGCCACCTCGTGTTCCTCGGAAAAGGCCCGCAAGTTACGGATCATCTCCACCGCGGCGGGATATTGTAGGTCGTGAGCAAAGGTGTCCTCCTCGAGGGTGATATGGTCGTACCCCAACTTCGTGAAAGCGTCTTGGACGTACTCGTAGCCCAGCAAGGTCGGGTTGAGCTTGACGAAGGTGTGGAGGCCTTTCTCAGCAATCAAGTACTTACAAATCGATTCCTGTTCGTCGGGGGGGGTGCCGTGCATGGTGGAGAGGGTGATAGAGTTGGAGATGTAGGAGGAGATCCCAGCGGCGAATCCCTCCTCCTCTACGTTGGGAATTTCCCCGGCCCGGATGGCTCTCTCCAATTCTGCGATGCACTCTTGGAAGATCTGTGTCTCAGAGGCGTCTTTTAGACCTTCGATGAAAGCGTCAATCTTGGGGGACTTTATGCCCTCCAAATCGTAACCAACGCTCATGTTGAAGACAAAGGCCCGCTCGTCGGATTGAGAAATCCCCAGCATTTTTTCAGCCACATAGATCAGAAACCAGGCTTTGACATATTCCTCGAAGGCCTCTTCCACCTTGAGCTCCGTTGACCATTCTGTGTTGTAGCCTTCATCCGGGGCGTCGATACAGGGTTTCTCGATTTCAAGCTCATCCATGATTTGAACGGTCTTAAGCTCGAAAAAACGTCCCCCGGTCAGATAAGCAACGAGGATGTTTTGGGCAATTTGCGTGTGAGGGCCGGCGGCGGGGCCTAGGGGCGTCTCGCACTTTTCACCGAAAATCTCAAAATAGGTCTCGTCCGGTTTATAATAAAATTTCTCCGCCGGGATGTTGAAGATACGGTTCTCGTTTTGGTACTCCTCAATCATCCAGTGGAGCAGGTTCTTGAATTTTACGGGGTACATGACATCGCTCATAGTTATCTCCTCGATTTTTCATTTACTGCTGATTTAATGGAACGCTGATGACGCTGATTCAGCGGATGAACGCGGATTTAAACCTTTTTTTGTTTTTGCCAAAGCACACAGAGCGCGTCGGTTAACGCTGTTTAATTTCTAATCCGCGTAGGCGGATGGCGAATTTATTCGCTATGCAGGCCAGCAGCGAATTGATTCGCATGGCCGGGCGGCGAGTTCATTCGCTTTGTTTTCGGCGTTGAAACGCCATCGCTTGACTGCTGATTTCCTCACCGCTTAACTCAGCAAACAAATTCTGCCGCCATTGTGTGTAATCGAATTTTTCTCGTTGGACTAAAGCAATAAAACGTTCTGCCTCTACCAAGCCTAAATGTCGAGACAGAGCCTCGAATCCTAAAACTTTAATTTCTGCATCTGCTTTTATTGTCATCGTTATAATCCTTGTTCTATTACAAAATCAATTGGGTTCACAATCTGTATACCGGTAATTGCCTGAGCACGATTCAGGACACCTTTATCAACTGTCAGAAAATACTGGCATTCTAATTCCATAGCACAAGCAACATGTAACGCATCCAATGGTTTGATCCCTACTGACACGATCTCTTGCATCATCTCCAAAATAGCAGGAGATTCAACCACAAAAGAATCTGCCAAAGTCTCCCACTTCTGAATCTCGCTACGTCGCTCTTCAAGAGGGTTAGCTGCATTTTCATAGTCAAGCATATACGACCAACCCAAAGCATACTCTCCAGCACGAATAGCTGTTTGAATATGCACTTTCGCCTCTGTCTCAAGGCGAATAGTCAATGAGCTTTGATCGTCAAAAGGCCGATTGAAACAACAATTATCAAAATATAAACGCATATGCTATTCCTCATCGTAACCAAATCGAATATCCAGGGCCTGTACAGCATACCTCTGGGTGCCAGATGCGAATCTATTTCAATTCTAACCCATCCAAATTATACCACTCGCCATTGGCCTTTAAGGTTTGCCCCGGAAGTCCCCGGCACTTAGTACAAAGTGCCGGGGACTTCCGGGACTAAACGGTTAGCAACTGTCTTAGGGCCCACCTCCACATCTCTCCGTCACAAATTTCTCTTGAGCGGGGTTTTCGAGCGCGCCGGGGACGTATTCTCGAACCCAGGCAATGGCGTCAGGGCCAGAGAAACCTAAAATGCGCNGCG
>JAANWX010000036.1 GCA_018263575.1 Chloroflexota bacterium | reverse complement strand
ACAACATAGAAAAAAACATCCCCGGTTTATTTGCTCTGCCCCTGAAACCCCCGAGGTTATAAAACCGTAAATCTCGGAGGTCTTGGGGAAGGATTTCTTTGTGTCCTCAAAAAACACTTTGTGCCTTCGTGTCTTTGTGGTGATGGGGCACACATACAAAACAAAAACCACCACAAAATAAAAAAATAATCTATAATTAGGATAAGGGATAAACTAAACTTTATTGTACGTTTTCCAAAGGAGGAAAAAATGAAGAAATATGCCCTTATCGTCCTCGTACTTTTTTGTTTGCTTATAGCCGGATGTGACCAAACTGCCGCTACAGAACCTCCTCCAAAAGAAGAGGCTCCTGAAGCGACAGATATCCCAACAGAACCGCCACCCCCGCCCACGGATACGTCTCCGCCGCCTACCGCCACAAACACCGCTATCCCCCCCACTCAGGCCACCGCGCCCCATCCAGAAACGGTAATTGTCTTCACCTCGAACAAAAGTGATAATCCTAAAGTATATGGTCTTTACTTCATCGATGTCGAAACGCTAGAAATCACACCGCTAGACACGGGACTGGATAATACTATTTTTCCGCGATGGTCACCTGATAGAAGTCAAGTTCTCTTTGCTCTCTATGATGTCTGGAACCTCTACACCATCCAAGCTAACGGGACAGAAGTGACCCAAATCACCGACTACAGCAGCAACAACGGGGATTGGTCACCCGATGGAAGCCAGATCGTATTCCAATCTGACCATCAAAACGAACCAGAGGATACCCCAGACATTTACATAACCGATAGCGATGGCGGAAACATGGTCGAGATTTTGGATGAACCCGATGTGGTAGACTTCATGCCACGCTGGTCACCTGATGGAGAGAAAATATTATTCATATCGGGACGTGATGGTGGAACCAATATTTACAGCATGAACACAGATGGCAGCGAGATTACTCAAGTTACCAAGATCGGTTTTGTGGCAACTGCTGATTGGTCTCCAGATGGCAGCAAGATCGCCTTTGCAGCTGGAATGCCAACAACAAATATATACATCATAGACAAAGACGGAAACCCCGACAGCCTGGTAACCCTCACCGACGATGAATTCACCAACAGTTCACCTTCCTGGACGCTAATGGGTGAAAAAATCGTCTTCCAGTCCAATCGCAGCGGCAACTACGATCTCTGGATCATCAACGCTGATGACACAGACCTAACCCAACTTACCGATGGTGAGTATTCTGATATTTACCCTAATTGGTGAAACATAAGCAAACCCTAAAGGTCTTAACTGCAAAGACCTTTAGGGTTTTAGGGTTTTTTATTTGCAACAAAACTATGAGAAAACGCGCCCTACTATGCACGCTCTTAGGCTTGCTGCTCTTCTCGGCATGCACGATCACCGCAAACAAAACCACTGCGCCAGATTCTTCTTCCCTCACGCCTCTCCCTCCTGAACCCCAAGAGATCAGCTTCGAAGCCGGGGATGGCCAGCCCTTGACGGGGAGGTATTACCCCGCGTCAACCTACCCGGCCCCCGCCGTCGTCCTCATGCACTGGTACCCGGGAGACCAAAACGAGTGGGACATAATTGCCCGCTGGCTCCAAAATCGTGGTTTGGTGGGGGAGGGGGATGGCGTTCCCTGGCGCGACCCCGCCTGGTTTCCGGAGATGCCGCCCGACTCCTCTCTGGCCGTCTTCACCTTCACCTTTCGGGGATGTGCGGGGGGATGCCAGAAACCCGACCCGGCCGGCTGGCTTCTGGACGCGCGAGCCGCCATGGAGCGGGCCACCGCGCTCCCCGGCGTGGACCCGAATCGGGTCGTCAGCGTGGGGGCCAGCATCGGTGGGGACGGGGCCATTGCCGGGTGCGCCTGGCTGGTGACCCAATCCGGAGCGGACTGCCCAGGCGCGCTCTCCCTCTCTCCCGGAAGTTATCTGATAGACAATTACCAAGAAATCGTAAACGAAGTAGGCCAGGCTGATCCCCCGAGGCAAGCCTGGTGCTTTTACGACCAAAATGAAGACATCGCCGAAGTTTGCACCACCCCCAGCGGGGACCATTACCGCGCGGAAGGCTGGCACGATGGGTATTTGCATGGCTTACATTTGCTCAACCCCAACGCTGACCCTAATCCTCTCGACCTGCTGCTTGACTTCCTGGCCAGCACAGGAGTAATTCAACCATGAAAAAAGCTACCCTGATCAGCATTCTGGTACTGTGTAGTTTATGCGCAAGCTGCAATTTCCCCCCGCCACAGGCAAACTCAACCATAACGCCGCCCCCTCCCGCCACCGAAAAAGCGCAACCCCCCAAGACCTCAACGCCCAATGGGGCCTGCCCCGCTTACACCCCCATCACCCCCGACGAACGCCCCCAAAAGGATGCTCGCCAGACCGTCATCGAAGCCTTCACCGTCACCGCCCCTTCCGGGAACGCCCTCTACGGACAAATCCGGCGCCCGGACCCGGCCCTCTATCCCTGCCAGCAGTACGCGGCCGTGATCCTCGTCCCCGGCGGGATCAACCCGGGGCGCATGATGGCCCACGGCGGGGAGGCGCAAATGCTGGCCGAAGCGGGCATGGTGGTAGTCACCTTCAACGCCGAGGGGCGCGTGGACACGATCTCTGATGAGGACATCCGCTCCGAAGGCACAGAAGACTTCAACGGTTTTCGCCAGCAGGATGGGCTGTGCGCAATTGTCCAATATGTCATGGATTTGCCTTATGTGACCGCCGAAAACGTGGGCCTAAGGTCGCAGTCCTACGGGATCACCATGGCCGCCGGTTGCGCCGCCCGTCACCCGGAACTCCCCATCAAGTACATCGTAGATGGGGAAGGCCCACCCGACAGCTACGTGACCACTCACGAACCGCGGGCGACCATGGGGGATTTGCAGAAATTCCAAACCGTGCATGAGATTTTTGGGCGCTCCAGCCTGTGGCGTGACCCTTCCCCGGAAAATGAGGCTTTCTGGAAAGAAAGAGAATCCATTCGTTTCATCGGCGACTTTCGGGGCCGGTATCTGCGCCTGCAAGCGGAATGGGACCACGCCCAACCGCCCGAAACGCAAGCCGACGTCCAAACCTACTTCCTCCCGGACGGTCCGCCCGAAGGTGGCCTGCCCTGGTGGCAGGGAAAGCACACCACGGATATCGTCAACGCCGCTGTCCAAGGAGGCGTACCCTGGGTGCGGGTCAATCTCCCCGAGCATAGCAACCCGGTCAACGCCACTTACGACGTGGATCATTTTCCCCGTTTTCTGCCCGGTCACCAGGCCGACAAGCCCTGGGCCGTGCGGGCGGTGTTGGAGATGGCGAGGGAGAGTAATGAGTGATGAGTGACGAGTGATGAGTGACGAGTGATGAGTGACGAGTAATGAGTGTTGCGTGATGAGGGGATAGCGAAGATTTGCACCGAAGACTTTCAACAAACGTAAATTCCTGCTCGCGAAGGATCGCCACTAGCCTGCGGGCTGTACACCGTACGCAGAGCGAGCCCACGGGCTAGTGCCAAAGGCACGCCTACGGCGCAACCGAGCGGGCGTTCGGTGCAACCCCGCCAAAGGCGCACACCGTGAGGTCGTGCTACGCGAGGGACACCTTCACTATCGTGGGAATAACTTACCACACCTTTTTAATATCGAGAACAGGAGTCTGATTGATGGCATCCAAGCCGGTGACGGTGAGGGTGTTCCCTTCTATAGAAAGAACCTCGACCCTGGTCACCCCGATGTGATTGGGCCGGTAAGGACTGCGCAGGGCAAAAACGCCCCGCTCCGGTCGGGAGCGATCGCCCCGAGAATGCTGGCGCAAATTATAGCCTTTGGGCGCGGCCAAGTGAAAATAGAATAGAACCACGATCTCTTGGCCCGCTTCAATGCCATCCAGTCCTTCAACAAACTCGGGCTTGATCACCAATTGTGACTCCGTCTCGCGAATGGTGCTTCCAGAGGTGGGGGAATCAAACTGGTTTTCTACATAACCAATAGGGACGATTTTTATCTCTTGAAAGCTCATATTCCATAATTTAGAAAAGTATTACGCATTATTCCTCTCGTAAGGTTGAGTGGTCTGCAACTCTAGGATGAATCTCTCCACGCCTTTGTGCCTGTTCCCGCAATTGACGGGCGTATGCAACACTATCACGAATATCATCACGATCTCTCCACAAACCAATTAAGCCAGATTCTCGTAATTGCCTTACTGTTAGGCAAGGACGTGGTATGGTGTTCGTTTGCTGGGGCAACATGATGACTTCAACAGGCTGCCCTTTTTTATACGGCAACCCTTTGATTACTACCTCACCATCTTTTAAAAGAACTTGTTTCACTCGAATAGCTTCCACTGGCAACCTCCTCTAAATCTTTACCTCATTGAGCATTTCAAGAAATGCCTTACGTGATAATGTCACATTTCAATATTCTTGGGGCAGCGATCTAACCGTGTTGGCGGTTAGGTCATCCGCCAGGTGCTAATCGTCCAGTCTGATTAGGATTCTACCCATGAAGGTGACATTGCCAATCTAACCAATCAAATTGTACCATTAACTGAGTATTACCTTTTGCAATCCCCCACACCGTGCGCATGCACATGTTAAAGGATAACGACTACCTTTCTCCGGAGACGGGAAGCACGCCCATGAAGTCCCCCGTTCCGAAGAGACGCCCCGACGGGACGTCTCTTCGGAACGGGGCATCCTTCTCCATTGACAAGCCGCCAACGGCATGCTATCATTTTATCATATTAGCATATACTAATATCCCCTTGATCCAAAACCATGAACAAGATCCAAGATCTCTCTGATATCTTCAAAGCCCTCTCTGATCCCACCCGGCTGCAGTTGATCCAATTGCTGAGCGAGCAACCGACAGGCGATTGCCCCGGTGAACCTTGTAACGGCAAGAAGTTTTTGTGCGTCAATGCCCTAGCCCACAAGCTAGGTGTCACGCAATCAGCGGTCTCACAGCATCTGCGGGTGCTCAGACAGGTAGGGCTTGTTCATGGTGCGCGGCACGGTCGTTTTGTGCACTACTCGCTTGATCAAGACGGATTGGAACAGTACCGTGCCATCTTAATAGAAACGTTAGGCAAGGAGTTTGCTGCATAGAATTTTTTTACCCACATATATTAGCACATGCTGATATGTTTATATCCTAAAAGAAAGGAGGTGAGATTCATGTCTTGTGGAACAAAAAGTCATCCCGCTCACGGGAAGTGCTCCTCGCACGGTCGGGGACATCACGGCCATTCCTGCTCTTGCGGTTGTGGCTGCAATTGTGGTTGTGGTTGCGGCGGATCGGGTCATTTTGAGCGCCGCTATATGACCATAGCGGAAAAAGTAGCCCATCTTGAAAATTACCAGAAAAAATTGCAGACCGAGTTACAAGCCGTTAAGGAACATCTGGCTAAGCTGAAAGAGTAGGAATAAGTCATTTACGTAGGGCCCCCGCCCAGTAGAGACGTCCCGACGGGGCGTCTCTACGGTGCGGTGATGCGTCGCAGCGCCCGGACCGCGCTCTCCACGGAGCGGATAAACGGCCACCACGCGCCCCTCCCGGCCATATTCGTCCCACAACAAACGGGCCAGGGGGAGGTAATCATCCACCCGTTTTCGGGCGGCCTTGCCCACCTCTTTGCCAATTTTCCGCAGCACCTTGACGGGAATCCCCACCGTCTCCTGTTTTTGGCGATCCTCGGCCTTGATGCCGCCCAAGCTTTTGGGATCGAACCGAAGCCACAGGTCGCGCAAGGCGTCGGCGGTGATCTCTGGTGCGGTGGGATCATACTCGGCAAGAATTTGTCCCACGCGTTCCTTGATGTCAACTTCCATCATTTCTTCCTCTACTATCCAAGTCCCCGGCACTTAGTACCAAGTGCCGGGGACTTGGGGGAGTGTATTCTTGGAATTCAAGTTTCATTTTAGAAGATTTATCACAAAAAGGGAGGCTTTGTGAACTTTGCGCCCTGGTGGTGAGCAAAATCTACCAATCAAAGTACTCCAGGGTGCCGGTGTGCTTGTCGTCGGGGAGGAGTTGGCGGGGATTGGAGCCATCGGGATCGATGAGCATGAGCCGATGCTGGCCGCCGATGACCCGATCCTCCTCGTTCGTGATCCATGCGATGGTCCCATAGAGGATATGGTTCCCGTCAGCGGAGGAGAGGGCGACACCCCATCCCGAGTCAGGGCTGTTCGTCAGCCGCTCCACGTTGCCGTCCAGGTCTACCCGGTGAACGTTCCAGGGGGTGAGTTCCCGCCAATCCTCGGCGAAGTTGGCCGCCTCCAGCCACGACCTGCTCCCCTCGAAGCGGACGAATAGAATCCGGTCACTCGCGGGACTCCAACTGGGATCATGATCGGACTCCCACCCTTCGGTGGTGGTCAACCGCCGGGGATTCGACCCGTCCTGGTTCATGACGTAAATCTCTTCCCGGCCCGCTTGCTCCGTGTAGCGGGTGGATTTGAAGGCGATCTTTGTCCCATCAGGCGACCACTCTGGGTCATTATCCTCCCAGGGGGAATCGGTAAGTCGGGTGAGGCCGCCCCCATCCCCGCTGCGCATGATGTAAAGGTCAGCCGTTCCGGCGGGGTTCCCCTGGCCGTCCCGGAACGAGCCAAAGACGATCTGGTCGCCATCCGGGGACCAGTCGGGGTGGGCGTCCAGGACCTGGTTAGCGGTGAGTTGGGTTTCTTCCCCGGTCTCGAGGTCGAGGACGTAAATCTCCCAGGTGAGGGGATTCCCCTCCTCCCCTCCGTGGAAGGTAACTTTCTGGCCATCAAAGGAGAGGGCGGGGTTGTTCTCGTGGCGGCTGTTACGAGTCAGCCGGGTAATCTCTCCCTCCTTATCCAGAAGATACAACTCACCCTCTGGGGAGTCAGCCCGGGACATAAATACGATTTTGGCGTTGGGCTGCTCTTTCCAGAGAGCGTAAGGGTTGGGGGCATCCTCGTTGCACGCCAGGCTAATGAGGACAATTGTAAAGAGTATGAATATACCCAAGTGAAAGTTACGCTTGAAAAGACGCATAGACCTCTCCTCTCCATTAAGAATTCACGGGGTCAGACTATATTAAATCGATTGGAAATCGACCCTGTTCCACCAATGGGTGCACACTGTGTGCGAAACCGACCTTCGTCGGTTGGCCCCCACCCATCCTCCCCCAAATGCGACGAAAAGATGTCGAATTTGGGGGAGGGGCTGCATTCTTCCCCCCATATTCCTGTTTTTGGCATTTGCCCTATACAGGATGCTTCGCTAGGGGGACTGAGGGGGGCTGTGAGCGAATTCATGTGCATGGCCAATCTGCGTAGGCAGATTTCGCACGCCAGCAGCGAATTCATTCGCTTGACTCATCGAATCAAAGTCGAAATCAGCACGATGGGCCAAACAAAGGTTACCAAACCAGTTAAGACGGCTTGGCCCCAGGAGTATCCTTCACTTTCCTGGGTGACGATGGCGTTGTAGATTCCGCCCAGGGTCAGGATCGCCGTCCACACCACAGGGGGATAGTTGACGACGATGGCTTTCAAAATTACTCCTTGGCTAACGAGAAAGGAAAGTCCACTTCTTGGCAGATTTTTTGCCAGTGATCTAGGTCACCCGGGTCGGCAATAAGGGGCACGTATCCCAGTTTTAGGTAGATTTTCAGGGCCGCCAACCGCCACGGCTCGGTGTAGAGATGGATGGTGCGGTACCCGGCGGATAGAAAACGCTCGCTGACCGCCATGACCCATCCTTCCGGCAAAATTCTGTGCAGCCAGGGTTTTAGTTTGGCATCGTCCCAACCGGGCCAGCCGGCCAATTCCATGAGTTGGTAAAAGCGGGGTTCATCCCCCGGTTGGTAGGCCCGCAACCGGTAACCGGTAGGGACCTGATAGGTAGGCGGGGCGGAGAGCAAGTTTGCGGGCCACACCATCTGCACTTGGAGTTCGGGTTCTTGTTCTTCCATCGGGGAATTTACTCATTCTCGAAATCGGCCCGGTAGAGGCGGAGCAAATTCAAATAGACCACAAAGCTACTTCTTGAAAGTTAGTAACTCAAGTTTTCCATAATCCAACGCAAAGGAGGTATCCAAAGCTTCGGGAACGCAGACATCCACGCACTCAAAACACAGGATGCACTCCGTGGAAAGCACTCTTCGTCCACTCAGAATATACTCCGAGACACGAATATCCATGGGGCACATCTTGTCGCAGGCCCCACAATCGGTGCATTTCTCCGGGTGGCCGGCGATTTTGAGGAGGGCCAACCGGCTGGGAATCTTCTGGAGGGTGGGAATGGGACATACGTACTTGCAAAAAGCGCGATTGTCTCGAAGGGCATAGGCCAAGGCGATCCCAATGGCGTAATAGATTATGTTGCCCCCCAGCAACCAGTACAACTCGGTCAGGCTTTGTTCCTGGACGGTATAATCCAGCCCCCACCACAGGAAGAGCACCAAGCCCAGGCTGAGCCCAAAGTGGAGATAGCGCAAATAATCCCATTTTCCCTTAAGCCTTCCGCGCTTGTTGCGTTTATAGGGCAGCAGATCGAGGATCATGGCCGTCCAACAAGACCAGCCGCACCACCCGCGATTGAAGATCAACGGGCCAGCAAGCTTGGCCACCAGATAGTGAATCACCGATCCGGCGAAGAAGCCGGAAAGCGCATAAAAGAAAAAGCCCTCGATTTGCATGTTTTCACGCTCTATCAAACCCAGGAAAACCAGCATATAGGCCCCGACCAAGAACTGCGCTAAACGCCGCCCCCACAGCCGTTTCCGGCGGGGAAGGGCCGAGTACACGCCAATCCCCACCCCCAGCGCGGTGCCTATATAGCCAAAATTGAAGAGATAGAAAACGTTCTCCAGGGCTTGCCACAAAACCACAGCGATGACCCAGAAAATTCCCATCATAATCGCAGGGAGTTTCAGGCTGGCGTAATCGAATTTCTCTTTGGACTTCATATTTTCTCCCTCCTTTCTCAAGAATGCTCTACCGTGACCGCTGCCAACACACCAGGAACAAAATACTGGGGATGATAACGATCAACCACACCCCGTAAGGGGCGATGAGGAAACGGGGAAAATCCTCCCAAAGCGGCCAATGGATGAGAAGGACCGGAAGGGTCGCCAATTGGAAGAGCAGGGCAACCCCTCCTCCCCACCCTTCCCAGCGCCAGGCGATTCCCAACCCCAGGGCGCTGAGAAACATGAAAATGGGGGGCAAGTTTTCAATGGGGGGATAGTCTTCCACAGCGTAAGGATCCGCGACCCCAGTTCTCATCCAGTTTCCCGCGTAAGCCATGATAATGAAAACAGCCACAATAAAAACGAAGGCGCCCCAGATTCGCGCGATCCAGCGTATCACATTGGTTCTTTTTTCCCTTTGATGGTTAGTTTTTACCGTCATAGTATCCTCCTTTACTTGCTCCATTAGTATCTTCTCAAAAACATAGGGAGGGGTTGAGACCTCGGAAGTCTTTCAGTTCAGGATTTGAGATGCAAGACGAGTCTGCTGCTCAGCGCATTTAGGTTTGCAAATTGCATCATCGAGACTTCCGAGGTCTTGGCTTCTAAAATTGCAGGAGTATATTGTGAACAAGTTTTCAACACACCATCTTCATTATACATCAGAATTCAAAGTTATCGCGGAGGTGACAGTAACTTTCGGAAGTGACTGTCACCTCCGCCACCCGTTAAACTGTGAACCATCCCAAGATTTATCTCATTCACATTCACCTATGATATACTCTTGGTATGATAAACTCTTCCCCCAATTCCCGTTGGCAGGTATTTAGCAGGCAGACAAGAGCCATGCTTCGCGATACGTGGTTGCTTGTGCAGGAATTCCAATGGCCTCTGCTGGCTTTTTTGGGAACCGTCCTTGGGGGTGGAATACTTTATAATCATTTATCCATACTAAGTGGTGAACCTATTGGCGGCGTAGCAAAAGCCGCTTATCATGTTTTAGGCTTGGTTTTCCTAAGCCCACTGGGAGAGTTTTCCAAGGCTTGGTTTCTGAAAACTTTTTATTTTCTGATGCCAATCCTTGGTATCAGCATCCTGGCCCAGGGCGTGGCTGACTTTGGGATGCTGTTCTTCAACCGACAAGCACGCAGCAAGGAGTGGGAAATGGCAGTCGCATCTACATTCAACAATCACATAATTGTCATTGGTTTGGGGCACTTGGGATACCGTGTGGCACATCACCTCCATTCGATGGAAGAAGATGTAGTAGCCATTGAAATCGATCCGGAAACAGACTTGGTCGCCAGTGTAAAAAATCTAGGCATCCCCGTGATCGCGGATGACGCGGGTCGGGAATCGATCTTGAAAGCGGCCAACGCTTCAGAAGCTTGTGCCATCATGCTGTGCACACAAAACGACAGCCTGAACCTTCAAATCGCTTTAAAGGCTCGTGACATCAACCCCGATATCCAAGTGGTCATTCGCATTTTCGACGATGATTTTGCCCATTCCCTCAAAGAGCAATTTGGTTTCCACGCCATGAGCGCTACAGCGACAGCCTCCCCGGTTTTCGCGGCGGCCGCCGCGGGGGTAGATATGACCCGACCCATCACCGTAGAAGGCCGCCCATTAAACCTGGCTCGCATTGAAATCAGCTACCAATCAAAATTAGCTGGTCTCAAAGTAGCAGAAATTGAGCGAGAATTCGACATCAGCATTGTTCTCATTCGTGAGCAAGACAAAACTCTGATCTTCCACCCTCAATCCTATCACTGTGTAAGTGCTGGTGACATCATCGTAGTCTTAGGGGTCGCCAAGGAAGTCAACGCCGTAGCACAAAACAATTGAATATCTTCTCAAAACCGGGGTAAGGCCTCCGAGGTTTGCAGTACAAAACCTCGGAGGTCTCAGCCCCTCGTAATATTGAGATAATGATTGATCGAAAAACACGCACTATGAAAAAACTCTCTGACTCCAACTACCTTCAAGAGCATCAGTACAAAGATCCCACCAAACTCAACGCTCGCATCCGCCTCCACCGGCAATTCAGCACGAACACCTATAGCTGGTTCCATTGGGTATTCGACCACTTAGAATTGCCGCCAGAATGCCGCCTATTAGAGCTAGGATGTGGGCCGGGAGATTTATGGGTCGAAAACGCCCACCGCCTTCCCCAGGGTTGGGAAATCACCCTCTCCGATTTTTCCCAGGGAATGTTGGAGCACGCCCGCAAAAACACCCTTCCCCTCGCACACCAGTTCAACCTTGAAATCATCGATGCCCAAGAAATCCCCTACCCGGCATACAGCTTCGACGCCGTGATTGCCAACCATATGTTCTACCACGTGTCAGACCGAAAAGAAGCCTTGGAAGAGATTCAGTGTGTCCTGAAACCCGGTGGGCGAGCCTATTTTGCCACTGTGGGCGAATGTCACATGGCCGAGCTCCCAGCCCTGGTCGCCAAATTTGATCCCCGCCTGGCTACGCAGCATCAAGCCGAAAGAGTGGACTTCACCCTGGAGAACGGCACGGCTCAACTTAAGGAATGGTTTTCAGGTCTCAAGCTCCACCGCCAAGAAAACGCCCTCCTTGTTACTGAAATTAACCCCCTCGTCGATTATGTGCTTTCCAGCTTGAAATTAGGCCTCCAAGAAGAGCGGCGGGGCGAATTCGCTGATTTTCTCGCAAAGGAGATGGCTGGGAGCGACGGAGTGATCTTCATCAATAAAGAGAATGGGATGTTCGAGGTAATGAGGTGATGGGTGATGAGGGGGATATAAGAAACTTATAAAATGGGCTTCTATCCCATTGACACTTATAACCCTTCTGTTAGAATCCTCATATTCATTTAGACTTAAACAAGGACATGATATGACACAAGAAAATGTGATTTCGCTTACCCTAGAAGCCGCAACCGCGGTTAAAGATTTGCTAGCCGAACAAGAACAGGAAGATCTTGGCTTACGCTTATTTATTTCAGGTGTTGGTTGAGGTGGCCCTCAATACGGAATGGCTTTTGATAACAACGTCCGAGACAACGACCAAGTTTATACATGCCATGACGTGAAGGTCATCGTTGATGACCGAACCCAAAGTTATTTGAACAGCGCCACCGTTGCCTATGTCCAAGATAACGGGCGAACAGGCTTTCGCATTGAGCCCCATAATCCCGTAGCTGCAGCAGACTGCGGCGGATGCCCGAGCAGTGCAGGCTGCTGCTAACTCTTCCCAAACTTGAAACACAAACAGCCCCGGTTTTCACCGGGGCTGTTTGTGTTTCAAGTTAACCTATTATTTTAGCTCAGGCTCTGTAATTTACAATTCCCGCAAAAAGGAAACGATAATACCTAAAACACCAAAGACAACCAGGCCCACCACCAAGAAGCCCATTGGCAACCCGCCCGTGCCGAGGGCATTATCTTGGGGTGGATAGGTGGGGATCACCAGCGGCGGGGCAGGGGTGTAGGTGGGTTTTCTGGTGGGGGGGATATCCTCCACGTACTGGGCCGCCAGGGTGGGGTCAATGGTGGGGGTCGTAAGGGGGGTGGGCGTCGGGGGCGGCTCGACGATGGGCAACTCTCCACTAATGCGCAAGAGAGGGGCATAGACCCAGGCCACGCCATCTTCCACCCCAACATAAACAATTTGCACCCAAGAACCACCAGCGGATTTCCCTATAGCGGGGACTTCCTCTCTATTGATGAGGACTCCCACCTTGGGATAATTGACACCAGGGCCGGAGCGCACATTGATCTGGTCTTCAGGGTCTGAGTAGACAATGGCGATAGGGCCTGTCTTCGTCCCTGTGACTGTGGGGATAGAAACCGTCGGCTGCTGACCAGTATCAGTCGCTCGTACCAGCGAAGTGCTCAATCCCGCTCCCAGGAAGAGGAGTGCGAGCAGGGCAGTATAAAGACTCAACCGAGTACTTGGGGAGATTTTTCTTAAAGCTATTAATTTCATAACATTTTCTTATTTCATCCCCTACCCGAACGAGATTTGGTCCCCCTCCGGGGATGCTGCGCAAAAATCTCGGCTACGGCCCCTTCATAACATTCTCTTATTTCATCCGCACCAAGGCCGCTTGCGCCGCCGATAGCAATTTTGACTCGTCGGAAGCGACCTCGTCAGAGAGAAAGGCCATGCGCTCTTGTTTTTCAGACTTTGCCTCCAGGCGGCTGGTCAAACGCTCCAAGGCTGAAATCGTATTAGTAAATCCAACTAAGGCAGAAAAATGAATGGCCTGCTGCCTAACGGATGCAGGCGCTCTGCGGTCATTGATAATATCACCCAGGGCAATCCCCGCATAAGAGCAGGCATTCAGCAAGGAGGCTATGTGCTCTTCAGCGGCCAAATAACGATCGGCCACCTGTAACAAGGCGAAAATTTGCCGGCGACGCATCAGGGACAGATAGCCCAAGACATGTTGGCAGACTTCATCGGGGGTGATTTTATCCTCTTCATCGGGGAAAAGGATGGCCCCCAAAGCCTGCACAACGTGAAAGCGGACTTCAATGTTTGGATCAGCAAGCCGGGTGGCCAACAAATAGGCCACAAGGGGAGAAAGACGGTGAGCGTCCACTTCTACCAAAGCGGCCACAGCTTTATCCCTTTCGACCGCATCAGGGGACGCCAAGCGTTCGGCCGCTCCCCACACGGCGGGGAACAGCTCCATCGTATCGGTGCTAATATCGTCAAATTCAAATAAGGTTGGTTGTTTCATGATTGGGGGGGATTGGTAGGTTGGTAAGTTGGTAAGTTGGTAAATTGGGAAACTGGGTGACTGGTCACTGGTCGCTAGTCACTAGTCACTAGTCACTGATCACTGGTGGCTGGTCACTGATCACTAGCCACTGATTCCAGCAAGGCCGTGAACGCATCCGCGAAAGACTTCACGCCGGCGTCTTCTAATTCTTGGGCGACGTCATTAATGTCTATACCCGGAGCGGCTAGTTCTTCAAACGCCTGATGCGCTGAGGCCACGTCGTCAGTTACACGCACACGTGCGACTCCGTGGTCGCGGAAGGCTTCTAGCGTGTGAGGGGGGACGGTGTTGACGGTATCTGGCCCAATCAACTCTTCCACGTATTTGACGTCCGAGTAAGCCGGGTTTTTGGTACTGGTGGAGGCAAAGAGCAACCGCTGGGGCTGCGCTCCCTCGGCCTGGAGAGTGGCGAAGGGCTGGTTCTCTTCTCCAAAGACCTGACTGTATTTTTCGTAGGCCAATTTTCCACTCGCTACCGCGGCCTGGCCCATTAAACCTTCAGCGAAAGTCTCACCTTTGGCAATTATGGCCTCCAAACGATCATCGACATTGGTCTCTATGCGAGAGATGAAGAAAGAGGCCACGGAAGCGATTGTGTCAATGGGGCGGCCTGCTTCTAGGCGCTGCTCCAAACCCGCCAGGTAAGCGTCCATAATCCTCTCATAGCGAGGGATGGAGAAAATGAGGGTGACATTGACATTGATACCGGCAGCAATGGCCCCCGTGATGGCGGGTAAGCCCTGCTCTGTGCCGGGAATTTTAATCATCAGGTTGGGGCGGTCAACGGCCGCCCACAAACGCTTGGCCTCGACCAAAGTGGTTTGGGTGTCCCGCGCCAAATAAGGGCTGACCTCCAAGCTAACGTAGCCGTCCCCGCCGTTGGTCTCATCGTACAGTGGGCGGAAGAGGTCGGTGGCGGCTTGAATGTCGGCAATGGCCAGTTTTTCGTAAATCTCCTCTCGTCCCAATCCCTGCGCGGATAGGGCTGCAATATCCTCGGCGTAATCGTCCGAGTTGCCAATGGCTTTGTTGAATATGCTGGGATTCGAGGTCACGCCCCGAATCTCTCCTCGCTCGATCATGGCCGCCAGGGTTCCATTTTCTAGTAGGCGGCGCTGGATGTTGTCGTACCAAATCGATTGTCCTAGGTCATGTAGTTCTTGAATGCTTCCCATTGTTTTAAGTCTCCAAAAGGTTTATTTGAACGCGGAGTGCCAGTGCTGGCCCTCACCCCAACCCTCTCCCAGAGGGAGAGGGAGCATGTCTCCCCTCTACCTTTGGGAGAGGGGCCGGGGGTGAGGGGGGGCAATGCACCTCACCTACGTTCTATTTCCTGTACTTTTCCTACTCTACGGGCGTGGCGTTTTTCACCCGGTTCGTTTCCAATAAACTCCGCGCCTAAAAAGGCGGGTACTACTTCCTTGACAATTTCCGGGCCAATCACCCGCGCGCCCAAGCAGAGGACGTTCATTCCATCGTGCTCCACGCCCTGGCGAGCGGCATAGGTGTTATGACAGATAGCGGCATAAATGCCTTTCATTTTATTGGCGGCAATTGCCACCCCAATCCCGGAGCCGCACAACAACACGCCCCTATCAGCCTCTCCGCTTTGGATGGCCTGGCCCAGTTTTTGAGCGTAATCGGGGTAATCCACGCTTTCGATACTATGTGTGCCCAAATCGATTGCTTCGTGCCCCGCCTTACGAACGGCCTGGATGACCGTTTCTTTGAGAGGGAACCCACCATGGTCTGTGGCGATGACTATACGCATTTTTTCCTCCGATATTTGAGATGTGCATTGCACCTTCTTTTGGGTGCGCTGCACATCGGGTTTGCTAAAACGACCCACGCACTCTCACAAACAGAGGGCATCGCACCTGTTATTTTCCCAATTTCTCAGCTTCTAAAATAATATTTTCAACGCTAAGCCCATATTCCTGGTAGATTCTACCACCAGGAGCAGAAGCGCCATAACGGTCTACGGCGATGACTTTGCCGGACTCCCCTACCCAGCGCTCCCAGCCATAAGAAACACCCGCCTCCACGGCCAAGCGTTTTTTCACGGCGGGGGGAAGTACCAAGTCACGGTATTCCTTATCTTGGGCCTGGAAGAGTTCCCAACTGGGCATGGATACCAAACGCACGTTCACGCCCTCCGCGGCCAATAACTCCCCGGCGCGGACAATGAGGCTCACCTCGGACCCGGAAGCCATGAGCACCAACTCGGGTTCTTGGTCGCCAAGATCACCCAAAACATAGGCGCCACGTTCCACTCCTTCGGCCGGGGCATACGTCTCCCGGTCAAGGGTGGGAACGGACTGGCGGGTGAGCACCAAGGCGGTGGGCGATCCCCGGTTTTGGAGGGCAATTTTCCAGGCCTGGGCGGTTTCGTTGGCATCCGCCGGGCGCAGGACGGTGAGTTTGGGGATAAGCCGTAAAGCGGCCACATGTTCCACCGGCTGGTGGGTGGGGCCATCTTCGCCAACCCCAACGCTGTCGTGGGTGAAGACCCAAATGCTGGGCATGTGGGAAAGGGCGGAGAGCCGTAAGGCCCCGCGCATATAATCTGAAAAGACCAAGAAGGTCGCCCCGAAGGGAATTAGCCCGCCATAAACAGCCACACCGTTGACAATGGCCCCCATGCCGTGTTCCCGCACGCCAAAGTGGAAGTTGCGGCCCTGATGTTGGCCAGATTGAAAAGCGGGACTGCCCTCTATCCAGGTTTTGGTGGAGGGGGCCAGGTCTGCCGAACCGCCCAGCAGTTCGGGGATGTGGGGCGCCAGGGCGTTGATGACCGTCCCGGAAGCCTTGCGGGTGGCCATCCCCTGGGGGTCGGCGGGGAAGGAGGGCAGGGCCTCCCGCCATCCGGGGGGAAGCTCCCCCGCCCAGCGACGGGTCAGGTCACGGGCCAGGGCCGGGTGTTCAGCTTCATAGGCGGCGAAACGTTCCCGCCAGGATTCCTCCGCCTGCTGCCCGGAATCCACCGCCTGGGCAAAATGCTCCCCCACATCTTCCGGAATGAGAAAACGCGGTTCGAGCGGCCAGTTTAGGTTTTCTTTCGCGGTGTTCAACTCGTCATCGCTCGGAGGGGAGCCGTGGGCTTTGGCAGTGTCTTGGGCAGGCAGGCCGTAGCCAATGTGGGTGCGACAAACGATGAGGGTGGGCCGGGCATCCTCCTTAGCGGCGGTGATGGCGGCATCGATAGCCTCCACGTCGTTGCCATCCTCCACGAAAAGGGTTTGCCAGCCGTAGGCCTCGAAGCGTGCGGCACGGTCCTCGGTGAAGGTGAGATCGGTGTTGCCATCAATGGAGATGCGGTTATCGTCGTAGAGGTAGATGAGTTTGCCAAGTTCGAGGTGACCGGCCAAGGAGGCGGCCTCAGCGGTTATGCCTTCCATTAAATCCCCGTCGGTGACGATGGCGTAGATGTAGTTATCGAAAATTATGTGGCCGGGGCGATTGAATTGGGCGGCAAGATGGGCCTGGGCGATGGCCATGCCCACGCCGTTAGAAAATCCCTGGCCGAGGGGGCCGGTGGTGGTTTCCACGCCGGGGGTGAGGCCGTATTCCGGGTGGCCGGGGGTGAGGCTGCCCCACTGGCGAAAGTTTTTCACCTCTTCTAAAGAGAGGTCGTAGCCGGTGAGGTGCAAGAGCGAGTAAAGCAGGGCCGAGCCGTGTCCGCCAGAAAGGATGAAACGGTCGCGGTTGGGCCAAGCGGGGTTTTTGGGGTTGTGGCGCAGGTGGCGCGTCCAGAGGGTGTAGGCCAGAGCGGCGTCACCTAGGGGCAGGCCAGGGTGGCCGGATTGGGCCCGATTTATCGCGTCGACAGATAGGAAGCGCAGGGTGTTGATGGCGCGGGTTTGTAGGTCTTGGTCAATGGGCATGTTTTTCTCCTTGATAGATTTCACTGAGGGTCTATTTTACCGCATGAGGGGTGGGAGTTGGAGGGTGGTGGGGTGGAAGTTGGAGATTGGAGGGTGGTGGGGCGGAAGTTGGAGATTGGAGGTTGGAGATTGGATATTTGCTATTGGGTATTGGATATTGGGGGTTGGGGTATAATTCAGCACTAAATCATATGTTTTCAAAGGAGATAGTATGGCAGGAACAATAATCAATGTTATTACGGTTATTATTGGAAGTTCGCTGGGATTGGGGTTTGGGCGCTTATTTCCGCAGCGGGCAAGGGATACGATTGTGGCCGGGCTGGGTTTGTTCACCACGGCTATCGGCCTGAAGATGTTCTTCGAAACGCAAAACGAGTTGATTGTATTGGGCGGTTTGTTGTTGGGCGGCCTGCTGGGCGAGTATCTTAAAATAGAAAGCCGCCTCAGTGGTCTGGGGGAAAGGTTGGAAAAACGCTTTGGCGGAGAGGGGGAGGGGGATGAGGACGCGGACGGACGCTCCACCTTTGTGCGGGGGTTCTTGACCGCCTCCCTGGTTTTTTGCGTGGGGCCTATGACCATTTTGGGCGCTTTACAAGATGGCCTGACGGGAGATTATAAGCTTTTGGCTATTAAATCCGTTTTGGATGGGTTTGCCTCTTTCGCTTTCGCTTCCACCCTGGGGCTAGGGGTGATTTTTGCCGCCCCGGTCGTTCTCCTCTACCAGGGAGGGATCAGCCTCCTGGCGGCACAGATCAAAGTCCTCCTGACAGAGGCCATGATCGCGGAGATGACGGCCACCGGCGGCGTGATTCTGGTGGGGTTAGCGATCAGCAGTTTGTTGGAAATCAAACCCATTCGGGTGGCTAATTTTTTGCCGGGTTTGGTGGTGAGTCCGGTGATTGTGGCTTTGGTGCGGCTGGTGGGAGGGGGGAGTTAGGAGTTGCGGGTGAGTTTGGATATTGGGTACTGGGTATTGGATATTTGAAGTTGGAGGTTGGAGGAGAGTATGCTATACCCATCATTAGGTATGATTCAGTCTTTTTTTCACCACGCCGCATGAATCCTTAATCCGTTAGTTGCCTATATTTGTTATCCAAATTTTGATGGCATACGAGACTGATTAGATTGGAAAGTGGGTGTTTATCGGGTATACTAGGAAGTAGAAATCAGAAGAAATCAATTGAAAGTTTATGTGAGGTAGTGCTATGGAAACTCCGATGACTGCGATAGAAATGACAGGAACGATTGATGAACATAATAATCTAGAATTGGACGGCCCAGTTCCATTTTCTGGTCCTAAAAGAGTAAGAGTTATTGTTTTATCGACGTTGGATGATGAAATAGATGAAATTTCGTGGTTAAGGGCCGCATCACGCAATCCAGCCTTCGAATTTCTTTCTGATGCCGAAGAAGATATTTATTCAATAACCGATGGACAACCATTCCATGACGAAGTATAAGGTAGTACTCATACCCTTTCCGTTTGATGATCTATCCAGTAATAAGGTTCGTCCTGCAGTATGTCTTACCGAGCCAATAGGCCAATATCGCCACGTAGTTTTGGCATTTATCACCAGCAAGGTGCCAGAAAATTTGCTGGAAACGGACATGTTAATAGCCTCTGACGAAGCAGGGTTTGAGACATCTGGTTTGCAAGTTTCATCAGTTTTACGTTTACATCGTATGATGACAGCGACAACGAGGATAATTCGACGAGAATTAGGTCAATTAACAGAAGTGCAGCAAGAAAATGTGAATGGCAAGTTGAAAAAATTATTCAATTTAGCGTAGTAGCGAGATATAGAAATCTCGGCTACATTTCCGCTGTTTTTTGAGAAGATGCGTCAGCGGGGTGAAATTAAGGATAAGCCCGGCGTTAACCATGTTAAAAACCAACCTAAATCCTAAATTTGCAAAGGTGCATCTCTTGAGATAGGGTATAATGTTTTTAGATCACACATATTTTTCGATATAGAAACAACAAAGAGTGAAAGCAATGACTACAATAGCTGTTCAAGATAAATATGCAGACATATTAACCACTTTTGGCAATTTACAAGAGTCCGTTGATACTGCGCTGCAACGATATACGATAGAACAAATCACATCGAAAGTGAAAAAATTTCGTCAAAAAAATGCGATATATCAAGATCGATATGGAGTAGATTATCCAACCTTTTCTCAGCGTATTGCTAAAGACGAAGAGTATGTAGAGCATATCGAAGCGAATGTCAGTAAAACATGGGAAATCGATTTAGCTGATTGGGAATTTTGCTACAAAGGGATTGACGATTGGGCGAGAAAACTTCAAGATATCTTGATAACGTAATTCGTCTTGCTCAATCGACTTTTGAGCAGGTAGAATTTGAAACAAATAGCACTCCTGAACGATCTATTTTAAACATACGGGCCGAGTATGGCTCGTATCGTATTTTCGTGACGGAGTTATTTAGCGATGAGTTACGGAAGTATCGGTATACGGAGAGGAGCGAAGCCCTTGGGATAATAAACCAGCCTAAATCCTTCGCTGGTAGACAGGGTGGGTTTGATGGTCACGTTGAAAGCCGAATTTCCTGTAAAGTTTTAGAGAGGGCTCGTTTTCTATTTGGGTATTGGCGGTGACCTGCACACACCCACATTCTTCGAATTTCAACAACAGATGGTGAAGGAGGGCCGTGCCGACGCCCAGGTTCTGGCAGTGGGGAGAGATCGCCAAACGGGCCAGGTGTCCCCCTGAAATATCCCCCGTGCTGATTTGATAGCCAACTATTTGCTCATCAATCTCCGCTACGGTGGCAAAGGCGGCGATTTGGTGAGCGCGCTCCAGGGCATGGAGAGAGTTCTGCCAGAGGGGTGCGAAGGCGGTATGGTCAACTTCTTCCACCGCCGCAAGATCCGCCCGCCCCATGGGACGCACCTTAATGCCCGGCCGGAGGTCCGGCATCACGGCCTTAGCGCTTGTCCAGGTTAGGGCGGCCACGTTATGGGTGCGAGAAAAACCGCTCTCTTCTACCAAGCTGCCCAGTTTGCCCCGCGCACCCTGCCCCGGCATGGCAAGGAGAGCGGCCGTGCGCGCGCTCCCCTCCGCTTTGAGTTTTTCCCACGCTGTGGGCCATAAGGCCTGCCAGGCTTCCTCGGGGGAAAGACCGGGAGCGACCACAAAAAACCTGATCCAGGCAATTTTAGGCGGATCCGGGGGGCACGCTAAAGCGGCTTGGATTTTCTGGCCCTGGAAAGCGGCCAAATAGGGCTGTTCCCCCAACCAATCAAAAGGGGGGAACCAATCTAAATGGCGGTGTTTGAAATGGCCTCGGTGCACCAGGTCAATGAGTTGGTTTCTATCTTTTTTACCAACTTCGCGAATAGATACGTTCTGGGAATCTCCAATAGGCATTAAAAATTAAAGGGGATCTTCAGCAAGCGTTTCACAAGGCGTTGTTTCCAATTGGGGCTCCCTATGGCTTCCATACCCTCATCCATGGAGGCCAATGCTCCTAAGGGGTTTTTCAGGCGGAGCTTTAGGGCGGAAATAGATTTCATGACGTGAGCGTATTCTTCTTGGGCGCCAATTTCTTGGAGTATTTCGGCTGATTGTGTGTAGGTGACGAGGGCTGTTCGAAGCTCTCCCATGCCTTCCATGGCAGCGGCCAGGTTCCCCAAAGCGAGGGCCTGGCGTTTAGGATCGTCAGCTTGGGCGAAAATCTGCGCCGTGCCCTCCACGACCCGCTTGGCTTCCTCCGGGAGATCCGCTTGGAGGAAGGCCACGGACTGGTTGTTGCGCATTTCGGCCGCCTTCAGGGTATCCCCTGCGACCTGGAAGCCTTCCGCGGCTCCTGCAAAGGCACGCGCGGCCTGTTCGAATTCCCCCGCCTGGTAGGCACGCTTTCCGTCTTGCTCATTTTCTTGAGGGGTTTTTACATCATCAGGATTTATCAATATTCGTCTCCATCACGCTTCACTCATTAACCTTCACGCTACAATGTGATATCTAATAATCCTTCCGCTACGGAGCGTAATTTTTCTACCGACATTTCACTCAATTTTTGGGCTATTTCCAGATAAGGTTGATGGACTGGTTGAACTACAAATTGCTGCATCTCTGGCGAAAGTTTCAAAAAGGCTTCCCCTGCTTCTTTCTGAGCGGCCCATTTCCCAATCGGCCCCTTCTTATCCTTAAACTCATCTAAGGACAGATCATAGAGCGCCAATAAAGCTTCCAGTTCAGGGAGGGGGAGGGGCAACTCTCCCAACTCATAGGATTTAAGGCGATAGGTGGTAATATCCAATTCCTCGGCAATTTCCGATAAGGACAGGCCGGCTTCTTCCCGGGCTTTACGCAGGTTGGCCCCAATGATGCGGTGGCGGATTTCAATGCGCTCGACAATGTGACTCAGGTCTGCCAGGGGAGCAATTTCTGAGCGCGCTTCTTTCCCCCAAAACCGTTCTAGAGGGACATCAAGATAGTAGGCCAGAACCTCCAATTGGGGAAGGGAGGGTGATTTTTCTCCATCCTCATACTTGCTGATTGTATAACTACTCGTTTCCAAAGCTTCCGCGCAAGCTTTCATAGATTCACCAGCTTCTAGGCGGGCGTCGCGAATGAGAACACCTAATTTCTTGGCTCGAATGTTGATCGATAGTTTGTGATCCATAGAATTCACTCCCTTAGAAGTAACCTACTTGTTCTTGTTCAATACTGTATCACCGCGACCAGCGGCGCCTGGAGTCCATGATGCTTTTAATATCCGCGCCAAACATTTCTGGGCTAAGCTCGAAACCGGCCGCAACAAGCCGCTCTGAGAACATAGGACGCATGCCGGTGGGTTTCAATTCGCCGATAATTTTGCCGTTATCAATTTTCGTTTGTTCGAACTTGAAAATATCAGTCATAACGATCGTGTTCCCTTCCATGCCCGCCACTTCGGTAATAAAGGTCACCTTACGAGAGCCATCCGACAAACGCGCTTGTTGGACGATGACATCTACCGCGGAAGCTATTTGCTCTCGGATAACGTCCAAAGGCATATCTAGCCCGGCCATAAGGGACATGGTTTCCAGACGGGAAAGCGCGTCCCGAGGGGTGTTGGCATGCAAGGTCGTCAGTGAACCATCGTGACCGGTATTCATGGCCTGGAGCATGTCCAGGGCTTCCCCGCCCCTGACCTCACCGACCACAATGCGGTCTGGTCGCATGCGAAGAGAGTTCCGGACCAGATGGCGAATGGTGACTTCCCCTTCCCCCTCCACGGTGGGCGGTTTGGTCTCTAATCTGACAACATGGTCTTGGTGAAGCTGCAATTCCGCAGAATCCTCAATGGTGACAATACGCTCATCAGAGGGAATGAAACCGGAAAGGATATTCAGCAAAGTTGTCTTCCCTGAACCTGTTCCCCCGGAAATAACCACGTTCAAGCGTCCCACGACACAAGCATTCAAGAAATTGGACATGGTGCGGCTTATGGAGCCAAACTCGATGATATCCTCCACTTGTAATTTATCTTCGCTGAATTTACGAATAGTGATCGAAGGCCCATCAATGGCCACAGGTGGAATAACGGCATTCACGCGGGAACCATCCGGGAGGCGGGCATCCACCGTGGGGCTGTCCGCGTCAACGCGGCGTCCCAGGGGAAGGACTATCTTATCAATCACGCGTTTCACATGAGCGTCATCTTCGAAAATGACATTCGTCTTCACCAATTTTCCATCTCTTTCCACATAGACGTCGCGAGGCCCATTTACCATGATTTCGGTAATAGATTCATCCTTCAACAAGGCTTGAATGGGGCCATAACCGTGCAGGTCATCAAGTACTTTTTGAAAAATATGTTTCTTTAAACGATCGGAAAGGTTAACATCCGCCTGAGCATAGATTTCATTCAAATATTCAAGGGCTTGGGATTTAGTAAAATCACCAAAGAGCGTTTCTAATTTTCGGGCCAACTCCTCACTAAAGTGCTGTCTAATTCTCTCAATGTCACGCCCTTTGAAGCGAGGAGCATCGGTACGAGGGTTAGGATTCATCCTCTAACTCCTTTTGTTCTTTATCAGGAATGACCCAAATAATTTGGTCGCGACTGATAGCAATGAAGTCCGTTTTATATAAGAATTCTCCCTGCGCATCATAGACATTGGCTTCAGTAACAGCAATGAACTGAGAAACGTCGTTGAGTTCATCCCTTAGACGCTTATCCGGTCTTACATAAACATTGCCATGAATACGTTGAGATACGGTTTGAATTATGACCCGCACTGTGTCCTTGGTGACATAATCAGTAAAAAATTTTCCTCGCTCATTATAATGGATGGCATATTTTCTCCTTTAGGATGTCTCAAGCGGTTCTGCAGAAAGGTCCGGCATTGTATATCCCAATCCAGTTCGGGTAACGATGTGGATCGGCTCTCCCGGGTCGCTTTCTAATTTACTACGCAGGCGGGAAATTGTCACCCACAGGATCTCTTTATCGTTCTTATAGGCCTCTCCCCAAACCGAGCCCAACAACTCTTCAGAGCTTAACATGCGCCCAATATTATGCGCGAATTGCAGCAACAGCCTACACTCTGTAGCGGACAACATCACCCTGTCGCTGTTGAGGTAGACCTCCGCCCGGGCAAAATCAATCCGCAAATTCCCATGTTCGAAAATAACAGGAGCTGATGCCTCGCGGGAAAACTTAGACCGCCTGAGGACAGCTCTCACCCTAGCGAGGAGCTCATCAGCGGAAAAGGGTTTGACAATATAATCATCAGCGCTCACATCCAAGCCTTGAATACGGTCGCTTTCGTCACCTTTGGCTGTGACCATGATCACAGGGATTTGGGAGAAACTTCGAATGCGTTCACAAGTTGTAAATCCATCCATAATCGGCATCATGATATCCAGAAATACTAAATTCACATCATGCTCGACAATAACCTCAATAGCTTCCTGACCGTTGAAAGCCTCTAAAACATTATATCCTTCAACTTCTAGATTCGCAGAAATTAGGTGGACATAGCGAGGTTCGTCATCAACAACTAGAATTGTTATCTTATCCATGCAAACACCTTCCTCATTTTGTTAAACCTAATTTATAACAGGTAGATAAATATGGAATGCTGTTCCTTCACCTAACGTCGATTCAGCAAATATTTCTCCATGGTGAGCGTCAATAATTTGTCGGCAAATGTACAAGCCCAGACCGCTCCCTCGTACCCCAAACATAGTTTCCGGGACACGATAAAAGCGGTTGAATATTTTCTCCAAGTCCCCCATTCTCAAGCCTGGGCCCGTGTCTTCGAGGACAATATGGGCTTGGTCATCTTCTCTTGTCAACGTTAGCGTTACACTGGAATCAGGGGCATATTTATTGATATTACTAAATAAGTTCTCAAAAACTTGTGTCAATCGAGCCGCATCCGCGTTTACGATCATACTATCATCGGAAATACTAACGCTAACCGGCATGCCAAAATCAATAATTACGGCCCGTTTCGCGATATCCCGCAGGAGAATATCAAGGCGAATGTCCTGGAACCGCATGCGAAGTGTCCCGGATTGCAAACGGGAAGAATCTAATAGATTATCAATCAAAATCTGAAGTTCATCAGCTTCATCATCAATGATCTCTAAAAACTCCCGAACGGTTTCCTCGTCCCACTCAGTGTTTTCCCGCAATAATGTCGTCGTATATCCTTTTATAAAGCCCAAGGGCGTCCGCAAATTATGGAAGACAGTAGCTACAAAATCTTCTTGCATCGCATTCAATTTCTGGCCAGTTTCTAAGACCTCGACTTTAGCAACCAATTATTTCCCATCTATGAGATAAGCAATATGCTCAGCTATGAACTCGGCCAATCGTATCTGCGTGATTTCATAATCCGGCCCCCCAAAACGTATAAAGACCACAACGCCTATCTTGCGTTTCCCAAGGCTAAGGGGGATGCCCAGATAATACCTCACCTTGAGACGATTATTTTCCGCGCCTTCTAACTCCTCCTTTTTGGCAACTGTTTCTCCGGCCTCATAAATCTCCGCGGCTACGCCCATCCCCCAGGCAATATCCGCCTCTTGGGAACGACCGCGACCAACAGCACGCGCAAAATATGGCCTTAGTTCACCCTCTTCAGCTAGGAAGACGACCAAATTATCAAAGATAATCACTTCCTGAGTCAGGTTAACAATCTGTGGTAAGGTATCCAAAGTTGATTCAGCGCCTGCTACTAGTCGACTTAGTTCTAATAACTCGGGGACTATATCTCTATTACCAACCTGAGCAAGTTCTGACATCATCACTACGAATCCTATTGGCGCATAGACAAAGCGTAACTTCTCAATATTCCGGGGAAATGTAGGTCGAAATGGTATTTCGGTGCAAAGTTGCACTTTGCCTTACGGTGTACAGCCCATAGGCTAGTGGCGATTTACCAAATCGCCCTATCGCGCAGCATCCCTGTAGAGGGACATCAGCCCCCTATTTTTTGAGATGATACGAAAAAGCGACATGAATACCGTCTTACTAAAGCCTAATTGTAAACCACCTGTAAAGCAAACAATGCTAGATATGTTGTATTATTAATGAAATGGTCAAATTACCTAACGGCTCTCCCAAAATATTGGTCATTGACGATGACCCATCCGCAATAGAGTTATTTCAAATTCTCTTAGCGATGACAGATTATGACGTTTTGACAGCTAGTTCCGGAAAAGAGGGTATCGAACTAGCTCGTCGACTTAAACCTGACCTCATCATCCTTGATTTGCTTATGCCTCGCATGGACGGTTTGCAAGTCTGCTCAGAGATTAGGGAATTCAGTAAGATACCAATCATTATTATATCAGTAATTGCCTCTTCGGAAGTAATTACAAAAGCATTGAATTTGGGGGCGGACGAATATCTAACCAAACCTGTCTCACCCAATATGTTGACCGCTACATCAACAACCTTCTTCGGCGCGCAAACTCAGAAAAGGTAACCCGTCCACAATCCTAATTATAAGGCATTTTCAAGTCATTACCAATCCACAAATCCCCTAACCAAAAATCGGGATGGTTCAGAAACATGAATACACTTTGGGTACACGAAGTGGCCAACCGCGTTGGCGGCATAATTGGGCAAATCGCAGTCTACCAAATCTACCCAACACGGTTGGGTTTCTACCCGTGAGGAAAAGTGTCCACTAATTTCTAGCTTGAAATGAACCATCTCCAAAAATCCCATCAATCTGATATAATACCCCTAAGGTAACTCCTCAGATGTCATTTCGAACGAAGAGAGAAATCTTGCATTCGCTAGCAAAGATTTCTCCTCGTTCCTCGTCGAAATGACAGTGGGTGAGTAGTTACCCCCTAAGAAAATAAGAACAGCAGGGGAGAGATCCTCCAAACAGAGGCGCACGCGCTCCCCTTTGCGTTCGCTTTTTTAGTCCCCTATATAGATTTTTTCAAGGAGTATTTTTTCATGGAAACCCCTACCAACCTACAGTATACCTCAAATGACGAATGGATTCTCGTGGAAGACGACTTAGGCACAATCGGGATAACTGATTATGCACAAGACCAACTCTCGGATATCGTCTTCGTAGAGATTGTGGCCTTCGAAGGAGACGAACTTGGCCAAGGTGAAACCGTGGCCATCGTCGAATCCGTCAAGGCCGCCGCCGACATCTACATGCCCGTCAGCGGAACAGTTGTCGAGATCAACGAAGAGCTGGCCGACCAGCCAGAAGTCGTCAACGAGGACCCTTACGGCGCCGCCTGGCTGCTCAAGATTGAACTCAGCGACCCTGGCGAACTTGACGACCTCCTCGACGCCGAAGCCTACCAAAACCTAGAACGTGACCATTAGAAGTAACCATTCACGCCCCCCTGTCCCTCCAACTCTGGGGGGAAGGCTGACTCCCCCAGGATTGGGGGTTGGGGGGCGAAGGTGGGTGAACGGTTACCACTAGAAACTAAAAGGACTTCCCATGTATATTCCTCACACCAATGCCGAACGGGAAGCCATGCTGGAAACCATTGGACAAGAGAACTTAGAAGACCTATTCCAATGCTTACCCAAAGATGGTCGTTTCCCAGACCTGGCCCTTCCCCATGGCATAACAGAAATGGAGGCTCTCGACGAGCTTCAATACATCGCCTCCGCCAATGAAACCACCCAAGAACTAAGCTCATTCCTTGGCGCGGGCGCGTATAACCACTACATCCCAGCCGCGGTGGATTCCCTCCTCCGGCGGGGAGAATTCTATACCGCTTACACGCCTTATCAGCCTGAAATTTCTCAGGGAACTTTGCAGACCATCTTCGAATATCAAAGCCTGATCGCCGCCCTGACAGGCATGGATATTTCTAACGCTTCTCACTACGACGGGGCTACCGCCGTCGCCGAAGCGGTCAATATGGCCTATCACACCTTCCGGGGACGACGCCAAAAAGTCATCCTCTCCCCCGCCCTCCATCCTCACTACCGCGAAACCGTTCACACCTACATGGAAGGCGCTCCCTTGGAAATTGTCGGAGAAGACCTCGACCCCAAGGCCGGGCCGGAAGAACTACGCCCCCTCCTGGATAAAAACACCGCCGTAGTCATCGTTCAATACCCCGATTTCTTCGGGCGCATCTTCGACTACGCCGCCCTGGGAGAGGCCGCTCACGAGGTGGGCGCCTTGCTGGCCGTTCACGTCAACCCCCTCGCCCTGGGACTTCTCAAACCGCCCAGCGAATTCGACGCCGACATCGTCACCGGGGAAGGACAGCCCCTGGGCATCCCCCTTGCCTATGGTGGGCCTTACCTGGGCATCTTCGCCACCAAACAAAAATATGTCCGAAAAATGGCCGGACGCCTGGCGGGAGAAACTGTTGACGACCGAGGACAACGTGGCTACACCCTCACCCTCAACACCCGCGAGCAGCACATCCGCCGCGAACGGGCCACCTCCAACATTTGCACCAACCAGGGACTCATCGTCTTGGCCTCCACCATCTATATGAGCCTGTTAGGCAAACACGGACTCCGCCAAGTGGCCGAACTCAACTACCATAAAGCCCATTACGCCGCTGAAAAGATCAACACCGTCCCCGGCTACATGGTCAACCCCGTCCAATCTTTCTTCAACGAATTTGTCGTCCATTGCCCACGCCCGGCCGAAGAGGTCAACAAACACCTTCTGGCGCACGACATCCTGGGCGGATACGAACTAAGCAAAGACTATCCCGAACTAGAAAACGAACTCCTGGTAGCCATCACTGAAATGAACACACGCTCAGAAATAGACTACCTGATTCACGTTTTGCTCGAAGAGTAGGAGGGATCCAATGACTAAATCCAACGTCCAACCCACCATATTCGAACTTTCCGCACCGGGGCGAAAAGGCGTCCAATTCCCCAAATCAGACGTCCCCACCGCAGATTTACCCAAAGACTTCCTGCGCGAAGAACTCCCCTTGCCAGAGCTTTCCGAACATGAAGTGATTCGCCACTTCACCAACCTTTCCCAACTCAACCACAGCGTAGACAACGGTTTCTACCCCTTGGGCTCATGCACCATGAAATACAACCCCAAGATCAACGAAGAAACCGCCCGCCTGCCGGGATTCGCGCAAATCCACCCCCTCCAACCCGCCATAACCGTCCAAGGCGCCCTGGGACTGATGTACGAAACCCAAAAATGGCTGGGAGAAATTTCCGGCTTCGATGCCGTCACCCTCCAACCTGCGGCCGGCGCTCACGGAGAACTGACCGGCGTGCTCATCATTCGCGCTTACCATCGCGCGCGGGGAGACGAAAAACGTGTCAAAATGCTCGTCCCCGACTCCGCCCACGGAACGAACCCAGCTTCCTCCTCCATGAGCGGATTAGAGATGGTCGAACTCCCATCTGACGAACGCGGAAACGTCGACCTAGAGGCCCTAAAAGCAGAATGCGATGACACCTTGGCCGGGCTCATGATCACCAACCCCAACACCTTGGGCCTCTTCGATGAAAACATCCACGAAGTATGCCAACTGGTGCACGAAGCGGGTGGATTAGTCTACGGCGATGGGGCCAACATGAACGCCCTGCTCGGCATCCATAGACCGGGAGACAGCGGCATAGACGTGATGCACTTCAACCTGCACAAAACATTCTCTACCCCGCACGGAGGGGGCGGTCCCGGCTCCGGCCCCGTGGGAGTCACCGCCGAACTGGCGGAATTCTTACCCTTCCCCCAGGTGGCCATGACCAAGGAAGAGACCGAAGAAACCTTGCCCTTCTACGATCTAATCACCCCCAAACAGAGCATTGGGCGCGTCAAGGCCTTCCATGGGCACTTTGGCATGGTTGTCAGAGCCTTCACCTACATGCTCACCCTGGGCAAAAACGGCCTCCGCGCCGTATCCGAATACGCCGTGCTCAACGCCAACTACCTCCAGGCCCTCGTCAAAGACACCTACCACATCCCTCACGAGCGGCTGTGCATGCACGAATTCGTGGCCCAAGGTCACTGGGAAGACGCACCCGGCATCCGCGCCCTAGATATCTCCAAACGTCTCATGGATTTTGGCTTCCATCCCCCCACCAACTACTTCCCCCTCATCATCCCCGAAGCCCTAATGATAGAACCCACCGAAACTGAGACCAAAGATACCCTGGACGCCTTCGCCGAAACCCTTCTCAAAATTGCCGAAGAAGCCCGCACCGACCCCGAAAAACTCCACAACGCCCCGCACCGCACCCCCTTTGGCCGTTTAGATGAGGTCAAAGCCGCCAAAGAGCTCATACTCCGCACCCAATTGCCAGAAGGCTACGGAGAAGACTAAAAGAACCACATAGTCAGCGTCCAAAGCCCTGGTCATAAGAAGCCAGGGCTTTTCTTTTTTGGGAGGGAGAAGTTGGCGGATTCCCCAACCGGTCACCGTTCACGTGTGTGGCCACCTCCCGCCGGCGTGAGCGGTGAAAGCCGGGTGTGGGCCAAATCTCCCGGCGTGGGCAGTGCCAGGTGGAGAGGGATCGCCATCTCTCCCCCAATCTTCACTGGCATGATAAAATATCCTTCCCCCCACAAAACCCACCCCCACCAAGAAAATACCTATGACCGAAAATAAAATCATCCAACTCGTATCCCCCCGAAAAACAGTCGAAGTTCACCTGCCCAACGGCCTCGTCCTCTCAGGGCCACGGGGCGCAACCCTAGAAGATTTTTTGCGTCCCAACCAATCCTCCAACCAACCCCCTATTGTGGGCGCAATTGTCAACAACAAACTGCGCGAACTCAGCCAACCTGTCACACGAGATGCCGACGTGCGCCCGGTAACCATGGGAGACGCCGATGGGATGCGTTTTTACCGCCGCTCACTGACCTTTCTCCTCGAGAGCGCTTTCCACGACATCTACCCCAACGCTTACCTGACCATTGACCACTCTATCACCAGTGGGGGCTATTTTTGCCAGGTCTATCGCCGCGCCCCGCTCGACCAAAATGAATTAGAAAAAGTAGAAAAGCGCATGCGGGAATTAGTAGACCAAGACCTTCCTTTCAAGAAAACAAAAGTCCCCCTTCAAGAGGCAATAGCCCATTTCGAAGAAAACAACTACAAAGACAAAGTGCGCTTGTTAGCTCACCGCAATAAAGATTACCTTGTCCTTTATGAATTGGGCGAACACCGCGACTATCACCATGGCTATATGGTTCCCTCAACGGGTTATTTACAATGGTTTAACCTCGCCCCCATGGAAGAAGGATTCTTCCTGCGTTTCCCCAAAAAAGCGGCTCCAAAAGCCCTCCAACCCATTCCCAAAGACAACACCTTATTAAACATATTCCGGCGCTACGGGGATTGGCTGCAACGTTTAGGCATAGACAGCGTGGGTTATCTAAATGATGTCATTGCCGCTGGCGAAATCCAAAAAGTCATTTTCGTATCAGAAGCCCTTCACGAGCAACTCATTGCCGAAATAGCCGCCCAAATTGCCCAACGCGAGAAAGATTTGCACGTTGTCCTCATTGCTGGGCCTTCCTCATCCGGGAAAACCACTTTTTCTAAAAGGCTGACCATCCAATTATTGGCGC
This sequence comes from Chloroflexota bacterium, assembly GCA_018263575.1. Taxonomy (GTDB): domain Bacteria; phylum Chloroflexota; class Anaerolineae; order Anaerolineales; family UBA11858; genus B10-G9. The sequence continues at coordinate 1,226 of JAANWX010000036.1, read as the reverse complement.
GAGGAATTTCTCCCTTTCCCTTAGAAATGGATAATTATTTTGTTAACCGCGCAGAGACGCCCAAGGATGAAAGTGGAGAGTTGAACTTCGAGGCCCTAGAAGCCGTCAACCGGGAACGCCTGGGGGCCGACATTGAGCGTTTAATAGCCGGAGAGCGCGCGCAATTGCCCCACTACGACTTCCACACCGGAATGAGTGAACCGGGCGAAACCGTCCAACTCCGGCCGGGACAAATCATTATCCTCGAGGGGATTCACGGCCTGAATCCCAAACTGATACCCAATATCCCCGCCCACCAAACCTTCCGCATCTATGCCTCAGCCCTCACCCAATTGAACTTGGACCGCCACAACCGGGTTTCCACGACAGACACCCGCTTAATCCGGCGCATTGTGCGCGACTCGCTCAAAAGGGGGTATACGGCACAAGAAACCATCAGCCGCTGGGAATCCGTCCGGCGCGGGGAAAAGCAGTATATTTTTCCCCACCAGGTGCAGGCAAACGCCATGTTCAACTCCGCCCTGGCCTACGAACTTTCCGCCCTAAAAACACTCGCCGAGCCAATCCTCCGCCAGGTCTCTCATAAAACCGAAGAGTGGATCGAAGCCAACCGCCTCCTGTCCTTCCTGGAGTGGTTCTCGCCCCTCGATAGAGAAATGATCCCCGATAATTCCATTTTACAGGAGTTTATTGGGAATTCTAATTTAGAAGACTTTAAGCTGTGGGAGGCGTGAGCGTATTCAGTGATACGCCCATAGCGTGAAATTTTAGTAATTGCTCAAAATGGTAGTGGTCTGTAGTCGAGATTTTCGCGCAGCATCCCTGGAGGGGGACGATATCTCGCGCCCACGGGGTCACGTTGTGCGCCTACGGTGTACAGCCCTTGGCTAGTGGCCACAGGCCCGCACGGCGCGGCGTAGAAACCCCGGCTACTAAATGGCGGTCAGGATGCCGAAGGCATGCTACGCAACACAGCCATATCTTGGTTCATGAGGACATAATTCTATAAAGATACTTTTGCATACCTACTTAGAAAGCAAACCCGGCCACGAAGGCCGCGGTTGTCAGCAACAAAAGGGCGGGGAAGATGGTGAGGATGGTTTTGCGGGAGAGGATGGGCGTCCCGGCCTTGAGAAAGGAGAGCAGCAGCCCGCCCAGGCCGATCAAGGCCCCGCCCACGCCCACCAGCGCGAATCCGGCCGGCGTCTCCCCCCGCAGGGAGAGGA
>JAANWX010000035.1 GCA_018263575.1 Chloroflexota bacterium | reverse complement strand
AATTGGCCGCCCATGGCTGCGGAGACATTGATCATTTGCAGGCGGCGCCCATCCAGGCCGATCTCTTCGAGTAGTTTTCGGGTGTATTCAATTCTTCTGCGAGCTTGGAGATTACCTTCCAGGTAATGGCAGTCGCCGGGTAGTCAACCGGCCACCATTACCCCGTCTGCGCCATCTTCGAAAGCCTTCAGGGCATAGATGGGATCAAATTTCCCGGAGCAAGGTAATTGGATGACTTTGATAGAGGGCGGGTATTCCAAGCGCATGGAGCCGGCCAGGTCTGCGGCAGCGTAAGCGCAATAGTGGCAACAGAAGGCGATGATTTCGGGGGTGAAGGTTTTGGTCATAGTGGTCTGAATAGTCTTTAGTCTGGTAGTCTTTAGTCTGATAGTCCGGTAGTCTGGTAGTCGAAGGTGCGTTGCACTTGCAGTTGAGTGCATTGCACCTGGGTGAAGTAGTCTAAATAGTCTGGTAGTCTTTAGTCTGATAGTCTGGTAGTCGAAGGCGTCCTTTGCGTAGCACGGCCCTGGTCTGCACCGGACGTGCCCCGCTCGGTTGTAAACCTTCGCTATCGCCTCATTACTCATTTACTCATCACTCATCACTCGTCACTCATCACTCTATACTCATCACGCTTTCACGTTCCACAAAATGTTCCTTTTGTGGTCCCGCTTCGAATAAGGCGCTTAATTTTTCGATGGTCTGAATGTCTTTATAATGCAATAACTGGATGGCGCGGGCGGGGCATTCTGAGGCACAGGAGCCGCACCCGTGGCATATGGCGGGTTCAATATACGCTGCGCCCCCCAACCCACCTACGCCGTTGAACTCGGCGGAGATTTTCGGCACATCGTAGGGGCAAATGCGAACACAGGTCAAGCACCCGACACATTTTTCAGGGTCTACGTGTGCGACGCGGGCGTTGGTGGTCATGGTTTCTTGCGAGAGGATGAGCGCCGCGCGAGAAGCCGCCGCTTGGGCCTGGGCAATGGTCTCGTCCAGGAATTTGGGGTAGTGGGCCATACCGGCCATGTAAACACCATCCGCGGAGAAGTCCACCGGGCGGAGCTTGACGTGAGCTTCCAGGAAGAAGTCATTCATGTCGGTGGAGAGTTTCAGGCGGCTGGCCAGCTCCCGGGTGCCCTGGGCGGGGACGACCGGGGTAGAGAGGACGAGCAAGTCGGGGTTGAGGGTGACATCCCTCCCTAGGGTTGGTTCCCAAACCTGAACATCGATCACCGAGTCCTGCTCACGGGTGGGGGGTAAAATCTCAACCTGTGGTTTTTGTTCGAATTCATAATGAATGAAGCGCACCCCGGCTTGCCTGGCCTGGGTGTATAAACGTTCTTTGAATCCATAGGTGCGGATGTCCCGGAAGAGTATGGTGATCTCCGAGTCTGGGTTTAATTCTTTTAGTTTGAGGGCATTTTTCAGGGCGGTTGTGCAACAGATGCGGCTGCAATACCTCTCGGCTGGGCCGACACAGAGGATCATGGTGATTTTGTTGGGAATGCACTCGGCCAAGGTGGTATCAGCCTCTGCGTCATCCAGACAGGATTCTATTTGCTTGGCCAGTAAGTTTTCGAATTCCATCTGGGTCACGATGCGGGGATAATCGCCGTACCCGTATTCTTTCCCCTTGTATTCTTGCCCGCCCGTGGCGACGATGGTAATGCCATGCTCTACCTTGGAAAGCTTTCCCTGTTGGTCTAGCTGCGAGGTGAAGTTTCCCTTGAAGCCATCGGATTTTATCAGGGTGGTGTTCATGTGGGTGGTGATGAGAGGATGTCCTTTAACCTCATCCGTGATCTTGGAGAGGAATTCTTGCGGTGAGGCAACTTGGGCTGGTGAAGGTGCTTTCTTCCCGTTTCCTCCCATTAAGCCATCCGCAAAGAATTGGAGATTCCTGAGGTTGCCGCCGAGTTCGTTCTCCCGCTCCACGAGATGGACGGGGAAGCCTTGTTCGGCCAGGTTGAGGGCGGCGGTCATGCCCGCTGCTCCCCCACCAAGGATGAGGGCGGCATTGTTGACGGGGACTTCGGTAATTTCGAGGGGTTCCAGGTAAGAAGAACGTCCCACGGCCATGGTAAGCAGTGATTTGGCCTTGGCGGTGGCTGTTTCCCAGTCGTTGGAGTGCACCCAGGAACACTGGTTGCGGATATTGGCCATCTCGAAGAGGTAGGGATTCAGCCCCGCCTGGCGCAGGGCGTCCTGGAAGAGGGGCTCGTGGGTGATGGGCGTACAGGAAGCGACAATGACCCGGTTTAGGTCTTGTTCTTGGATTTGCTCGATGATGTGGGTAATGGTATCTTGAGAACAAGTGTATAGGTTGTCTTCGGCGTGTACTACATGCGTAAGCTGGCTGGCATATTGGGCCACATTTGGCACGTCCAGGTAACCGCCGATGTTGGAGCCACAATGGCAAACAAAGACGCCGATGCGCGGCTCCTGGCTAAGGATGTCTTTCTCAGGCGGGTATTCTTGTTTTACGGTCAAGGTGTTTCGGGCCGGGGCCAGTAATTGCGCTGCCTTAGCGGCTGCTCCGCTGGCTTCGGTGACGCTTTCGGGGATGTCTTTTGGCTCGCGGAACGGCCCTGCTACGTATATGCCTGGCCGGCTGGTTTGAAGAGGGTCAAAGAGGGTGGTGTGACAGAATCCGTAGGGGTCGAGCTGAACGCCCATTTGGCGGCTGAGTTCCTTGACAGAGTCTGAAATCTCCATACCTACGGAGAGCACCACCAGGTCGAATTCTTCTGATTTTAGGGTGTGGCCATTCTCTGCGTAGCGGAGGATGAGATTGCCGTTTTTGGGATTCTGGTTTACTTCGCTGATGCGACAGCGGGTATACTCTACGCCATATTTTTCTTCGGCCCGGGCATAGTATTCCTGGTAACCTTTGCTGTAAGCGCGGGTGTCCATGAAGAAAACCTGGCAATGGACTTCCCCGTCTCCGTGCCCATCGCGGGCCTCGGCTTTGGCGTGTTCGATGGTCATAATAGCTTCTTTGGCGGCGTACATGCAGCACACTGAAGAGCAGTAATCGTGGCTTTGGTCACGGCTTCCCACGCATTGTAGGAAGGCGATCCTTTGGGGACTGCCCTCGTCTGAGGGGCGCCGGACGTGTCCCCCGGTGGGGCCGCTGGCGGAGAGCATGCGTTCATATTGGAGCGAGGTGACCACGTTGGGAAATCGCCCCAAGCCATATTCCTCGGAGAGTTGGGCGTTATAGATCTGGTAACCGGGGGCCATCACCACCGCGCCAATCTCAAGCGTCTTGGTTCCCCCATGGTCATCGTGATTAATGGCATCCCGCTCGCAGGCTTCCACGCACGACCAACACTCCGAGCAGATCCCACAGGCCAGACACCGGGCGGCTTCAGCCTGGGCGCTTCCCTGGTCGTAAACTCCCTCAACCTCGACGAAATTATCAACCCGCTCCTCGACCGGCACTTCTGGGAGGGGGACGCGGGGCTGGGGGGTGATGTCTCCCTCAGCGATGCCTTCACTGATCTCTTGCTGGCTTAGATCCACTACCGGTAAATCAGGTTGGGGAAGGGGTTCCAGGGGTTGACCTTGGAGATAGAGGGTGATGGAGTGCGCGGCCTTGTGCCCGTTGGCAACGGCTTCAATAACAAAGGCTGTCCCGGATACGCTGTCCCCCGCTGCGAAGACTCCGGGGCGGCTGGTAGCAAAGGTATTAGGGTTGACGGCGATGGTGCGATTTTCGGTGAGGCCCACACCGGCGTCGTCGGGGATAAAGGCCAGACCAGCCCGTTGACCGATAGAAAAGATCACCGTGTCACAATCAATGATGTGTTCCGAATGGGGGATTTTCTCTAGATGGAGGTTACCGCTTTCGTCAAAGTGGAATGATTTTACCTGCATACATTCCACGCCTCTTACTTTGTCATCTTGGGTGCCCAGAATGCGTTCGAAGGTGAGCCCAGGGTGGAGGTGGACGCCCTCTTCTTCGGCGGCATCCACTTCCCAAGCGTGGGCGGGCATCTCTGGGCGGCTTTCCAGACAGGCCAGGTGCACCTCACACCCCAGGCGGATGGCGCTGCGGGCGCAGTCGATGGCCACGTTGCCGCCTCCCAACACCAACACTCGCGGCCCGAAACTTTCGTCATTGGGTGTGTCTAAACTCCCATCCTCTTTGTGTTGGTAACGGTTCAAGCGCACATCACGCAAAAAGTGGGTATTGATGATCACGCCGTCGAGTGTAGCGCCAGGAATGGGGAGGCGGATGCCCTCATGGGCGCCCACAGAAATCAATACTGATTCAAAGCCCTCTTCGAATATTTTATCTAAATCATCTACGCGGTGGTTAAGGCGCAAGTCTACGCCAAGGTCAATAATCTCTTGTACCTCGCGCTCGATGATATCGGTCGGGAGCCGGTATTCGGGCACACCCAGGCGCAGCATGCCTCCCGCTACGGGCATGGCTTCGAAGATGGTCACGGGATAGCCGGCTCTGATGATGTCTTGGGCGACGGTCAAACCACAAGGGCCGGCGCCAATGATGGCCACCCGTTTGTCGGGAAAAAGGATCTCGGCCGGTTGGATTGCTTTTTGTTCGTTTTCGTAGACTTTGTCGGTGACGAATCTCTTTAGGGCACGGATGTTGATGGGTTCGTCAACTTTGTCCCGGTTGCAGGCGTCTTCGCAGCGGTGATTGCAGATGCGCCCGCAAATGCCGGGGAAAGGGTTATCCATTTTGATAACGCGCAGGGCGTCCTCCCAGCGGCCCTCCCGGATGAGGGCGATGTATCCCTGGGCACGCTGCCCGGAGGGGCAGGCGTCCCGGCAGGGGGCGATCCCCCGCTTGGTAATGGCAAAGGCGTTGGGTGTGGCTTGCGGATAAAGTTGGTAAATCGAGCGCCGGGATATTAATCCCTCGTTGAATTCTATGTCTGGCAGGATGACGGGGCATTCCTCCACGCAGTCCCCACAGGCCACACATTTTTCTACGTCCACGTAACGAGGTTCTTGGCCTATTGTTGCTTTAAAATTCCCGGCCCGGCCGGTGATATCAATGACTTGGCTTTTGGTCAATATTTCAATGTTTGGGTGATTCCCAGCCTCCACCAGCTTAGGAGAAATAGTGCACATGGCGCAATCGTTGGTGGGAAATGTTTTGTCGAGTTGGGCCATTTTCCCCCCTATCGAGGCCTTTTTCTCTATCATATAAACCTTGAAACCTTGGTTCGCCAAATCCAGGGAGGCACCCATACCGGCGATCCCACCCCCGACAACCATCACGGCTCCTACTGCATCTTTGTGCACGGAATTTTGGTTTCTGGTTGTAGTCATCTTTTCTATTGGCCTCTCTTATTGAATCCAGTGAATGGGCGACGAGCGGTATTGGAGCCTTAAGCCGTTTTGTTGCTGGTAGCAACAGGAGCTATGGTAATGATATTGTATTGTATGTAGTCATTGCCTTCAATTCCCCCTTGAACCTCGATGGGTCATTATAATTTCCTTAGAAAGTATTTTTCATCCGTTCATTGTAGCAGGAAGAAAATCATTTGTCAATTAACGAATTTGGGTCTTGTCGATTATTTGAATTTGTCTTTTGATTGTTTTTAAGCTGGTGAAAAACTTTGGCCGCTGTGTACAACTGCTTGTCATCCCCCGGGAAATGAACGCATGCTGAGGAGATAGATATGTTAGTAAAAGACCGCATGACCACTGATCCTATTTGTGGGAAACCAGATATGTCCGTTACCAAAGCTAGGGAGGTAATGATAGAAAAAGGATTTCGGCATCTTCCAATTCTCAACGAAGAACGGGAGCTAATTGGCCTGATCACCCGAGGAACTTTGTCCAAGGCCTTGCCCGCCGATGTGAGCAGCTTTAGCCATTTTGAAATTAGTTATGTGCTGGCTAAGATCAAGGCACATACTATCATGGTATCTCTCTTGGGAGCCAGGCAATCGGGTATCCGAATTTCTGTTTTGCAGCCTGATAGAGTGGGGGCGGTGGCAGAATTAACGAACGCTATCGCTAAAGCTGGAGGATACCTTTCTGTAAAGGACAAATGAGAGGCGATCGCGAAAATCCCGAAGGGTCGGTATTGGTCGTTGGCGGTGGAATTGCGGGGATGCGAGCCACTGTTGACCTCGCAGAAGCTGGATTACAAGTTTATCTCATAGAGCGGGAGGCAGGTTTGGGGGGGCGGGTGGCTTAGTACGCGCATGGCTGTCCACAAAAGCGCTCCCCGCACCATTCCCAATACCTATTACATTGATAAAGGCGAATATTGTCAGGACTGCTACCGGTGCGTTGATGTATGTCCCACAGACGCTATCGACCTGGAAGAGGCGCCGTGGGAGGAAATGATTGGCGTTTCGGCCAATCGTTATAGTCTTCGTGTGCTTGCAGAGTATCAAGCTCAGGGAGCACAGTTGTTTCAAATTGGGCAAATGAAACTCCATAACGTTCCTCAAAATCATGAAGGTGCTCTTTGCTTTCAGCAATTTCTTTTTTTAACTGGCGAATTCGTGCACGGACTGCTTCATATAAACCGCCCCGGATTAGGCGATCCATCTCGATAGGTGGCAATTCAGCAAGTAAATTGGGTATTTCCAGTACCATTTGAGACATTTTTTCTACCTCCAATTTAATTATGCATTTTACTCCAAACTTTCAATAAAGGCGGCGTGTTCTTCTGTTTCCGTGCCGGCTCTGACCACTTCCAACACCGCTGGTAAATCTCCCGCCAACAAGGCTTCCAGGTCCAGATACAGGCCTGGAAAAACTTGGCTGCGGAGGATACCGTCCTGGCCGGTTTCTAGGCGATGGTATTTTCCCTCATCTAAGGTAAACCAATCTAAGGCTTCGTCGTAGACGCGCCATACGACGTATTCTTGGACTCCGTTGCGGCGGTAAACATTCTTTTTCTCGTAGAGGTCGTACGAAGCGCTGCTAGCGGCGATTTCTACGATTAACTCCGGTGGGCCTTCGATGAAATCATCGTCACTGACGCGGGAAGCACCACCCAGTTCCTCATCTAACCGCAACAGAATATCTGGTTGAAATTCATTGTCCATATCCAGACGTAGGGTGGCATTGTCTCCCCACCGAAGCCCAGGTGTTGCTGCCCGGTAAATGGTCAGCCAACCAATAATATCAGCATGCGGCTCACTATGTTTATTAAAATGCACCGGTGATGGCATATAAACTACTCCTTCAACTAACTCCGCTTTTTTAATATGAGGCATGGCCGCATAACGCCGCTCGAATTCAACTCGGCTCAACCTGGCTCCGTTTTCTAAGGGGAGAGGGTCTACTTTGGGGAACTTTGTCCAACGCTTGGGACTCGTTTTGCGCTTAATGGTCTTTTCAGCAACGATGGTCATTGTTTTTACCTCCTTGGTAGTCTGTGATACGTGATACGTGGTACGTGATACATGGTACATGCTACATGATACGTGAGGCCCTTCACTTACATTATACTGTATTTGGGGGCTGGTAGATTGGGGATTGGTAAACTGGTTAGATTGGTAGGTTGGTAAACTGGTTAGATTGGGGGTTGGTAGACTGGTAGATTGGTAGGTTGGTAGACTGGGGACTAGTACAGCTTGGCACAAGTTTTTATGCGGTTCTAAGGTGCGCTGCACTCCCGTTTTTGGAGTGCGTACCCAGAGGGCATAATAATTGCACCTGGTGTATAGACACTAACTACCAAAGAATTTATGCCGCCGTGTACTATTAAATTGGTTGGAGCGTTGTGATAGCAAAGCAGCCTAATCCACGCAGGTGGATTTTGCACACGGTGTTGCCCACAGGGCATGCACAGCACACCCATTGGTGAGCCAGCCTCGAATTATATTCGAGTTTTCCCCGAATAGTAACCGTTCACCCCCCTCACCCTAGCCCTCTCCCACGAGGAGAGGGGACAGCCTCCTCTCTCTGTGGGAGAGGATTGAGGTGAGGGCAGGGGCTGAATGATTACCCCGAATATAAAATACGATAGTCCCGACGCTTACCCAAAAAAGCACTGGTGCTTATCTTCCTTGACGATTTCTAATATTTCGCGAAGGCTTTTGCCTGTAGGGTAAGGGTCATATCTGTCCCATCTTCCATTTGCTCTCCGCCAGTAGAGTTTCCATGTTTGGCTTGTCTTAACGAAGGTGGTTTTGAAGTAGGGGAATTTTGTCTGTTCTTCCGGATTGTCCCACCTGGGCCGAACCTCAAGGAGAAAGACGCTTTGGTTTTCAATTTTATATTCCCACTTCAATTTGTCGTGAATGCGAGGAGGTGGGCCGTGTTTTTGGCAGAATTCATCTAGTATTTGGCTGTATTTTTTGATCTCAGATTCGTTGAAAGCCATGCGGCACCTCTTCTTTTATGCAACACGTAACATATTTCAGACCCTGGTCTTGAGCCTACCCCTTTTTAGAATACCCATAAGTACCCAACAATTCCCCAATCTGGCGGTATTCCCCATTCAGGTAGGCGAAGGGCTTGGCTTTCTCGAAATCAATTTTCCCCCGATCATCAAGGACAGATTCATCTACCTGGACGGCCAAGACCTCGCCAATGAACAGATCATGAACGCCGAGCGATAGCGTCTGATCCAAGCGGCACTCGATGTTGACCGGACATTCGGCGATGAAGGGGACATCCACTGCGGTCCCCTTGACTTTGGTGAAGCCGCAGCCGGCCCATTTATTTTCATCCCGACCGGAGACAACTCCGCAGTAATCGAGCCATTTGGCATGTTTTGCGCTGGGCAAATTGACGACGAATTCGCCCGCTTGGCGGATCAGGCCATGGGAGTGGCGGCTGGGACGCACGCCCAGGCCTATCAGGGGCGGCTTCGAGCAGAGCGTGCCTACCCAGGCCAGGGTGATGATGTTGGCCGCATCCCCTGTGCCACAACTGACCATCACGGCGGGGACGGGGTAGAGGACTGTCGTTGGTTTTCGAGTGATTTTATTCATAGTTTAGTTTAAGGGAGTGCGTTTTTTGATGGCTTTAATAAAAGTTGGGATGAGATCTGGGTCAAAGTGTTTTCCTGCTTGGAGGCGTAGAAATTGGATGACTACTTTGCGAGGTCGGGCGGGACGGTAAGGGCGAGTTGTGGTAAGGGCATCATAGACGTCGGCGATGGCCAGGATTCGTCCCCCAATGGAGATTTCTTTACCCTTGAGCCCTTTGGGGTACCCTGTTCCATCCCAGCGTTCGTGGTGATGGTAAATATAAGGCAAAATGTCTTTTAGGTGGCTCACGCCTTGGAGCATTTTTGCGCCTGCTGCGGGGTGTTTGCGCATTAAGTTCCACTCGCGGGGAGAAAGCTTGCCAGGTTTGTTGAGGATTCTATCTGGGACGATGACTTTCCCTATATCGTGGAGGCGGGCCCCGAATTCCAAGAAGCGGATGTGTTCTGCTGGCCAGAGTAATTCCTGAGTCAGCCAAATTGTGTAGGTGGTGACGCGGTCTACGTGACCGCCCGTATAGTTATCTCGGCTTTCAATAGCGTTGGCAAGGGCTGTTACGGTTTCTAAATAGGATTGGTTGATGTGTGATACCTTTACCTCGGAGCTGCGCAATAAGCGAGCGTTGATGATGGCTACCAAGTCATTGGTATCGATAGGTTTGGTCAGGTAATCTTCCACACCCAATTCGCGGCCCTTTTGAACATCAGCGGGAGAAGCGGCCGAGGTCAGTAACACGAAAGGGATGGGAGACCATTCTTTATTGTCCCGCACAGCCTTAAAAAACTCGATTCCATCCATGATAGGCATATTGATATCGGAAAGGATCAGGTCAGGCGTGTACTGTGTGAGCATCTCTAAGGCTTCTTTGCCGTTGGCCGCCTGGCGGGTGGCATAGTTCTCAATTTGCAGGGAGCGTGAGATGGCCCGCCGCACGTTGGCGTTGTCATCTACGATGAGGATGCTATTTTGTGAGACAGGGATGGTGGGGTTCGCCATAAATGGGTAATGCGTGGTGCGTAAAGAGTAAGGAGTAATGAAGTAACTTGCCACATGCCACATGCCACATGCCACTTTATGGTAAAGGTTGCGCAGGGAAAGGTCAAGCCTCTCTATGCCCGCTCATATAAGAAAGCGTTTCCTCGTTTTCCAACATGAGCAAGTACTCCCATTTCACGGAGGCAGTAGGCCATTTTTTGTGCTAACCAGCGTGGGATGTCTAAGGCTTGAGAAAGGTCGGCCGTAGTGAATGTTTCCGGCAGCCCCGGGGGCAATAAGGTGGCCACATCGCCCGGAGTCCCGAAGACGCGGCGTTCCAGCACGTCCAGCAGGCGCCGCTCCACCGTCTTCCACCCGTTTTTGTACCAGGCTTTTTTGCCCACGTAACGGCGGACTTCTTCTTCTTGGATGAGGGCCACTTCCAGGGTGAAGTTCTTCTCTTGCAGGAGCTGGGGGAAGCTGACCAATTCGCCGAAAACCTCGACCACGCGACCCTGCTTGGGGGATTTCCTCCGCCGGGGGGCGTCCCACCCTTTGCGGGGGAGCTTGAAGAGCCACTTTTCCCGCGCGATGGGGTAAACCAACCGCACCGGGTGATCCTTCACCAGGGTGAGCAGTTTCCCCTTGAGGGCGGAAAAATTCCCGGTTTGGATCTCCACCAGCCCATCCCCCTGCACAATGTCAATTACGTACCCGTCCACCGAGGCTTCGATCCCATCCCCGGGCTGGGCATACCAGGCTTTGAGGGCCTTGTGGAGCGGTTGTTCATTGAGTTTGCCAATGTGGTTCATTTCATGGCGCGGTGATGGTGAAGGATTGCATCATCTCATCGAGTATGAGAATGCTTGGCGCGAAGCTGTCTTCGGCTTGTCCGTTGAGCTGGGTTTCGGACTCGGCGGTGTGGGTTTCAAAATTATCGTAGAAATCCGGGTCTAGGTCGGCGGGGCTAGTGGCGGGCAAGCTGGGGTGAGAGATGGGCAAAACCGCGCTGATGTAGAAGCGGCCATCACCGGTTAGTCCCTGGTAGGTGTAGAAAAGCTCTTCATTGTTCACCACGCGGGCGGCTTGCCCATACAGGCTGAGGAAACGCACGCCAGCGCCGTTCTGAAAATCAAAATAGGCCACCTGGGCACGCATGAATTGCGCCGCGTTCCAGAGTGGCAAGAAGGGGATGCTCTCAGGGTCGCTGGGTTGAGAGCCAAGCAAGGTTTGCAGGTCTGTGATCATGTCCCCCGCGAATGGGTTGACGGCTGTGTACCCGTCGGCGGGGAAAACCATGATGTGCGCTTCATGAAACGTGCCCGCGAGGAGGTAGCCCATCAGGTTGAATTGGACGTGTTCGGGGTTGCTGCCCCCTGGCCCATCGGAATCCAAGGCGGGAACCATCTCCGTGGTGATGGAGGAGGCCAGCGCGGGATCATAGCAAAAGCTAACGCCTTGATAGATGATGTCTGGCGGGTCACATGCGGGGGATTCCGGGGAGGGGGCCGGCGTGTTGGTGGGAGGGGTCTCCACGCTGGGGGTGTCGCTGGGTGGGGGAGGGTCTTCGGGCGGTTGGGCGGTCAGCGTTTCCGCCACGGAGGTGCCCACCAGTCCTTCAGCGCTGGCGGGGCTGCCCTCTTCTTCCCCCTCGTTGCCAGGGGTGATGCAGGCAAAACTGACGCCGAGGAGGATTAAGATGGTCAATATTAGGCGTGTGTATCGTCTATGCAGTAGATTATGGTTCATTCCGAAAAATGCTCCTTTTAGGGTTGGTAGGTAACTACCAATCTGAATTTAGCGCGCAGGACATCGTCAACGCCATCTCCATCTGTTTCCTTTGATTTGAATTGGAGCCGGATTTGGAATTGGTTGCTTGCTAGCGCGTTTTCAATACCCGTTATGCCTAGTGAGTTCAGCTCTTGCACGTTTGCATCGTTTAGTTCATCTTCATTGCTGAATCTGACGATAGCCCCAGTTACTCCAGGTGCTGTGTAGTCGCCAGCGTCTACGGTTCCGTAGTTGTGTACATAGGCACGTACAGCTCCTAGACTGAAAAAGGGATCACCTAATGTATCGTAGGAAATAGTCTCAAGTCTAGCGGATGTAATTGTAGCAGAATCGGGAATACCGCTCACATCGAAGGTGATAAAGCCTTGGAGGCCATCGTCACTAGCTCTGTCGCCAGCATTATTGGGATTGGCAATATTACCGGCTGCATCCACTTGCCCTCTGTCGGAATAGTTAATAGTGACGGTCTCAGGTTCTGGCGTATCTGTGGGGGCTAGGACATCGATCTCCACCCAAAATTCATCGGTGCTTTGAATGCCGAAGACCTGATTTGCCGCGTCACGCAATTTCCAGTTGCCCCGGTAGGTGCCGGGGTCGTCGGGGGCGGTGAGGGTGACGGAGACGTCAACGGTTCCACCCGGGGGGATGATGTCGGTGGTGAGCTGCACCGCGCTGGGCGCGGCCATGGCGTCTCCGCTGGAGAAGACAATATCGTATCCTGAACTCCAATCGCAGGAGCCTGTGTTTCGCAAACGCCAGGTTTTCACAAAGGAGTCTCCCGGGTTGAAGTCAGTCCCATCAGGGATGGTGACATCCTCGACGAATTTTGCCTGATTGCAGGGGATAGGCGTTTTCGTCGCCGTTGGGGCGGTGGTGTTGGTGGGAAGGGGCGTGTTGGTAAATGTGGCCGTTGGTGTCTCGCTGGGGGTTGAGTCTCCTGTGCCTGGCTCCGGTGTATGGGAGGGTGATGGGTCTTGCCCACTTTGGGCCGCGTGAGCCGTCACCGTTTGGGCCACAAAGGTTTGAAGCTGCTCAGGGCTTTGGGTGGCGGTTTTTTGCACGCCGGGCATGTTACAGGAGGCTAAGACGATAGTAAGAAGGATAAGTAGTGGTGTTCGTGTTATTTTTTTCATTGGAAACCTCTCTTTCTATAAGGGAAACTGGTTATATTCTAAGCGGTTTAATCAATCTGTGCAATGTGTTGGGCTCAGGAAGTGACAGTCACTTCCAAAAGTGACTGTCACTTCCTGCTCCTAGCTTCGGAAAATGGTCTATTAACCATGCTCGAGATGGAGCGCCAGATCCATCGGGCGCGGAGTCCGGGGATCTGGCGATCCCCTTTGAGCACAGTTACTTCCTGATCGGGATCTACGGTGTACAGCCCTTGGCTAGTGGCGATCCCCTTCGAGCGCTGTCACATCCTGCGCTTAACTTATTCACAGCACACGCGGTTCCGCCCGGCTTGTTTTGCGTTGTACAAGGCGTCGTCAGCGCGGGTGAGGAGTGTTTTAAGATCGGGGGTTTCTTTGTCTCTGGCGGCCACGCCCAGGCTGATGGTGACGGTAAAATTCTCCGCGCTGGTCTCTACCGGACGGGTGGCGACGTTTTGTCGCAACCGTTGGGCAATTTCGAAAGCTCCGGATTTGGATGTTTCGGGGAGCAAGATCCCGAATTCATCCCCCCCATACCGGGCGAGGATATCAATATCGCGGACATCCTGCTGGCAACGTTGGGCTACTGCCCGCATGGCTTCATCACCGACGAGATGGCCTTGGGTATCGTTGATCTCCTTGAAATTGTCGAGATCGAACATAATGGCCGCAAAAGATTTATGGTAACGTCGGGAATATAGCAGGTCTCTCCCCTTTGGGCCGCCCGGCCAGATATACCTTCCCCCAGCGGGATTTCGACGTCTTTTCTTTCCTCAACCGTATGGTAGGTTGTGTGCATGACCAAGCGCTCTCTTTTATCGTCTACCGTTAAGATATTAAAATACTCAGAGAAGAGGCTTTCCCCAATCAGGTAGGTCGCTTTCTCTATCAGGGTATCTTCATCCTCGGCCTCTAGCCCGGCCAGGGTAATGGCATGTAGCGTGGTAAGTTCTCCCAAACGTCTCTGGAGATTGCGCTTGTTTTCTTGTTCTTTGGTGATGTCTAGTATGTAAATAATCACCTTTGACAAATCGCTTTCATAGCCGGGTACCACAGACCAGCCTATCCTGACTTCTATCCTTTTTCCATCCAGGGTTTGATTGACCCCCTCCCAATAAAACTCGGTCCGTCCCTCCCCTATATAGACAAGTTCGTCTTTAAAGTCCTCATAAGATTCTTCTGTAAAGAGGGATGAGAGGTTGACGAGCATATCTTCTTTGGACTTGGCGCCGAATAATTCCAGGGTGGCTTTGTTTATGTCCAAAACCTGGACCTGTCTAGCGCACTCGGCCACAATTTCGGGGTGGTCGTCTAAATAAGATCGGAAATCCCTGACACCCTTTCGATGTAAGGAGTCTAGGATGTCTTTGACTCCGGAAAAGTCTTCTTCCCATAATGAGATAGGGGAATCATTGAAAAGGGCGTGATAGCGTTCGTTGCTGCTGTGGAGACCTTCTAGTACCCGCTTGCGTTCAATGGCCAGGGCCACCTGTATAGAGACGAACTCAAAAAGGGCCAGGTTTTCCTGGTTGAAACGAATCTCCTCTGAGTAGCTTTGTACGGCCATAACGCCAATGATTTCATTCTCAACTTTGAGGGGAGCGCCCATCCAGTCTACGGGCTTGGTTCCTATCAATTCCACTTCGCCATTTTGGACGAGTTCAGTGAACACTTCCGGGGTGACCAGTAAGGGACGTCCCGTCCTCAGGATATACCCCGTAAGACCACTTTTGGGCTTCACCGGTGAGGGATGTTCGTCATACTGGTCCAAATAAAAGGGAAAACTCAGCAAGTCGGTATCCGGATCATATAAGGAGATGTAAAAATTATCTACAGCGATCAATTCCCCCAGAATGGCGTAGATAGATTGATAAAGCTCATCAATGCTGTCCGTGGAACTCACTGCCTGCGATATTCTATACACCGCGTCCTGAATCTTTTCGGCACGTTTGTGCTCAGCGATTTCTTGCTCTAGACCGCCCAGTGTTTGGCGCAATTGGGTCGTCATGTAATTGAATGCCTTTGCCAATACCCCCAGCTCATCTTGGCCGTGGACGGGTACGCCCTCGTCCAATTGGCCTTGGGTTATGCGCTCAACGCCGTCCATGAGGTCTTTCATGGGCGCGGTCAAATATCGGGCCAGCCACCATCCCAGCAGGAAGGTGAGCGGCACCGTGGCCAGGAAGGCCAGCCCGGCAATGCGGCGGGCCCTGACCTCGTTGGCGATGATGGCCGTGGCATCAATGTCTATTCCCAATACGCCATCCAGGTCACGAAACTGATCGTAGATTGGCGCGTAACCGCTTAAATAGGTCCCAGACGGATCCGTGTACAGCTTATCCTCAACAGTGGCTTGAGAAATGGAGGCTAAGCCACCTTCGAGCAAGGGGCTGGAGCGGGTATATTCTTGCCCTACCGAAGCGGGATTATCCGGGTCAACATCCACCACGTAGGTGATGCGCCCGTCTTCTCCCTGGCGCAAGGTGTAGATGCGTTGGATGACGTTACTGGTTTCTTGGATGGATTGCAGGCGTAAGGAGACGACGTGATAAAACGACCCGTTTTCATCCTCAGGAGAGCGGATCAGGGAATGGAAGTCGCCATCCACAAGTGGCGCGGCGAAGTTCACAATGTCACGCAAGCGCTCGCGCAAAACTTGGCGTTGGGCGATCCGCAATTGCAAGTATAAGCCGAAGGCCATTGTCCCGGTCACCAACAAGATCATGGCCGAGTATGCCAATGTCCATTTCGTGCTTAAACTCCAATTGACCTTTGTCTTTTTCATGGGTGTTCCAGTTATCACGCTCGCGAAGGATCGCCAGATCCTGAGCTTGTTCTGGCCAGTTCTTACTGATCTGTCTCGCAGTCAAGCCAATTTTCAGATAACCGCTCGAACATGCCATCTTGTCGCATTTCTGCCAATGAGGTGTTGATGGCCTCCAACAGGGCCTGGTTGCCTTGATGAACGGCTATGCCC
Source organism: Chloroflexota bacterium (assembly GCA_018263575.1). GTDB lineage: Bacteria > Chloroflexota > Anaerolineae > Anaerolineales > UBA11858 > B10-G9. Next base: position 3,120 of record JAANWX010000035.1, on the reverse strand, counting down.
AGCCCAACCTGTGACAAAAAGTTGACCTCACCGGCTTCGTTGGTGACGATTTTAAGGTCTGTCCCAGAGTCCTTCATGTAGACTAGTGTGTTGAGATAATCGTTGAAGACCACATCCACGCGCCCGACTTCCAAGTCTAAGAACGAGTCGAAGGTGGTTTTGTATTCCTCTTTCTCAAGGGGAATGCCTTGGGAGACTAAGTCTTGCGCCAGCTTAGCGCCCGTGGCCCCTATTTTGACGCCCACCTTCAATCCCGCCAGGTCTTGAACGGTTTTGACCTCTTCCTCCAATTCTGGGCGGACGACTATCACCAGGCCAGTATCGATATATGGTGTGGAAAAATCTACCACTTCCTCCCGATCCGGTTTGATATACATAGCAGCAATAACTATGTCTACCTTACGGTCACGCAGGGTGGGGATGAGATTTGCGAAGGACATTTCAACCCATTCCAGTTCGACGCCCAAGTTTTCTGCAATATATTCAGCCGTATCAACATCAAAGCCGATCAGCTCGCCGGTTTCAGCGTGGTGGTATTCGAACGGTTCGGTGATGGCTGTGCCCACGACAAGCACCCCGCGTTCCTGGATCTGCTCCAGGTTACGGAGGGGATTCTCGCTAAGAGGTGTTGCCGTCGGCGATGTGTTAATGGCTGTTGGATTCAAGTCCTCCAATATTGTGCACCCTTGCAGCACAAGGGCGAGGAAAAAAACACATAGGATGCCCGCAAAAGGGTAGTTGATAATTTTTTGGCGTATGGTTGAATTTTGTAGTAGGGGGTTACGTTTCATAATAGTATTCATTATACATCAACGTTTACTGCTCACTGCTCACTGTTCACTCAATGTCATTAAGATAAGGGGCCGTTTACTTTCCCACGATCGAACCGGAACCGTGTTCCGGTGGGTTCCGACTATGAAATCCGGTGGAACACGGTTCCACCTCGATCAGTTTTGGGGATTTTTCATTAAAACATTTGCTTAACTTAATGACATTGACTGTTCACTGTTAACTGACAACTCAATGTCATTAAGTTTAGCTCGGTTGTAGACCTGACAGGTTTCCCGACGCGACATTTTTAACTCGATTCGGTGCAACCAAGAGCATATTTCTGTCTAAAAGTGTGCTCTAAAACCTGTCAGGTCTGGGCCAAAAACCTTAACTAAATGACATTGACCGCTCACTGCTCACTGCTAACTGACAACTGACAACCAACGCCCGCACCCGTTCAATTTCCGGCCCCCACAGGGCATCTCCCGCTTGGTAGGGCACTTCAGCGCGGATGCGGGCGTGCGCAGCCTTTGTTCCCATCCCCATTTGGGCTTGGGGATATTCGCGCAGCCGTAAGTCCAGGGCCCGGGCGGCGGTATAAAGCTCAATGGCTATGATGTGAGTCGTGTTGTGAATGATTTGGCGGGTGTGCCGGGCCGCGGTCATGGCGTTGGCGTTGTGATCCTCCTGTTCAGCCGAGGTCGGCAGGGAATGGATCGAATCAGGCGTGGCAAGGGCTTTATTTTCCAATACCAGAGAGGCCGCCGTGTATTGGGGCATCATCATCCCCGAATTCAGCCCCGCCGCCTGGTCGTTATCCACCAGCATGGGCGGGAGATCAAGGTTGAGATTGGCATCCGTCAGGCGGAATACCCGCCGCTCGGAAACCCCGCCGATTTCCGAGAGAGCGATGCTCAAAGCGTCCATAGCTATGCCGATGGCCTCCCCGTGGAAGTTGCCGCCGGAGATGGCTGTTTGGGCATCAAAAAGGAGGGGGTTATCCGTAGCGGCGTTGATTTCGCGCTGGATGGTCTTTTCAACGAAGTCCAGCGTTTCTCGGGCCGGGCCGTGGATTTGCGGTCCGCAACGCAGCGAGTAAGCGTCCTGGACGCGGTCGGTGCTGTCCAGCAGGGTGCTGCCCTTCGTCAGGCGGCGGATGTTTTCGGCCACGGCCATCTGCCCCGGGTGATTGCGGGCCGCGTGCAGGCGGGGGTCGAAGGCGTCCCTGCGTCCCAGCAGCGCTTCCAGGCTCATGGCCAGGGAGATCTCGCTCACATTGAGAAGGTTCCCGGCGTCGTGGATGGCCAGGGCGGCGATGGCGGCAGAGAAGGTTGCCCCGTTGCTGATGGCTAATCCCTCCTTGGCCTGGAGCACCAGGCGGGGAATGCCGGCCTCTCTCATGGCCGCTTTCCCGCTCAACTTTTGGCCCTCATAGAACGCTTGCCCAGATTCCTCTTCCCGGTCGTTTTCGTCGGTGGTGAAAACCAGAGCCAGGTGGGAAAGCGGGGCCAAGTCTCCCGAGGAACCCAAGGAGCCTTGGGAGGGGATGATGGGCGTCACCCCCCGGTTGAGCATCTTCACCAGAGTCTCGACGACCACCAGCCGCGCCCCGGAGTGGCCTTTGGCAAGGGTGTTGGCGCGGATGAGCATGGCCGCCCGGACAACCTCCTCCGGGAGCGGTGCCCCGGTCCCCACCGCGTGACTGAGAATCAAGTTGCGGCTCAATTGGGCCGCATCCTGGACTGAGATGCGCCGGTCAGCGAAAATGCCCAACCCGGTATTGATGCCGTACACCGGCTCCCCGGCAGCAATGATCTCTTGAACCCAGCCCCTGGCGCGGCGGATGTTCTCTACGGCCTGGGGCGCGAGTTCGACACCTTCGCCATGGCGGGCAACAGCAGTGACTTGAGCAATAGTGAGGGTGTTTCCGTTGATTGTGGTCATGGGGTGGTTTGTTTGTTGGTTGGGTATTGGATATTGGGTATTGGGTATTGGGCTAACCAGTCTACCGGTTTTCCAGTTTCCCAATATACCGCACGCTAGTTTCCTAGTACCTGGTTAACTGATTCCTCGCTCTCGCTACTCGCCACTCAATGTCATTAAGTTTAGCTCGGTTGTAGACCTGACAGGTTTCCCGACGCGACATTTTTAACTCGATTCGGTGCAACCAAGAGCATATTTCTGTCTAAAAGTGTTCTCTAAAACCTGTCAGGTCTGGGCCAAAAACCTTAACTTAATGACATTGACTCGCCACTCGCAACTCGCAACTCGCCACTCGCCACTCGCAACTCGCCACTCGCAACTCGCAACTCGCAACTTGCCACTCGCAACTCGCAACATCCGTCGAGG
>JAANWX010000034.1 GCA_018263575.1 Chloroflexota bacterium | reverse complement strand
CCAATTGTCCGCGGTCGGTTTTCCCCACCCGAAGATTGGTATTATTGACTTCTAAAGCGAACCCATACTCATTAGCGAGGGCGATCACTTCTTCTAAAACTAAGGGCTGGGCTGCTTTGCAGGGATGGGTTAAAATATCCAGGGGGTATCGCTTTAAATAATTTTCTAAAGCTTGGGTGTTATCCGAGGCTGAACTTCCAAGGGGATGATGAAACCCAGCACTGACCAAATCAAAGTTGTTGTGATAGTTTTCAGGGTAGTCGCTCTCCCCGTCAACAGCTAAAATATTGACTTCGATCCCCGCCAAAACGGTGATTTCTTTCCCCCGCGAACTCCTTATCTTTTCTGGACAGCGCCGCTTGTCGGTTATGACGCCAAAGTTGACTTCCTTCCCCAAAGCGCGCCCATGGTCACTGATGTTCACGAGGCGCATCCCTTTCTTGGCGGCTATGTCAACAATTTCTAGCAGCGTGTGTAAACCACACAATGATTGCACGGAATGGACGTGAAGATCGTTTTTAATCATTTGCTTTTAATCTGTCCTCACTAGAAAATAGTCTTAAAGAGATCAAAACAAGCACAACTTCAAATATTCCCCATAAGATTTGAACTCCCGGATGAAGACGATAGCCAAAAGCTTTGATAATGTCTATGGATGGATATGGAATTCCCATTCATGTTAATTCGACTTGAATGATGATGAAGGTAATCTAGACACTACTCTCTTCCGGATTTCCATCGCATTGGCAACATAAGGAAATGGCTGTCACCATTTCCGCTGCGATATGAAACCATATTCGGATCGGGTCAGTTTTTAATTCTGGAATTTACTTCGTCACATATGTCATCGTCCATTGGCCTATAATTCCTACCCCTACAAGGATTGAAAAAATCGCAGCAAATTTCATATTCTCTCCTTATTTCGGGGAAACCCTCGAGTATAATTCGTGGCTGTCTCACGAAATCCACCTATAAAGTATAGCATACCCAAACCTCTTTTCGCAAGAAAAACACGAAACTTGTCACAACTCTCTTGCTCTCGAGGCGATTCTTTTCAGCGTGTGTACTAAAATGTTGTTATCATTTCGCCACACAATGGGTACACGAAGTGGCCAACCGCGTTAGCGTCAATGACAGGCAGGGTCTTTAGGAATTCACGGGGTTGTCCGCTAGTCTCCGCTCCGAGGGGATTGCCAAATCCCCGTATTTGGTGGTGTGATGCGGTCGCTACCCAGATATGGTTTGGATTTGGCAATCCAAACCGAGCACCCCGCGAAATCCCAAAGAGCCGACAGGCATGCCCAATACGATTGGGCGCCTACCCGTGAGAAAAAGTGTCTACTAATTTCTGGCCTGCTTTGCACCCTCTCCCAAATACCCAATATCTAATATCCAATCCCCAATCCCCAAATTCCTCCCGTTTCCTGATACCTGATACCCGGTTCCCTACCCCCTACTCACTCGGCTCACAAGGATGATTCTCATCAACATCATCCGGCGGCATGCCCTTTGTGCCTGGGCCGTATTCGCAGACGTCGCGCCAGGGAGCGTAATGAGTCTCGAAAATGTCCGTCCACAGCTTTTGATCGCTCCGGTAGACGTGGCGGGTGACGGTCACATCCGCGCCTTCCACGGCCCAATCCACTTGTTCGATCTCCCCTTTTTTCAACTCCTCGTTTTCAATATACAGCGGCTCGGGCGGGTCGGTTATGTTTTGCAGGCCCGTGGACTCCCATTGCACCGTGCGGCCATCGGGCGTGCCGTAAAACTTCCAGGTCAGCGTGCGGTTGGGGGCGTTGACATAGGTTTCCATGAGCAGCCAATGCCCCGTGTCGTTGGTAAATTTAAAATCTACCGAGGGGAAATAGACCGTGGCATCCAGGCCGGCTAAACTAGAATCATGTCCTCCGCTGGGGGTTTGCTCGTAATACAGCACCCGGTAAGCGTGGAAATGGCGCTGGTCAACGGGTAGACCGCTGAAGAACACGGTGCGGAAAAGGGTGGTGCTCACCTGGCAAACCCCGCCTCCCACCCCTTTTACCGTCCTGTTTCCGGCAATGATCCAGGCATCCTCGTAGCCGGTTTCCGCGCTGACCGAGCCCAAGGTTTCGCCCATGGAAAACGTCTCCCCCGGGGCGACCAAAACGCCGTGATATTGGGCCGAGGCGTTTTCGATATTGTGAATGCGCTCAGCGCTGGAGTAGTAAAAATACGTCGTTTGGGCGTTGAGCAGGTGGGTAATGCCCAAGTCTTGGGCGGTATGGGCGCTAGTGACGTCGGGTTGGGTGTACTCCATGACCAGGGGGACGGTGTGCTGTCCGGCGAGGAGCGTGGCGTTAACCTCGGCCATGGTTTGCTCGATGTTCAAGCGCCGGCCAATCACCTCTTGTTGAATAACCTCTAATTCTTTGCTCTCGTCGTTGAATGTGAAACGGGCGTTTCGCGCCTCCCGGGCCACCTGGTAGCCAATATCGGTTAGAATTGCCTGCCAGTATTGGGCGTTGAAAGCCACAGCATATTCCGCTCCTTCCGGGGTGTTAACCCGCTCAATGGTCAGCATCTCGGCCAAATTCTGGGGGGAAAACGTCCACGGCCCGGGGTCCCCCTCCGCTGCGTCGGGCGTCTCCAGGCGGAGCGGTTCCCGCAAAATCTCCCGCAAAGTCTCGGACTGCTCGCTGACATCCAAAATTTGGGGCGGTTTTTCTTCTATGGGGAGGACAATGCGCCCATCTTGCCGGAACTGGAACTGAGCCTCTAAGTTTTGGAGGGTGAGGGGGATGTCCAGCGTGCGGCCGATTTGCCCCTCCTGGGCGATGACTTCGGTCCCCTCCAGGTGCAGGTCGGCTTCCCGGGTGGGACGGTTGATCTTCTCCCCCACCAGGGAGAGCTGGAGGTGAGCGGTGCCCTCATCCCACACAAATTGGGGCGGGAGACTGACCCCGTGCCGGTAGGCCTGGAGCTGGGCCACCCACCGGTCGAGCACCTTTCCGCTGCGACCCACCTGATAGGCTATCTCTGCATTTTGGTTGGGCGCGAAGAAAAGCCCTAAGTCGGCGGGCGTGGTCTCCCAAATTGTGTTTTGGTCTTGGAAGGTGATTTTCCCCGTCACCGGATAATCGAAGGCACCGGCCAAAAGGAGGGCCGCTTCTGGGCGTGTTTTCCCCGAAAGGTCAATGCCCTCGATGGAAACGCCAGGGTAAATCCGGTTCTCGTATTTTCCATGAAAGCTGATCAGGACCGCGCCCAGGACGACCGCGAAGAGCAGGAATCCCCCGGTCAGGGCCGCGGCGGCTTGCATGAGGTATGTGGGGAAGGTCGATTTGCGTTCCATGGGGAGTATTTTACCAGAGCTAGGCCGGGGTTTATTAAAAGAGTGTCAGAATGGAGTAAACCCCCACTAGTTTATGTGTATAATGGTGGGTAGATAACCCAATCGCATAGGGTGAATGGGTTTGCAAAACCACGGCCAATTCGATTGGCCTTCTACCCTAGTAGTTTATGGTATATGTTCATCCCCGGTTGATTTGCTCTGCCCCTGAGACCTCCGAGGTTATAAAGCCGTAAACTTCGGAGGTCTTGGGGCACATTCGTGTCATTCGTACCATACGTATATTCGTGATTAAGGAGAGAAAAAAATGCAAGTAACAGTAGTAATTACCGCAGTGGCCACATTTTCATGGCTGGTTTTAATAGGCTTAGTTGTTTTAGCTGTGTTGCGCAAGACACGGGGCAAAGAGATCAAGGGTGTAGTTACGGGTATTATTGCCGCCTTTGTGGCCGCAATTTTGCTCAACACTTTGAGCGCGGGGCTGGTTTTCATTCAGCCTCAAGAGCGCGGCGTGGTGATCTCGGCCATCGCCCCCAAGGGGTATCGTGAGCAGGCCTTAGCGCCTGGTTTGCGATGGGTTACCCCTTACGTTGAGAACGTAAAAACCTACTCTATCTCGAAGATGACCTACACCATGTCCATCTCCCATGGGGAGGGGCAAATTACCGGTGACGACTCGATCTCCGCCCGCACCTCGGATGGCCAGGAAGTGATCATCGACGCTTCGGTGATCTTTGCCATTGACCCTGACGAAGTCACCACGGTCCATATCACCTGGCAGGATCGCTATATGGACGATCTCATTCGGCCCAGTGTGCGCGGCGTCATCCGCGAAGCTGTGGCCCAATTCAAGATCAATGAGGTTTATAGCGCCCAACGGTCTACCTTGGAAGATATGATCCAGGAAGAATTAAGCAGCGATTTCCAAGAAAATGGACTCCTGCTGGCTGGTTTTGTCCTCCGGAACATTACCTTTACGGAGGAATACGCGGCTTCTATCGAACAGAAGCAGATCGCTGAGCAGAAGGCCGAAGAGGCTGCTTATGTCGTCCAGCAACGACAGCAAGAGGCCGAGCAGGTGCGCGAGGAAGCCAAAGGCAAGAAGGACGCGGATATCACCGAGGCGGAAGGTAGAGCGCAGTCTGTGATCATTGAAGCTAAAGCCGAGGCGGAAGCCCTCCAGCTCATTGCCAATGTCTTAGAAGACAACCCGAGCTTGTTGAACTACCGCTACATTGAAAAATTGGCCCCGGGTATTCAAGTCATGCTGGTGCCTAACGATAACCCCTATTTGCTGCCGCTCCCCGAGTTGGACGCAATCCAAGCCACGCCCGCACCGGAGACTGGTGACCAGTAAACGGTAAATTAAAGTAACCAGGAGGAATGAACCAGGTTTCGCCGCTTTGCTTACTGAGAAACCTGGTTCATTCCTCCTTTTCTATTCTACTTCAAATACGTATCAAACCAGCGCGCCATGTGTTCTAGCCGCACAATGCGCCGATCGGTGCGCCCGCCGCGTGACAGGCCGTGAGGCTCGTCCGGGAAGCGGATCATCTCTGTATCCACCCCCAGCTTTTTCAGGGAGACAAAGACCTGTTCGCCCTGCTCAATGGGGCAGCGCAAATCGTTCTCGCTGTGGATGACTTGCGTGGGCGTGGTGGCCTCACCAATATAGCGGATGGGGGATTGACGCCAAAAGTTTTCGAAATTTTCCCAGGGCGGCTTATCGCCAAACTCCTGTTGGAAAACCCAATTCATATCGCTGGAGCCGTACATGCTGAGCAGGTTGCTGACGCAGCGTTGAGTGACAGCGGCCTTAAAGCGGTCCGTATGGCCGATGATCCAAACCGTCATATACCCGCCATAACTGCCTCCGGTGACGCCCATTCTCTCTGAATCAATGTAGGCCTTTTCTTCCATGAAGTCAGTCCAGGCCATTAAATCTTCATAGTCCACGGTCCCCCACTGATTCCAGATGGCCTTGGAATGTTCTTCCCCATAGCCCCTTCCCCCGCGCGGGTTGGTGAAATACACCACATAGCCCTGGGCGGCCAGGTAATAAAATTCGTGCATGAAAAGGTTCCCATACTGAGCACGCGGACCGCCGTGGATTTCCAGGATCGAGGGGTACTGCTTGGATTCGTCAAAATTGGGCGGTTTGATGATCCATCCCTGCAGGTTGTTGTTGTCCGCGCCTTCGAACCACACTTCCTCTACCGTGCCGAGGTCAATCTCATCAAAAACTTCCTCGTTGATGTGCGTGAGAGCCTGAGCGCGCTCGGCGCCGACATCATAGACGAAGACTTCGGCCAATTCGGTCATGGTGGCAAAGAGATAGGCGATTCGAGCTTGGTCAGCGCTGAAGGTAAATCCGCCCGTGGTGCCTTCCCCACCGACAATGGTTTCCAGGCTTTCCTCATCTCCATTAATGCTGATGGATTTGAGCACCGTGTTCCCATGGTGGGCGACCTGGAAGAAGATGCGTTGACCGTCCTCTGACCAGGCAGGGGGCGACATGGGCAGGTGACCGGGGAAATCGTTGATGGTGATGTTGCCAATCGTAAAATCGAATTGCTTTGTCAGATTTTTGGCCCGCTCACTGCCATCGACTGGCGTGACCCATAAACAGGTGTTCTTCCACCACTGCCCCCGGCCTTCGTAGCCGAGATACGCGATCCGCTTTCCATCTGGGGAGAAGACGGGATGTTGTTTGGGACCGAAAGGGGCCTCGATTTTTTGCTCCTCGCCGCCCGCAGCGGGGATGGTGAATAAATCTATCGCATCCGGGTCAAGATCCGGGTCTTCGGCCCGGTTGGAGTGGAAGGCGATCCGTGCCCCATCGGGCGACCAGGCTGGCTGAAGCTCATCAAAAACCTCCCCTTCGGTCAATTGTTCCCCTTCCCCTGTCTCAGCGTCCAGAACCCACACATGCCAGCGTTCCTGGGGCAAGAATCCATGCCCATCCAGCTTGTAGAAAACCCGTGTGACGTCTCGTGAGACGACGCCAAGCTCCTTTTTCCCCTCATCTTTCTCGCGTTCCAGGGCTTCTTCATCCTTTTTGCGGAATTGGCTCACAAACTTAGTTCCATCCGGTGACCACGCCAGGGACCCAAACTCCCCTTTCATGTCCGTGAGTTGGCGGGCTTCCCCTCCCTGGAAGGGGATGGTGAAAATTTGAGGCTGTTTTTCATTCTCCCGGTTGGAGAGGAAGGCGATTCGGCGCCCGTCAGGGGACCATTTGGGGCTGGCGTCCACGTGATCGCCAAAGGTGAATTGCCGCGCTTCTCCTCCTGCTGTAGGCGCGATCCACAAGTTCGTGTATTTCTTCTCGTTCTCCTCATCAACGCGTTGGACGCAGAAAACGACATGCTGGCCGTCCGGGGAAATCTCCGGGGCGGTGACTGTTTGAAAACGGTATAAATCTTCCGCTGTTAAAGGGCGCTTTTCGGGGTTGGACATATATTCTCCTTTCGTCGGTGGCTGGCTTTTACTCTGAAGCTTTTTCTCTTACAATCCTTTCCGCCCATTGCAAAAACATTTCCGCCAAATAGAGCGCATCTTCGTATTCATCAACACTCGCGGAGATTCGTTCATTTGAGCAAGTTCTAAATCGCTGCGTGCATAGTTTAGCCAGTCTGCCGCATCTCCTGAGTGTTTAGATCGCATAAACTTCTATTCCTTCTTTCAAAACTGTCGCATAGATCAGACCGATATTGTTCTCATGTTTTTTTAGGGTGTTTGGTGTTGTAACTACTATGTCAAATGGAACCCCCAAGCCAACTATTTCTTTATATAACAATTGAGCCGTTTTTCTCCGATGT
>JAANWX010000033.1 GCA_018263575.1 Chloroflexota bacterium | reverse complement strand
CCAAGAGGGGCACCCTGGAGGGTATGCTTCGCGAAGACCTTCGGTCACTTCAGGTGCGCGGTCGGGAGACGCTGCGCACATCGAAATAAAGTGACGTAGACTGAAAGTTATAAAGGAACTTTCAAAGACTTACTTAGCTCATGAGACTACGGTGTATTTCGAAGTTGTTGAGTATCAAGTTTATCACGTTGGGCAGCTAAAGTTGCCCCAACATCTACAAAGTCTCCCTGCGTAGACCAGGTGCTTCCTATGAATCCAAGGCTGGCAGCTATCCTCGAAAATTTCAAGCTCCCTGGAAAACTCCTTGAGGTCCTGCCGCACAAGGTAGGCCACATCCACGATACCTACATCGCCACTTTTCGCAGGTCGGGGGAAGAAACACAGCGCTATCTCGTCCAGCGGGTCAATGATCACGTCTTCGAAAGGCCGGAAGCGTTAATGGCCAACATCCAGCGGGTGACGGCCCACCTCAGGGAGAAAATCGCCGCGGCCGGCGGTGATCCCCAGCGGGAAACGCTCTCCCTGATCCCCACCCAAAGGGGAAGATCTTTTTATAAAAACGCCCAGGGCGAGTATTGGCGGGCCTATACTTTCATTGAGAACGCCCAAAGCTATGAAAAAATCAGGGATTTAGACCACGTCTATCAGGTGGCGAGAGCATTTGGGCGTTTTCAAGGCTTGCTGAGGGATTTTCCCCCCTCAGCGCTTCATGAAACCATCCCCGACTTTCACCACACGCCAAAACGCTTGGCCGCTTTCCTCGCCGTGGCCGCCAAAGACCCCCATAACCGTGCCCAATTTGCCCAGGAGGAGATGGCCTTCGTCAAAGAGAGGGGAGAGGAAGCCCCCATCCTGACCGACCTCATTGCCCACGGGGACCTCCCCCTGCGGGTGACGCACAACGATACCAAGTTCAACAACGTTTTGATCGATGACGCCACAGGGGAAGGGGTTTGCGTGGTCGACCTGGATACGGTCATGCCTGGCCTTGCCCTGTACGATTTTGGGGACGCCGTGCGCTCCGGCGCTAATCCGGCCCCTGAATCTGAGCGCGACCTCTCGAAGGTGGGGATTGATCTGGCGCGCTTCGAGGCTTTCGTGCACGGGTACCTGGACGCGGCGGGTGATTTTCTTACCCCGCTGGAAGTCTCTCTGCTGCCCTTTTCCGCTAAGTTAATGACTTTCGAGTGCGGGGTGCGCTTTCTAACCGATTATTTAGCGGGCGACGTGTATTTCAAAACTGACCGCGAAAATCACAACCTGGATAGGGCGCGCACGCAGTTCAAGATGGTGGCGGATATGGAACGGAAATTTGAAGAGGGAAGGAAGTTGGTGAGTGGTAATTAGGTACTGGATATTGGAGATTGGAGGTTGGAGGGTGGATATTAGATATTGGATATTTGGTATTGGAGGTTAGGCGGGGTGTGGGTTAGGAGTTAGGGTCGATTTCTCAAGGTCTCCCGACCTGAGAGGTGGAATTGACCGGAGGTCTCCGGTGGTGCAGGTTACGGGTTAGAAGTTAGGCGCTGCGAGTTAGGAGTTAGGATCGATCTCTCAAGATCTCCTGACCTGAGAGGTGGAGAGGGGAATTCTAAATGGTAAATTGTGAATGGCGAATGGTGAATGGTTAATTAGGGGTCGAGGGGGCTTTTGACGGCGGAGAGCATCATTTCTATTAGCATCTTTTTCTTGCGAAACTGAGGTAGAGTATGCTATACTCATTGTGTGGCGGCTGGGTTACGGACATACGCAGCTATTTATGTTCACAGAAGACTAAGCGGCGTAACTCCTGCTTCACCAGACCAGCCTCGGCTCCAAGCCATCTTGGAATCCGCCTAATTGGCTCTTCGGACCCGTCTGGTCGGTATTATATCTTCTTATGGCCATCTCCCTTTGGCTCGTATGGAGGGATAAAGGGATAGGTGATGCAATCCTCCCCCTGATACTCTTCCTTTTACAACTCATATTAAATGCCGCTTGGTCCTGGCTCTTTTTCGGCTTACACGAACCCGCGTGGGCTTTTGCTGAAATCATAGTGCTGTGGTTGGCTATAGTAGCCAATATCCTCCTCTTTTGGAGGATAAACACCATCAGCGGGGTGCTTCTCGTACCCTATCTTGCATGGGTTACGTTTGCGGCTTTCTTGAACTACACACTTTGGCGGCTAAATATCTACTCCGCTAGGGGCTTACGCTAATTGCTATGCGCCAAATAAATGGCATGGATTTCAGAAAATGAGAGAAAAAATTAGTATAGAACGAGCATTTGATTTTCTTATTGAACACGCGCAAGGAAGAAAATCATTTTCAACAGAACAGCTTGCTGATGAAGCTGAGTGGAGCATTCTTGGCACTCAAGAACGTATTGATACGCGCTTGAGTGATCTTGTGCAGAAAGAAGGGAAAAAATATATTGCTAAACCTGAAATTCTCCGCGTGCGTCTAGATGATTTCAATGATCTCTTGCATCAGAAAAAACGGTTGTTTACAGATTATATTTTAGAAGTATCGCCGAGTATATTGATTTATGAGTTCTTTATGCCCCTTTCCCGTGAAGATAGATTGCGAGAAGCGCTCGACAATTTATTTTATCTCGATACAATCGAACAGAGAATTCGAGAAATTGGCATTCCCCGAATTCGGGAAGGCTTAAAGTTATCCACAAATTATTCTGAAAGCAAAATCCACCAGCTTGTATTCGATTTTATGGAAAGTACGATTGGTGGCTACTCGATATACATGGTGAAAGGACGCTACAGAGCAGACGTACTTGCTTCTCGTGAAGAAGTCGTTACTCGGCCACCCGCGTATGGCCCTTATATAGTTGATGAGACGACAGCAATAGTAAGGTTCATATTGCCAGTAGAAACAAGTACTGGAAAATTAGAGTACGGCAAGACACTAGAACCTGCATCAATGGCAATAGATACCAAGAAACATGCGGAGTTAATGAGGTGGCTATTTTTAAATTTCTTTGCGGAAGCATTGATCCGCGTAGTGCAAAAGGAAGATGAAATATGGTTGCTTGAATCGGGTATGCGAAGTGCATTTTATAGATGGATCAGACGTGATGAGTAAAAAAGATGCCGCCCACCACCGCTGAGCCGCGTTGAAAAGTGGAAAAGAGAAAAATCCTCCAAAACACACCTCGCCTCGCCTGAAAACCCCAATCTTGACTATACGAAGAGTATAAAATTATGCACATCATCAAAAAAGAAGACCTCTTAGAGCCTTTTCAATCCCCCACCGGGGAGCTGATCTATGAACTGATCGGCCGCCCTAAAGAACACGGCGGGGCTTCGAAACACAGCCTGGCCCACGTCATCGTCCCTCCCCAGTTTTCTTCCCTCGCCCATTACCACAAAATTTCCGAGGAGACGTATTATATTCTCGAAGGTAGGGGGAGAATGATCCTCGACGGCCAGGAATTTACCCTCTCCCCCGGTCAGGCCTGCCTGATCATGCCCGGCGAAGTGCACCAAATTTTCAACGATCAAGAAGAAGAGCTGGTATTCTTGGCCATCTGCGCCCCGGCCTGGACCCCAGAGGATTCATTTGACGTGGATTAATTTATCTCAGCGAATCTCCGTGTCTTCATTGCGTTTCTCTGTGATACTTTCCTAGCTTTTCCCCAAAGCCTTGTTTTTCTCCGTGAATCTCTGCGCCTCCTCTGCGTTTCTCTGTGGTACTTCCCCCCCTTCAGCCATCCTTCAACCCTGACCCAGTGAGGACCGCCACTATAGGTTCGGGCACTTGTCCAGCGATCTGCCGCAAGCCGTCCCACACCAGGGCCGAGGTGAGTTCCACGTAAAACCCCATGCGGGCCAGCGCGTCTCGGCCGGGGAGGAGTTGACCCTCTTCCGCTGCTAGGAACGTCCCCCCGCTGGCGCCCACCACCTCCAGCAAAGCATCCCGCCGATGGGGATGGCGAATCCGCACCCCGCCGGCCCGGGTTTCCCCCTCCCCCACATAACCAGATTTTCCCTGCATCTCGGCCCACAAGGGAGCGCATGCCTTTGCCTGTACCCCGACTAAAACCGGCTGCTGGGTAATCAAATCCGCCGCTTCTAGGGCCGCGAAACCGCACGCCAATCCCAACAAAAGTGTGCCGTGCCCCACCGGGAGGATGACCGTCCCCGGCGGCTGGCCAAGCTGGGCGTGAAGCTCGTAAGCGACGGTGGCCATGCCCGCGATACCGTGCGGCAGGTAGGCGTGGCTGGCGTAAACCTGACCCTGAGCGGCCTCCTCCAGAACGGCCTCGGTGGCCCGAATGCGCGGACCGGGGATGGGGGTCACTCGCGCGCCGTAATGGGCTATTTGCTCCCGTTTTGGCCCAGCAGCGTAAGCGGGGACGAAAATTTGGGCCTCGATCCCGGCTCGGGCCGCGTAAGCCGCGAAGGATGCGCCCGCGTTCCCCGAAGAATCCTCCACCGCCGAGCTTACCCCTCGCGAGCGCAAAAAGCTGACCAAGAGCGCCGTCCCACGATCCTTGAAGGAACCGGTGGGGTTGAGATTTTCCAGCTTGAAGCCCACTTCATATCCGAAGGCCTCACCCCACACGAGAGGCGTGTTCCCCTCCCCCAGTGAGATAATGGGCGCTTTCTCCGGCAAGCCAAAACTATGGCGGTACGGCCAATAGCCGGGGAGATCGGGTTCCACGCGCGCTGGGTCAAAAGGGGGATGGGCGTCAAAATCGAAAATTCCGCCGCAGTGGGGGCAAACGTGAGGGATGTGGTCTTTAGGATAGGGTTGGTGGCATTGGATGCAGGTGATTGGGGTCATTTTGATATTCCCCCCCTGTAGAGACGCCCCGCCGGGACGTCTCTACAGGGGGGGCGTCTCTACAATTTCGGGGCGTCTCTACTCCCCTGGCTCAGGCGTATACATCCCCTCGATCCATTCTTCCCCATCCGGGCCAACTTCTTTTTTCCAGACAGGAACAATTTCCTTCAAGCGGTCAATCCCGTAGCGGGCGGCCTCGAAAACGCCCGTGTCCCGGTGACCGGCCGAACAGGCCACAGCCACGGTCGGCGCTTCGGGGTATAAGCGCCCCACCCGCTGGAGGATGGCCACGCCCTTCACGGTTGGCCACCGTTCCCGGATCTCGTCCGTGATTTGGCGCATTTTGGCTTCCGCCATGGGTTGGTAGGCTTCGTATTCCAGGTAGTCTGTTTGATGGGGGTCGGCGCGGGTCGTGGTCCCCCGCACCAGGCCGGTGAAAGTACAGGCCGCTCCCGTGGCAGGAGTGGTGATTTGGGCGAGAATCTGGTTAAGATCGAAGGGTCCTTCTACGATGCCAACTATAGTAGGTATTTCCGGCATTTAAGTTTTCCTAACCTTTGTCTATACGAATATTTCCACTATACGAATTTCACAATCCGCATTCCAAAATCTGCAACCAAATCATCCTCCGCTGACGTGGGAAAAGAAAGCCACTTCATCGCCATCTTCTAACTTGGTTTCATCATTCGAGAACTCATGGTTGACGGCGGCCAGGGCGGCCTGGATGGCTCTCTCCAATTCCGGGTGTTGAGCAATAATCTCGCTTTTCAGGTCGCGGACATGGGCGCCTTCCGGGAGTTCAACCTTAGCGTTTTTTTTCTTGAGCAAACTGCGTATGGAAGCGAAAAATAAAACATTTACTTTGATCATAAATAGTATCCGTTAGAAATAATTGACGCCAATCCGCGAAGGCGGATTTTGCGTGCCAGCAGCGAATTCGATTCGCTTGGTTCATTCGTTAACGACATCGCCGCTTTGCCCGCCACGTTTTTCTATCAGGCGGATGTTGCCGATCTCCATCGTTTTTTCGACAGCTTTGGCCATATCATAGACGGTGAGCGCCGCCACGGAGACCGCTGTAAGAGCTTCCATCTCCACCCCCGTCTGGCCGCTGGTGCGGGCGGTGGCGGTGATTTCGATCCCCGGCAACACGCTGTTAAAGGTGAAGTCTATCGCAATTTGCGTGACCGGTAAGGGATGGCAAAGGGGAATAAGCTCCGAGGTTTTCTTGGCAGCGTTGATACCGGCAATTTGGGCCACGGTTAACACATCGCCCTTTTTCATGTTCCCGGCCTCGATCAAAGCCAAGGTCTCCGGGGACATGCGGATTTCGCCTTTAGCAACCGCCATGCGTTCCGTAACAGGTTTGTGGCCTACGTCTACCATGTGGGCCTTCCCTGCCGAGTCTAAGTGAGTGAGTTTTTTATCAGTCATGGCAGGTATTATACCTTATATTGGTGAGTGGTATATTGGTAGGCCTGTATATTGGGGATTGGTATATTGGTGTGTCGGTAGATTGGTGAGGTTGGTAGATTGGTAACTGGTATATTGGTGAGGTTGGTATACTGGTTGTCTGGTAGATTTGTAAATTGGTGAGAACCGGTGTCACGAATCTCACCAACCCACTGATCTCCAATATCTAATATCCAATATCCAACCTCTAGCCTCCAACATCCAACCCCCAACATGATATAATGCCCCTCATGGAAAACAACAATCTCTTCAACAAATGGAAAAACGGACTTGCCCGCACGCGGAAAACCACCTTTGGGCGCATCGCCAATTTTTTGGGAACCAGCGAAATCAACGACCAATTATGGGAAGACCTGGAGGCCCTTTTTATCCAGGCTGATTTGGGCATAGAAACCACCTTGGACGTCATTCGCGTATTGCAAGAACGTGTTCACAAGGAAGGGCTGACTCATAGTGAGGAACTCGCCCAGGCCGTCACCGAAGAACTCCGCTCACGCTTAGAAACTCCTCCGGCGCTGGCGTTAAGCGAAAAACCCACCGTGATCCTCATCGCCGGGGTCAACGGGTCGGGGAAAACTACCACCATGGCCAAGCTAGGGAAGCGATTTCAGGAGCAAGGGAAAAAAGTCGTCTTTGGAGCGGCTGACACCTATCGGGCGGCCGCCATCGACCAGTTGCAGGTCTGGGGGGAACGCCTGGGAATCCCCGTCATCGCCGGGCAACCGGAAGCTGATCCCGGTGCGGTGACCTACGACACGGTCAAATCTGCTGTGGCCCGCAAAGCTGACGTGGCCCTGATCGACACCGCCGGGCGGCTCCACACCCGCTTCAACCTCATGGAAGAATTAAAAAAGGTGCACCGTGTGGCGGGAAAAGCTCTCCAAAGTGCCCCCCACGCTGCCTGGCTGGTGATGGACGCCACCACGGGTCAAAACGCCCTCCACCAGGCCCAAGCCTTCAACGACGCCATCTCGTTGGATGGCGTCATTCTCGCCAAATTGGACTCCTCCGCCCGAGGGGGGATGGCCTTCGCTATCCAAAAAGAACTAGGCTTGCCCATTCTCTACGCCGGGCTAGGCGAAAGCGCAGATGATTTAGAAATCTTCGACCCCGAAGCCTTTGTGGCCGGAATCTTGGCTGATTTTTAGGAAGGGTAGGGGAAACAAACCAGGTTTCTTTGAGAAACCTGGTTTGTTTCCCCTTGGGTAGTCAGATACTAACGATGAATACCAAACTCAAACCATACAAGAAAGACTTCCCCCACTCCTACACCCTGGGCGTCTTCCCCACCATCGAACTCCTCGAAAATCAACCTCATCACGCCCAAAGCGTGGTCCTGCACACCAAGGGGAAAGAGAACCGAGGAGTGGAGAAAATCCGCGCCCTGTGTGCGAAACACGGTATCCCTTGCCAAGAAAACGACAAAACCATTCAGCGTATCGCTCACAAGGGGAACACCTATGCCGTTGGCGTCTTCCAAAAACACCCCCAAAAGCTAAGCCACGATCAAAACCACGTCGTCCTGATCAATCCCAGCGGGATGGGCAACCTGGGCACCATCATGCGCGCCATGCTGGGCTTCGGCGCCCGTGACCTGGCCATCATCGAACCCGCCGCGGACTATTTCCACCCCAAAGTCATCCGCGCCTCCATGGGAGCAATTTTCCAAGTACAGACCATGCTCTTCAATACTTTCGCGGACTATTGGGGGACATATTCAGCGCACACGCTCTATCCCATGATGACGGACGGGGAGAAGCGCCTGGACAAGGTTCAATTTAATCCCCCGTACGCGCTCGTTTTCGGCAATGAATCAGAGGGGTTGGGGGAAGAATACCACCAATTCGGAACCAGCCTGCGCATCCCACAAAACCCGAATATTGACTCCCTCAACATCGCCATCTCCGTAGGGATTGCCCTCTATCAAGTGAGCGTTAAAAAATACTAAGTAGGTATGCAAAAGTATCTTTATAGAATTATGTCCTCATGAACCGAGATATGGCTGTGTTGCGTAGCATGCCTTCGGCATCCTGACCAGCCATCTAGTCCTGACCGCAGGTCTCCAGGTAATTGAGCCACATTTTTTCCCAAGAGGGGAGACCTTCGGTCACTTCAGGTGCGCGGTCGGGAGACTCTGCGCACATCGAAATAAAGTGACGTAGTCTGAAAGTTATAAAGGAACTTTCAAAGACTTACTTAGTATTTATCCTCATACTGGCAAATATCTTCTAAAGGGCAAATTGAACAATGTGTTTTTCGGGCGGTACAAATTTCCCGCCCCAATTTAATGAGATTCAAATGCACAGGATAATAGGCCTCTACGGGAAATTGCTCTGCGAGATACTCATGAGCCTTGTTAGCGCTCATCTTAGGAGGGAGCAGCCCTACCCGTCCCGTCACCCGGTGAATGTGGGTATCGACCGGAAAAGCAGGCCGGTTCAAGGCAAACAAGAGGACAATGGAGGCCGTTTTTGGTCCCACGCCTTTCAGGTTTTGCAGCCAGGCATCGGCCTCTTCCAAGGACATGTCTTCGAGAAAGTCCAAGCTAATTTTACCGCATTCTTGGGTGATTTCCCGGAGCGCGTTTTGGATTCTAGGCCCCTTTTGGTTGGCCAGCCCCGCCACCCGGATGGCGTCTATGATTTCTTCTTGGGGCGCGTCCCGGACCTCTTCCCAGGTGGGGAAACGCTCCCGCAACTGGTCGAAGCCCCGGTCCCGGTTGGTGTCATTGGTGTTCTGGGAAAGAATTGTCGATACCAGCTCCGCCACCGGCGATAAGCTTGGTCTCCAGGATGGGGAACCGTAGTGTGCCATTAATCGCGTATGAATTTCTTGGGCGAACTCATCCTTCATCACTTCGTTCCTCATTACCTCGTCACCTCCAAATCAAAACACGGTTGGCCTTGTCCCACAACTAACCCTCGATGGTTACGGACCGTTTGGCGCGGCCCAAATTCCTCCAGGGCTGTCATTTCTTGCTCTGTGAGCGCCTTTAATTGCCGGAGGATTTCTAGGACCACAGCCGCTTTGGCACGTCTCCGCATGTCACCATCCGCTATTTTCACGGCGATGCCCAAGGCCTGAGAACCCGGACCTAGCGTCCCAGGTGGCAGGCCAATTCCCTGATAAGCCTCTGCACCACCCTTGGCGACAATTTTCCCTTGGGCAACTTCCATGAGGCGGGTATCAAGACGTCCCGGCCCAGCCACCATATTGGGATGTGAGACCATGGCTGAGGTAATCGTCCGGCACGCCTCCGCTTTTTTAGGGGCCAGCTCTCTGGGGTCCACAAGGCGTGCCCAGGCCAGCGCCATATTATACATAGGCATGGCAAAGCTTGGCACTGAGCAGCCATCGATGCCTATTTTGATCTCCTCCGCTTCTAGAGAACACATCTCGCTAAGCGTTTGGAGAATACTTCGCTGAACAGGATGCTCGGGGTCAATATAATTTTCCAGGGGAGCGTTTTCCAGCTTGGCGTGGGCCAGTATTCCGGTATGTTTCCCGGAGCAATTGTGGCGGTTTGGTGTGGGCCGCTCGCCCCGGTCTGCCATGAGTTTTGCCGTCGGGCGGTGGAAAGGCCAGTGTGTGCCGCAAAGGAGCGCTTTTTCTGTGATGCCGATCTTTTTCTGAAGTTGGTGAAGGACGCGAAAGTGTTCGTCTGTTCCCGAATGGGAAGCACAAATGAGAGCTATTTCCCGAGGCGTCATCTTAAACGTAGCGGGTCCGCCCTTTTCCACAAAGGGAAGAGCCTGAAAAGGCTTGGCCGTGGAGCGCACAAATGTCACCGTTGATGGTTCCCCATACCAGGCGACCAAGTCCCCTCGAACATTGACAACAGCAATGGCCCCAAAATGCACCGATTCCACGGTCTCTCCGCGCATGGTTCGATAAAGTGGTTGATAAGAAATTTTTTGTGCCATAATTTATAATAGCGCTTCCTCATAAACGGGCCTGGAATCCCCTGTGGAGGAAATCCAGGCTAAATGATAGTGAATATTCGCGCTTCACGCCTTCACGTTATCTTCGCCCAGCGCAGCGCAGCATCCCCGAAGGGAGCCTTATCACAACCTCACGTTTTCATATTTTTCTTTTTCACGCCTCCGAAACATAATGCTTCATATAATATTGATACAATCCATGCCGCAGTCTCTGAAGATGAGACTCTTCTTCTCCTTCTTCAGGGGAGAAATCCTCCAAAATAGCGGAAGCCAAGTCCGCTACGGCTTCGGGAGGAGCATTTTTCTTGGCTAATTTTTCAATTCTCTTCAGTAATTTTTTAAGGATTTTATATTGTTTTTCGAGCACGGGCTGGGGAACAGACCCACCCCGGCCGCTGATTATGGTGAAGTCTTTGAAATCTGGCCCAGTGAGTTCCTCCAAGGATTCTAACCATTTTGGTAGATTTGCGTAAGCCAAAAAAGGTGGCGCATTATAAAGAGCCGTATCTCCCACAAAGACCACTTTGCGATCAGGTACGATAACCCAACTAGACCCCGGGCAAGGGCCGGGATGGTGTTCTAACCAAGTCGTTGGTTCTCCCCAATGGAATTTAATTCTTTTGGTATAGGTCATATCAGGTGGAGACCAGCGCAAGCCATCCGTTTCGGGATATTTTTCCCACTCTGAACCGCTCTCGGGGAGTTGCCCTCGAAAGATTGCCCCATGTTCAGAGAGCCGTTCAGCAGCTTTTCGTTGGGCAATGGCAGGGCAGAGCATGGCTTTGGCGCCGATCGTTCGGTCAGGATGAGAGTCTAAATAGACTAGGAGCTTGTGAATCACCCCACGACTACGGTTGAGAAGGGTTGATTTCCAAATAACACCATCTTCGGGACGCAAGGGCGCATCTATAAAAAGGATTCCGCGTGGCATCACTACAGCGCCTATACTAGGCCCAGGATAGTCTTCTGTATAATAAACACCAGGTTCAACTTCGTACATTTGCACTCCTTAGATTGAAAAATCTTGTTCAACCAACTGTTTCTAAATTTGCGTTGGCAAGGGGCAGCGTAAATGAAAAAATAGCCCCTCCTTCTGGGTTATCATCCACCCAAATGCGACCGCCATGCCCCTCTACTGCTAAGCGACAGAACGCTAATCCAAGCCCGATTCCTTTGGGCCCTCCCTCTTCAGCATGTAAACGGGTGAACTTATCAAATATGGCTTCTTTGGCATTAGCGTCAACTCCCGGACCGGTATCTTTGACCCACATGCAAATTTCCTCCTCTTCCAAGTGAGCACCAATTTCAATTGATCCTCCAGGAGGCGTGTATTTAATAGCGTTTTGAAGCAAGTTGATGAGCACACGTTCAATCATGTCACCATCCACATAGACAGGCGGCAAATCTTCTGACACGGTAATAGAAATATCTTGTTCTTTATTACGCGCAACGGGTACAAGAGCCAGGCAAGCCTTTCTGCCAATATCTATTGGGGAAACTGTCTCTTGGTCCGTTATTGGCCGGCCAGCTTCTAGGCGGGTAATATCTAATAATGACTTTGTCAGACGCTGGATACGTTCTGTCGAGCGGGTAGCTATGTCAAATAGCGATTGAAGCTGTGGTTTATCTTCCATTGGCAGCATAGCCTTGAGAACATCTAAACTGGAAATTACATTTGCCAGCGGAGAGCGAAGATCGTGATAGATCATAGAGGTCAAGTCATCTCGTAGCTGATCCAGCTCTTTCCGTTCAGTGATATCTTGGAAAAGCCATTGTAAGCGTTCCTCGCTGCCAATCTGAACGGGGTGTGCTTTAACAAGTATGGGGAGCGTGTCGCCATTCTCTGTCACTAGCGTAGATTCGTAAGAGCGCGTATCTCCTTCTTTGAGGGCGAAGTAATCCTCTCCAACTTCTTGCCAATCAATTTCATGTAGATCACCAATATTCATAGCAAGGAGTAACTGTGGTGAGAACCCACTGATCCGGACAGTTTGGCGGTTGATTTCCAAAAGATTTCCGTTGAGATCGGTGATAAGCAGGGAATTGACGTCATTTTCGAATTAATCATGATAACGATTATGGGCCACTTGCAGTTCTTCGAATAGCCGAGCATTTTGGATCGAGGACCCAGCAAGGTTGCTTATCCCTGATAAAACCATTAACGCGTCAGGGCCAAAGGCCCCTTCGTAAAGAATAGCCTCGATGGCCCCGATGACATCACCCCGCAAGCGGACAGGGGCGCAGGCTATTGCTGTCGGAGTAAATTCGGGGTAGATGCTAAACTCGGGGTCATAACGAGGATCTTCTGATACATCTGGGATAAGTGCCCTTTGACGATGTTTTGCCACCCAACCGATGATGCCTTTTCCTAAAGGAAAGCGTTTTCCCAAAGATTTTGGCGTCACAGGGCTGCCATGGCGAATGACGGCTTCATATTCCATTTCTTGGCTTTCATGGTCTACTAGAGCGAGGGCAACGGCATCTACCTGGAGGGCGTCTTGAATTTGTTTGAGGATGTTGTTTAAAACTTGTTCCAAATGGATGGACGAAGTCATCGCTTTGGCACTTTGGGCGAGAGCGGTCATAACTCGAGCCTGGCGTCTGCTTTCATCGTACAAACGCGCGTTCAATACCGCTACGCCAGCTTGGTCGGCAATTGCTTGAAATAAATTCAGATGCTCTTCCGTGAGCGCCATGGGCTCAGGATGGGAGAGGGTCGCTACCCCTACTAACTTATCGCGCACCAAAACTAGCACTGCTACAACAGACTTAGGGCCAGTGGCTGTTTTTTTTATCATTGGGGCGCTGCAGCCAGCGCTCGTCTTGGCTGGTATCCGAAATCAAAGCTGATTCGCGGTTGCGGACCACCCAACCGGCTAGACCTTGTTCCAAAGTGGCTTGTAGTTGTTGGAGGGAGTGCTCGATGATCTGATCTTCATAGATGATGGCTGAGTCTACAGGCTTCCCCTTATCGTTGAGGGTAATGATGCTCCCGCTATGTGCCCCCACCGTGCTGATGGACAAGGACAGGACACGCTGGAGGACGGTTGAAAGGTCAAGGGTAGAGGCCAACTCTCTGCTGACTCTATACAAGAGCTCAAGTGATGTCTGTGTTGATTCTATTTCGTGTCCTTGAGGGTATTTTTGGTCACTCATAAGTAATTGAGTAGGAACAGAAACTATGGCTCTCTCGGCGCCAAAAGATGGAGATCTTATTTCCTATAGTATAGCACATTTGGGCAAGGAGGAAGGAGTACAAAAGGTTATTGGTGAAAACTGGGCAAGCCCTAAAGATCTTTGCCCCGAAGACCTTTAGGGTTTTATTTTCCAACAACTCTTTAGCGTTCCCATTTTATAAGTAACTACTCAGATGTCATTTCGAACGAAGTGAGAAATCTTGCATCCGCTAACAAAGATTTCTCCTCGTACCTCGTCGAAATGACAATGGGCGAGTAGTTACTTTTATAATTGAGGAAGATCAAGCAAGAGCACTTCGGACGTCAGGCGAGAATTCGCAGAATGCTTGAGCAAATATCCCGTTTTTTCCAGCCGCCCAACCACGCTTTGGGCTGTGGAGAGGTTGACCTTTCCGGCAATGTCCCTTATCTCGGTTTGGCGGTCAAGATTGGTGAAAGGGGTATCGGCTCCCGCTGTTTGGAGCATAACATCCCGCCACAAAGAGATCCACACCTGGAGGAGGCGGTGGAAAGTTTCCGTGTCCTTGTGGAGATCTTCCGCATAGGCAAAACGCTCAATCCGGCTGGCAGGCAAGAGGCGCAGCAAATCGTCCAACCATTCCCCCCGCTGCGTAAGCGCTTTGGGATGTTCGTGAAGATAGAGGGCATACCCGGGCCGTCCCCCCGAGATGTGGGCCAGAAGGCGGGCTTCCTCGTGCGGGATGCCCCATTCTTGCTTCAACCCTGCCTGAACCGTGTCGAGAGGAACGGGGCGCAGGCGAACTTCTTCACATCTTGAAACAACCGTCTCTAGAAGAATATCTGAACTTTCTGCGGTCAGAAGCAAGAGCACCTGCGGGGGTGGCTCTTCCAAGGTTTTCAATAAAGCGTTGGCCGCGCTAGGAGTCGCCTCCTCGAAGTCGAGCAGCATGGCTACTTTATGAGAAGCCTCATAAGCAGATAAAGAAAGTCTGTGCAGCAAACCCCGCACCTGGTCAACCTTGAGAGAATCGCTGTCCCCCTCAGATTGGATGACAAAAAGGTCTGGGTGTTGCATGCGCTCTATCCGCAAGCAAGTGTGACACGTCCGGCAGGGGGCACCATCCGCCAGGGGAGAGGGGCAATTCAGGGCTTGGGTGAAGCGTAAGGCCAAGGTGCGCCTCCCCACGCCCTTCGGTCCCGTGAAAAGGTAGGCGTGTCGGAGCGTGTTTTGGGTGATGTGTCCGCTTAAAAGGCTTACGGCCCATTGATGGCCAATCATATTCCAAATCATAGAATGATTTTAGCTGATAGTAGGCATTCCCGCAACTCTGTTGGGTGATACTGATTAGTTTGAGAGTGATGTCCTTGGTAAGCTGGCCCTGCTTGAGGAGGACCCCTCTCCGGCGACGACGGCCTATGGCTTATGGGCGGATTTTATTAACGCGGTCAGAGGTTAATCCCGCGTATCTAGGTATTTTTGGCGATTGGCGCCCCGGGCTATTTTCCCGCTGCTGGTTTTTATGAGCCACTTGGGCTTCACGACGCGCACATATCTGACGGCTGTGTCAGTCCCTTGATTGATTTTTTGGCGGATTTGGGTGGCGATTCGCCGTTTTTGGGCAGTGTCGGTGGTTTCACTTTCGGCAATGAGCACGATTTCCTCGGTGCCGATGTTTTCGTTGTAGACCCCAAAGGCCACCACCCGGCCCGGATGAACGCCGGGCACGTCGTTAGCCAGCCTTTCCAGGTCTTGGGGATAAATATTCTTCCCACCAACAATGATAAGTTCTTTTTTGCGCCCGGTGACGTAGACTTCGCCGTCGGCTAGGTACCCGATATCCCCTGTGCGATACCACCCATCCAGGAAGGCTTTTTGGGTGATGCTGGGTCGCTTGAAGTATTCCGATAACGTGCAATTGCTGCGTAAAACAATTTCTCCCACATGACGCTCTGGCATATCTTGGAGATTCTCATCCAGGATGCGGATTTCTACGTTTTCTAAAGGTGTACCAGAGGAGACCCATTTGATGGTATCCCCCATTGTGGAGGGGCGGGCGATGCCTTTGGTTCGGAAGTCGCGAGCGTCAATTTCGTCTACGCTCATGGGCCTGTGTCCGCCGCCCCCTTGGGTGACGGCGAAGACATTTTCGGCCATGGCGTAGCTGGCAGCGAGCGCGGTGGGATTTAGGCCATAGGGTTCGAATCGCTCCAAAAATATTTGGTGACTCCTCCAATGAATGGTCTCGGAGCAATTTGTAACAGCCCGCAGAGAAGAGAGGTCCACGCCCTCCAGGTATTGGGAGCGTATTTTTTTCGCGCAGAAGTTATAGGCAAAGTTGGGTATCCAGGTGAGCGTTGCTTGGTACTGGGTAATGGCTTGGAAGAGTTTTTGGGGCGCTTTTACCCAGTCAAAGGGAGACATCAGCACCAGGTGGAGGCCGCTCAAAATTGGCAGCAGGAATCCGGCGATGAGTCCCATATCATGGTAGAGAGGCAGCCAGCTTACTACGATGTCATCGTTGTTCAGGTTGAGGGCGGCTGCGTAGCTTTCCAGTTGGTTGAATACCGACCGGTGGCTGAGAGCGACTCCTTTTTTCAACCCTGTTGTGCCAGAGGAGTGTTGGAGGAGAACGATTTCATCCGGATCGCGCTCTAGCCCCGGCCAGGATTGGGAACTGAATGAGGTTTGTCGGCCAACCTGGGCATTGGTGAGGATGGCCGAGGGGGAAGAGGTCCCCCCGGCTGCTTGTTGGACTTCACCGACGAAAGCAGGATATGTAATGAACGCGGCTGGGGATGTGATTTCAATGAGCGCGGAGAGTGATTGGCGGTAGATTTCGGGGGATAGTTTCTCGCTCAAGAAAGGGAGAATGGAGGGAATGGCACCGTGGAGCACCGCGCCCCAAAAGGCGTATATTAAATCAACGCCATGCTCAAGGATGATAATGACCACTTCACCCGGGCGGACGCCAGCTTTCTGGAGGGCGTGGGCGTAGCCAGCAGCACCGTGGGCAAGCTCCCGGTAAGAAAGGTGTTGGTCCGCCTCCCCCGCATGTTGGATGATGATGGTTGATACCATCCGCTATTATAGAGATGAACAAGCTCTTTGGCAAGAAATTCGCTGAAGATGGGCGCGCCGGATTGATTGAGATGAAATTTATTCGCGTATCCTTCATCCGGGATGGTCAGGTTTGCGGTTGCGATGAATTTTCCCCCATGGGTTCGCGCGGTTTCTTCCACTGTGGTGAGAAATTCTTGGTAATCTTCTTGGGGGTTTCCAAAGTATTCTACAGTTGTAGGGTGGACAGGCATGCCTAGAATAATGACTTTTCTATCAGGTTGATGGAGAATTGTCTCTAAGAAGCCTATTCGTTTTGGATCAACCTGGTAGTTTTTGTAGGTTTCTAAGATATGCTGATCTTTTTTCTCGTTGGGATTGGGCGGTTCGTTGATACGATCATCAACATGTCTATCTGGCTCATATCCCCAAGGGGTGATATCTATTAACCGTCTTTCGAGTAAAGCATACCAAGAGGGAAAGTCCTCCCGCGCCCAAAAACGAAAGCTCAAATATCTTTGTATGGCCATGGAGTGGTCAATAACCCAGCCCCAAGGTGAGGGTTTGCCAAGCTTATAACGTAACCAGGGATCATCGGCCACTCTCCCCGCCATGCCCATTCCCGTCTGGGGGTGGTAATCACGCATTTCGGTGACGTGAATGATCAGGGAAGGGTTATAGGTTTGGGTGACGATTTCGATAAGTGATGTCGCGGGGGGGAGGGATATCCCGTTAACGCCAAAATTAAAAACGCGCAGCTTTTGGCCTGTCTCCTGCTGGAAAATCCTCTCGATGATTTCGGGGTCTAGGCCCGTGTGGGCCAGCGAGCTGCCAAAGATAATGGCATCAACGCCATTGTTTTCTTGGGCATAATCTTCTATCCTGGAAAATTTTATATCCAACAGGGAATAATTACCCTTCGACAAGGGCGGGATTCCCTCCGTTGGCCATGGCAAGCGGGCAATGCCTTCTAGCATGGCACTAAAAACTATGAGCAAGATCAGGGTTTTAAACACGAACTTGCCAGCGGATTTTATTAGATTATCCATTTAACTTTCTTCGGCCGAATATCTTATTTGGCCCACAGCATTGTTTTATTTTTGGGGATAGGAAAGAGGTGTCTACCTCAAATACAAACTCACCGGGCAGTGATCCGACCCCATCACCTCGCCGTGGATGACCACATCCTCCACGCGGGGGACGAGCGCTTCAGAAACCATAAAATAATCCAATCGCCAGCCGATGTTCCGGTCGCGGGCATTGTGGCGGTACGTCCACCACGAATACTCTTCCTTTTCAGGATAAAGATGGCGATAAACATCACAAAAGCCATGCTCTACATATTTGTCGATCCAGGCCCGCTCCACGGGCATAAACCCGGAATTTTTCTCGTTTTCCTTGGGATTCTTGAGGTCAATCTCGTTGTGCGCGGTGTTAAAATCCCCGCAAATAATGACCTTTTCCCCATCCGCATGAAACTGGTCACAAATTTCTAGCAAATGAGCGTAAAAATCGAGCTTATAATCCAGGCGGTCTTGCCCCCGCTGCCCATTGGGGAAATAAACGTTGAAGAGCCGGAAATCAGGAAAGATGGTTTGAATAAGGCGGCCTTCGGCGTCAAAGCGCTCCACGCCAAAACCGGCTTTGTTTTCGATTGGTTCAGGCCGAGAAAAGGTGGCCACGCCGCTGTAGCCCGCTCGCTGGGCCGGATTCCAGAGATGGTGAAATTCTTCCATTTGCTGGCGTTGTTTTGCCGTCAACTGTTCCGGCATGGCCCGTATCTCTTGTAAGCAGAGCACATCGGGTTTCTCCTCCCACCACCATTGATCCGCTTTTTTGCGAAATACCGCTCGTAAGCCATTGACGTTCCAAGTTGTAATTTGCATAAAACTTCCTTCCTCTATCAATAGACAGTCGGTTGATAATATTGATCCACGGAGGTGGACTTTGCACGTCAGCAACGAATTCCATTAGCTCACTACGCTGGTATTGTACCAGAAGATAAAATTGAGTGTATTGAAATAAGAGACGATGATAGACTAAAATCATCGAAAAATATGCTATACTTCAACCAGGTTTCTCATAACCTCTTTGACAACACACAGCATAGCTAGGACCAGGAGCAAATATGAGAATTTTCAAGTCCCTTCGCGAAAGAATTGGTATGGTAGTCGGCGCAGGCATTGGCGCTGTCGTCCTTGTGGGATGTGGATTGTTGTTCGCGTTCGTGCTGGCCCCCAAGCAAAAAATAACCGCGTGCCGGATCGAACATCTGCCCATCATGGGGGCGGGGGATGTGGCCACTGCTCCCGCCGGGGAGGAGAT
>JAANWX010000032.1 GCA_018263575.1 Chloroflexota bacterium | reverse complement strand
CTGTTTTTAAGCGATTTCCTAAGGGGGCTGAAGCTTATGGGAAGGCGAGGGTCAGATCCCAGAGCTTGACGGTTTTGTCATTGCTTGCCGAAGCCAGCACTTGGCCATTGGGAGAGAAAGCGAGGCCATTGACCCAATCCGCGTGTCCTCCCAGGACAAGCGATACATCTTCCTCGGTGAACTGCCACATGTTGACTCGATAATTACTGCTTCCGGAGACGACAATTTCCTCCTCAGGCGAAAAGATGACACAATTCACCCAATCTGATCGCCCTCGAAGGGTAAAAATTTCCTGGCCGGTATTGACATCCCATATCTTTACCATCCCATCCCGGCTTGCAGACGCCAACAAATTGCCATCGGGCGAGAAGGCCACTTGGGTCACCCAGTCACCATGGGCTTGGATGTTGAATAGCTCTTGTTGTTCGGGTATGCTCCACATGACAATTCTTCCAAGGCTGCTAAAAGCTAAACGCTTCCCATCCGGAGAGAATACCACGCTCCAAACCCCTGCAATCTGTCTCCCAAGATTATATATTTCTTCCCCTGTCGTTACATCCCAAAGCCTAACGGTTGCATCTCCACTGGCAGAGGCCAGCGTATTCCCATCGGAAGAAAAGGCAACACTCCTGATCGCATAACCGTGCCCGGTCAGGGTGTTTAACTCCTCGAAGTTGGCGGTATCCCAAAGTTTAATAAGTTGATCGCTGCCAGCGGATGCTAAAATGCTGCCATCGGGTGAAAAAGCCACGCTGTTGACGCTCTCCGTATGTCCTGTGAGATTGTGTGCCATTGTGTAGTTTCGAGCATCCCAGATTTTCACGGTCTGATCGGCACTTCCCGAAGCTAAATACTTTCCATCGGGTGAAAAGGCCACACTGTTCACCCATTGGGTATGGCCATCGAGAGTGGCCAGCAGTGGATTGCCAGTGATGGCCCAAACGTTAACGGTCCCGTCATCGCTCCCAGCAGCGACTGATCGTCCATCTGGGGAGAATGCCACGCTGTTAATTGCTTCAGAATGGCCTTGGAGCGTAGATAATTTTTGTCCATTACCAGCCTCCCATAATCCCACGCTTCCATCCTTATTTGCTGAGGCAATGATGTATCCATCAGGAGAGAAGGCTATCTGGTTTACCCAACTATCGAATTGATCGAGCGTGTAGACTTCTTGCCCTGTCGTGGGGTCCAACAGTTTGACTTGTCTGGCACTAACTGAGGCTAATAATCCAGTATGTGGGGAAAATATCACTTGCCATGCTCCACTTAGGAAGCCCTCGATTGTGGCCATTTCCTGCCTTGTATCCATGTCCCAAAGCTTGACCGTTTCATCTCCGCTCGCAGAAGCAAGGATCTTTCCATCTGGAGAGAATGCTATACTGTTGACACGGCCCGTATGTCCAGTAAAAGTATCCAACAATAATCCAGTGCTGAGCTCCCAAATTTTAATGGTATTGTCACTGCTGCCAGAGGCAAGCAGAGATCCATCCGGCGAGAAAACCA
Source organism: Chloroflexota bacterium (assembly GCA_018263575.1). Lineage (GTDB taxonomy): Bacteria > Chloroflexota > Anaerolineae > Anaerolineales > UBA11858 > B10-G9. The sequence continues at coordinate 30,828 of JAANWX010000032.1, read as the reverse complement.
CACTGTTCACCCAGTTAGTATGTCCTGTGAAGGTTTCTAGCTTTTCCCCGCTGCCGACATCCCATACGATGACTGAGTTATCCCCATGGCCAGAGGCCAAGAGTTCTCCATTCGGTGAAAAGGAAATACTATTCGCCCAGCCAGCATGCCCAGAAAAATTCCGAACCCACTTACCGCTTACAGAATCTACAAGCATTACTACCGAGTCGCTGCTGGACGAGGCTAGGAGTTGCCCATCGGGTGAAAAAGCTACGCTTTGTACTTTATCGAAATGTTCGTGGATACTGACTGAAGGTTCTAGAACATTCTTTGGTTGAAAGGGAAGTGGGACTGCCGTTGGCGTGTCTTGGGGGGTAGAGGTTGGCGGAAGAGGTGTGAATGTAGGGGGCTTGGTAGTTTCATTGAAAACATCCAAGATACCTTGTTCACTTGGAAGAATACCACAACCACTCAATAGGAAGCCTACTCCCATAGACAATGAAAACAAAACTAATACCTGAAACAAGGTTTGCGTGAAAATATAGTGTTTTTTCATCCTTCTCCTCCTTTTTACAGGTTCTTTAAGATGAGCAGGATTGTTATGGGAGCAGCTTACATGAGCCATGCCGCCATCTGCTTTATTGGTTTGCCGCTCTTTCAGATTTAGCAACAATCATGACAATGAGTAGTGCTATGCCTAATAAGAGCGCCACCAGGGCCTGTCCTCGCATGGGTTGGAAGATGACGGCCATGAGATGCAGTATTCCTCTCTGGGCAGAGGCGTGGATTATACTTGGCACCTCGCTCATAGGACCGGAAGCCAGGGCAGCGGTCAGTAAAGGCCTGTATAAGAGGGCGATGATAAATGTTATTAAACTACCCAGGGTGATAGGAATACCCCACCACATCCCCAGCCCTTTCAGGGAACGGACAGTAAATAACAAGATCAGGAGCAGCAATACCAGGGGAATCAGAGGAGCCAGATTCATGAGCAGCCTGATGGTTCGCAACTGGTTTTTGATGGCCGAGGGGCCTACACCTTCGGTATCTTCTGTTTGGGCTAGCTCGCCGGTTAATGCAAATTCAGGGGGGACGTTTTTTACCAAATTCCGTAAGGATTCAATATAATCGCTAATTTGGTCCTCATACCATGGGTCGGGGAATTGGCAAAGGTTGTAGAGCACTTCAGTTCCCTTTGGGGCAGCATCCAAACGTGATTGAAAATCTTCAATTTCTTCTTCAGTGCAGGGGTCAAGTTCTCGGTAGGCGATGAGAATTGCTTTTCTTCCATGGTCGCCATCCGCGCGCTCGATAAAGGGAGCCATGCTCCAGGTGATTTGAGGTACTCGGTCTTCATTGTCGATCCACTCGTAAGTACCATCCACGCTTACTGACACCCACCCGGATAGAATAGAGTCTGGAAGGATTTCTTGGCGCACTTCGCCCCAATCTTCGGAATCCAACTTGGACATTAATTGGACGATGTCGGGTTCATCCTGCCAGGCTTGGGCCTCTCCTTCTGCGTAGCGCTCCTCTGCCCTGCGCTCAGAGAACCACTCCAAGGCTACGGGAATCAGGTCAGATTCGGTAACGAGATCGGTGACGACCTGCTTAACAAGGGGGGGGTCGAAGACGACCCGCCCCACATTGTAGGAAATAATTGACAAGGGGAGAGCCACCACGAGCAAGAAGGCAACAAGAAAGGCAATAATTTTGGCAATTACTTTCAAAACAGTGTTCATCTTAACCTCCTGATAGAGAGTCAACTTGTATTCTCTCAAGTATTTCATTGAGTGATACTCCAGCCAGAGAATCGAGCTGCATATCAGCGTGATCCAGGGAGAGTTGCTTAGTCAATGCTGTGGGTATGACCACTGAAAAAAGACCAGCTCGATTAGCGGCCAAAACACCATTGGGCGAGTCTTCGAATACGATGGCCTGTGAAGGGTCTAAGTCTAGTTTTTCCAGAGCGAGCTGATAGAGAGCTGGGTCAGGTTTTGCTCTTTCTACATCATCTGAGCAGCATATAACATCAAAGTGCGGCAATAAATTTAGACGTTCCAAATGTCCCTGCACCCATTTATGTGAGGAACTGGAAGCGATTGCTAATTTGAGTCTCTTCTCCTTGGCCTCCTTAATCGTATCCTCAATGCCTGGGAGAACTTCTTGTGCTAAAATTAGTTCATGTTCTCGGTCGCTGAGATGGGCTTCTAGACGCTCCCGGTCCAAGCGCTTACCGACCAGGGCTTCTAAATCTGCTATGGGATCATGTTCAGCGGGAGAGAGACCGATAACATCTCCCCAGGTGCTTAAACTTAAATCCTGTCCAAAAGATTGGTAAACCTCCTGTACAGCCTGGAAGATGGGGCCTTCGGTTTCTAGAATCAAACCATCGAAGTCGAAAATCAATCCTTGAATAGTATCATTCATGTGTATGTCCTAATTATACAAAATTTTAATGAGTTGTGTTGTCCAAAGTAGTATAATTCACCTTAAATTAAATGTATGCCCTAAAAGTGAGGTCTTATGATTAAGCAACTTAGCTTGTTCATTCGCTTGATGAAAGATGACCGGATACATCCGCTGATTAAACTCCTGCCCATTCTTTCTTTAATTTACCTGATCATTTTCCCGGATTTCTTCCCCGGACCCATTAATGATGCTGGTATCATCGCTTTGGCGATGGGGATTTTCATAGCCCTCGTTCCCCAGGAGATCCTTGACGAGTATAAAGAGGCTCAAAAAGTGCAGGATGAGATCATCGAGGGGGATTTTGAGGATTTATAAGGTGGTTAAAAAGACAAACTCCCAGGTTTAGGCCTGAGAGTTTTGGGGTAGGAAGAAGCAATTTAAAAAAGCATATCCGGATCATCGTCTTCATAGTCATCAATGAACTTTATCTCTATTTCGGTGTCCTTCCGCTCCAGGCGGAGCCAAAGTTGAAGTACGTCGCCCTCCTCGATTTTCTTGTTGTGGGCGGCGACAATGGGCAATTGATCCGGTAACCCATCTTTGGTGCGGAATTCGAGATAGATAGGTTCTTGTCCGCGCCACGCTTGGCGGCACCGCTCCACCAAGGAATTTCCGTTAAAAGCTCGTAACTCAGTGAAAAGCGTGTCGTGTTGGAGATGGCTTTCTATGAGGCTGTAGCTCCAGAGACCGTCGACTTCTTGAAATACGGGGGTAGGGCCTTCGATGATAGTAATTTTGTCACTCATAATTTGATTATCTTTTTCTTCTAAACTTATTTCTTATTGTATGCGTGTATAATACCATAAATAGGTTATCAGTAAATGGTGCGAATTGTGAAGAGTGGGGAAACCTGGATAGTGTCATATGACATTATCCAGGTTTCCCCACGCGCGTTTTTTAAAACATACCAAAGCGAGTATAATATAAGCATGTACAAACTCATGATCCTGATCCCCCCACACGTTGATGAAAGCGCACTTGATGAGGCTTGGCCAGAATTTTTGCATTACGTCGAGCAGATGCCGGGCTTGATTCGGGAATCCGCCACCCACGCCCGAGAGCTGGTTCATGGGCGGGAGATCATCAGGCGTGTTTACGAATTCTACTTCCCAGATAAGGACGCCTTGCTGCGGGGGATGACCTCCCCTCACGGGGAAAAAGCCGGGCAGCTCATCCACGACATGACCCAAGGCCGGGCCACGATCCTCATCGCCGAACATAAGGAAGACGAGCTAGAAAACATCCGCAGGTCTCCCAAAACAGGAGCATCCCATGACACAAGCACTTACGGATCAAATCATCCTCATCACCGGCGCCGGGCGCGGCGTGGGAAGAACGCTGGCCGAAGCTTTGGCCGCTGAGGGAGCGAGTATAGCCGCCGTTGACATTTCTCCCCTGCTATTGGCGGAGGTGGAAGAAGCCATCCACGCCTCGGGAGGAGAGTGCTGCACCTATGCCAGCGATATGGCCAAAAAACGCATCGTGCAGGGAGTTGTGGAAGAAGTGCTGGAGGATTGGGGGCACATTGACGTTTTAATAAACGCGGGCTATGTCAACCCCAAAGGTGGAATTCTGGCCCTGGATGAGTGGGATTGGCAGCGTTCCCTGGATGTCAACCTTTCCGGCGTGTTTTACGCCCTCCAAGCCTTTGGCCGTGTGGCTGGGGAAGGGGCTGCTGGTGGGGGGGAGGAGCCTCGCGGCGGGGCGGTGGTCAACATCATCCCCGGGACGGGGAACCCCGCGCTGACGGTCAGCGCTTCCGCCCTGTTGCGGCTGACGCATGAATCCGCTCACGAGCTTGAATCAGGCAACGTCCACGTTAACGCTGTTTATCCCCAGGGCATGACTGAGGAAGACCTTATGAGGCATATTTTGCGATACAGCACCGCTACTTCCAAAAGAATCACCGGCATGGCTGCCTCAAAAACAGGAGAATACCCCATTTCTGAAGTATTGCTGTAATTTTGTTGTATAATAAGGGGAACCAAACTAGATTCTCATAGAAACCTGGTTTGGTCCCCCTGAATGTTCTATCAAGGAGAAAAGATGACCGAATATAAAACCATTCTTAACGAAACGAAGGAAGGTGTAGGCATTATTCGTTTCAATCGCCCCAAGGCGCTCAATGCCCTCAGTCCGCAGCTTATGCAAGAGGCCATGAATGCCTTGTTCGCTTTTGACGCCCAAGAGGAAATTGGCGCTATGCTCATCACGGGGAGCGATAAAGCCTTTGCGGCCGGGGCGGATATTAAAGAAATGTCTACCGCTTCTCCCGTAGATATGTTAAAGAGCGACTTTATTCCCACCTTCGCCCAAATACATGAAATCAGGAAGCCCATCATCGCCGCTGTTTCTGGTTGGTGCCTGGGAGGCGGGAATGAATTGGCCATGGCCTGCGATATGGTGGTCGCTTCAGAGACGGCTAAGTTTGGACAACCCGAAATTAATTTGGGCGTCATTCCCGGGGCCGGAGGGACACAGCGTTTGACCAAGGCCGTTGGCAAAGCCCTTGCCATGGAGATGGTGCTCAACGACCGAAAATTGACGGCGCACGAGGCCCTCGAGTATGGGCTGGTGAATTATGTCCTTCCTGTGGAAGAATATTTTGATAAGGCCTTTACATTGGCCAAGGAAATTGCCCAGCGCGCTCCTTTGGCAGTTCTGTTCGGTAAAGAAGCGGTCAACAAAGCCTTCGAAACCTTTTTGGCTGGGGGCCTGGAAGATGAGCGCCGGTTATTTTATCTCTTATTTGCTTCCGAAGACCAAAAAGAAGGCATGCGGGCTTTTATAGAAAAACGAAAAGCTGAATGGCAAGGAGCGTAAGTTGTAGGAGGCACTATGAAACGGGTCTCGTCATTGTCTGATTCCCAAGAAGTTAAGTTGAGGGCTTTTTACGATAATCATGAGGCGCCACAAGTGAGAAAACGCGCCCATAGCCTATTGTTGAGCCACCAAGGATACCCGATTAAGGAAATCGCTGATATTTATGATGTCCATCCCGACCTTGTGGCTTGCTGGATTGATGAATGGGAAAAAGATAATTCTCTTGGATTATATGGCATGGCGCGCAGCCCAATTCAACGAAGCTTGATATCCAAGATGACTTATCGGGAGCTTGTAAATGCTTTTCGAACGTTAGAGATTCCGGCCGATAAACCCGTTATTGTTCATGCCTCGCCAGGTATTTTGGGCAATACACAGGGGGAAAAGAATAAATTTTGGGGAGCTTTAGACGCTGTTTATGGCCCTATTATGGCCCCGGCGTTTACGTACCAGACGATGACGGTTCCCGGGGAAGGGCCAGAGAATAATGCTGTGGACTATGATAATCCGCCCATAGATAACGGAGACGCGCTCTTCTTCACTCCTGATTTACAACCCAGTTTCCCCATGGGAAAGTTGCCAGAGATTATCTTGGATCAGCCTTATGGCAAGCGTTCTCGGCACCCTATTCTCTCTTTTGCGGGGGTGCGTGTTGAGGATGCCTTGGAGGCCCAAAAACTCTCTGATCCCTTGGCCCCCATTGAAGTCCTAGCGGATAAGGGAGGTTGGGTGTTGCTTGTTGGTATTGACCAGACCGCCAATACCAGCATTCACCATGCCGAGCAATTGGCTGGGCGAAAACAATTTATGCGTTGGGCGCTTACCCCGGCAGGAAGCCTAGAATGCCCCAATTTTCCTGGGTGCGCGCAAGGTTTTAGCGCCTTATCTCAGCCTATTCAATATTATGTCAAAAAAGAGAAATTAAGATCAACAATGCTCGCGGCCATATCCCTCGAAAATTTGATTCGCGTCACCCGAGAGCTTATCCGCAAAGACCCCACCGCCTTGTTGTGTGAAAATGGGCGCTGTGCGCGATGTGAAGCGGTGAGACGGGAAGTGCGCAGGCGTGGAATTTGAAGCGTGAGGGCGTGATGAGTAATGAGTAAAGAGTAATGAGTAATGCGTGATGAGCGAGGGGGCAATGTCAGTTGGCAGGGAATGAACGATGTCATTTCGGCGAAGTGTCGGGGTGGTTACCCCCGAAACGAGGGGAAATCTTCCTTGACACAAGCTCCCGAATTTCCCGCTGAATGACCTCGAAGGGCTGATCGGCGTTGACGACCACCCAGCGTTCAGGCTCTTCCTTGGCGAGTTCTAAATATCCCTCCCTCACGCGGCGGTGGAAGTCCAGGTCCAAAGCATCCAAGCGATTGATATCTCCCGCCTCATGCCTGCGGCTCAAGCCCTCTTCCACTGCCAAATCGAGCAAAATCGTTAAATCCGGTTTTAAACCTCCGGTGGCGTATTGGACGATCTTCCGCAACGGCTCCAGGTCGTGCTGATGCCCATATCCCTGATAAGCGAGCGTAGAATCCGCATAACGGTCACAGAGGACAATTTCTCCCTTTGCTAAACGTGGGATAATAATCTCTTCTACCAGTTGCGCCCGAGACGCTTGAAGCAGCAAAGCTTCGGTGCGGGGGTGCATTTCTGTATTCTCTAGCGCCAATAATGTAGCGCGAATCTGATCCCCAATCCTCGTTCCTCCGGGCTCCCGCGTGCGAATCACATTATGCCCCTGTTCCTCGAGGAATTGGGCTAATTTAACAATTTGCGTGGTTTTGCCGCTACCTTCGGGCCCTTCGAGTGTGATGAACATCGGTTAGTCTAGTAGTCCTTAGTTAGGTAGTCTTGTAGTCTGAATGGCCTAAAACTCATTATGGTCTTGCGATCTCCTAATTACCCAGTCAATAGTCACTGCTCCCCCGCTCCCTGATTCCTGATCTACTGCTCCCCTGTTCCCTGATTCCTGATCTACTGTTTCCCTGCCCCCCTGCTCCCTGATCTGCTGCTCCCCGTTCCCCTACTCCCTAAAAATCCTCACCCGCCTATTGGGATCCTTCCCATAAGAATGCGAGGTTAAATTCGCCTGTCGGGCCATTTGATGCTGTAAGCGGCGGATATAGGACGTCGTTGGCGGAAGCTCGACCCAGCGCTCTCCGTTGAGGACGGCTTGAATAGCCCCTTGGGCCTGTTGCAAATCCCCCTCTTCCTCCGGAGAAAGAGAAGTCTTTGGCAAGTTGAATAAATCCCGCAAAAAACGTTCCATGCGCTTCAGGGTATTCGAGCGTAAAACATAAATTGGCAACCCTAGTTTTTCCGCATCCTTGATCTGTTGGGGGTGTTTGCGGTAATGATGTTTCAGGGTGACGGCAATGTCTGCGTCGCGAACTTTTTTCTGGATGGAGATGGGCACTTCTAAGCTCTTGGACGCTTTCGTCAGGCGGTCTCGGGCCACACCATAGGGGAAAATAGCGATCTCGTCTAGTTTTTCGCGCGGCTGTTCAGGGAGGAACACCTCAGGCTGGTAACTGGCCTGGCGCTGAATACCCTGAGAGGCTTTTTCTAACTTAGGCCGAGTGGGAGATTTTCGGACGCTGATTTCGCCGCTTTCTTCGCGGGAACGAATTTCGGGCACCATTAATTCTTCCCGCAGCATAGAATCTACAGCAGTAGCGACATCCTCGTGAATGGCCAAGCGGTCACGGGTCTGAATTTCAATCAGGACATGGAAAGTAGGATGAGAGCGCCGCTCCAAAACGGTTTTCTGCGTTCCCCTGCGGCGGGCTTCTTCGTCGGAGAGGGTGACCGACTCAATGCCGCCGATCAAATCTGACAAAGTGGGATTAATGAGCAAGTTTTCTAATGTGTTGCCGTGGGCTGTGCCAATCAATTGTACGCCGCGCTCGGCGATCGTGCGTGCCGCCAGCGCTTCTAGCTCGCGTCCAATTTCGTCGATGACAATGGCTTCGGGGTTGTGATTCTCGACCGCCTCGATCATCACCTCATGCTGCAAGGAGGGAGCGGCGACCTGCATGCGGCGGGCTTTGCCGATGGCCGGATGCGGGACATCGCCATCCCCGCCAATCTCGTTGGAGGTGTCGACAATCACCACGCGCTTGCTCTCCGCCAAAATCCGGGCTGCCTCGCGCAACATGGTCGTCTTCCCCACCCCCGGACGGCCGAGCAAAAGCAGACTCTTGGAGCTTTCGATCAAATCCTGGATAATGTCCGTGGTCCCATAAACGGCCCGCCCCACGCGGCACGTCAATCCGACCACGTCGCCGGTGCGGTTGCGAATGGCGGCAATGCGGTGCAGGGTGCGCTCTATCCCGGCCCGGTTATCGTCATCGAACTCGCCAATATTCTCCACGATGGAATCGATCTCAGCGCGCACAACCTCTTTTTTGCTAAGCTCTACCTCGGTGTCCGCGAAACGCGCGGTAGGGATACGCCCCAAATCCAAGACCACTTCGACGAGATTGTCTTTATCGCCGGCCGCCAAAATTCTTTCCGTGATGTGAGGGGGCAAAATGTTAAGGAGTGATTCTAAATTATCAGTGATGAGATGGTTTGACATAATTTATGAGTTTCTTTCTGATTTTATCATAGGCGTAGACACATCGGGCTGCTGCTCTATGGCCGGGAGCGTGAAGGGTTGTCTAATTTTTTGGTGGGTGGCCAGGTGTTTTACCATGCTGAGCTGCCTGGCTGTGGGGGATGCGGAGAGAGATTCCGCTGCCGTCCCCAATTTTTGCTGGTACGACCGAACCCGAACGTAAACTTCCTGTGAGCGGTGGGTGCGGAGGGTGGAGAGGATGCCCGTTAAGTGGGCCTTGTTCTCCTCCTGAGCGTGATCCAGCCACACATCCAGCAGTGCCCCTTTGGGCCCAAATTGAGCGGCCGCGTACCCCACCATTTCCCCCTCCCGGCGGCAAACCAGACCCTGCAAGTCGGCCGCTGTGGGGGGCGGCTCCACGCGCCTGACCTCGGCCGGGACGAGTTTTTGGTAGAGCGCGTGAATCTCTCCCAGGTGACGGGCCGAAACAGGCTTCCACGGCAACGGGTTCGGAACATCTTCCAGGTCAATGGGGAAACGCCAGATACGTTGTTCGGCATAGGGGGCGAATCCCGCCCGCAACAGGTGATGTGCCAAAGGCGTTCCCTCCTCCACTTCCGCCAAAACGCGAAAAGCGCCCATCTCCCCGGCTTGTTGGCAGAGATGGTTCAGCAAATCTACCATCCCCGGGTTAGAGAAAGAATCTTTCGTTGCCACAAAAGTCAGCCGGGCATAGACTTTGTGAGATAGGTGACCCACTTGCCCCAGAAACCCAGCGGGGTGGACCAAGACGCAAAAATCTCTCCTCATGAAAGATTGCAAGACGCTCGACAACACGCCCGGAGCGTAGGTGATGCCTAAGGCGGTGTCAGTAAATATTTGCCGCTTACGATAACGAGGCAGGCTGGAGAGGTCTTGCCAGGTGAAATTTTGAGTCATACTTCAACCCACCAACTTCAAAAAATAACGATGCACGCGGTCGTCGTTGGTCAATTCGGGGTGAAAGGCAGTGGCCAGGAGATGGCCCTGTTGGGCGGCCACAATGCGCCCATCGGGCAAGGTTGCGAGGATTTCGGCGCCCCCCGATACGGAGGCAATCAGCGGGGCGCGGATAAAGATGGCATGGAAGGGGGCATCATTTGGGGAGACCTTTTTCAGGGCTGGAATTTCCACGTCCATTTCGAAGCTGGCAATCTGGCGACCGTAAGCGTTGCGTTCCACGGTGATGTCCATCAACTCCAGGAGAGGCTGCTGGCGGTGGGCGTCTTTCGAGAGAAAAATGGCCCCCGCGCAGGTGCCCCAGATGGCTTTTTCGCGCCCGAAGGCACGCAGTTTTTCGAATAAGCCAAAGTCAACGGCCAGTTTTCCAATCGTGGTCGATTCTCCGCCGGGGATGATGAGGCCATCAATTTCCTCTAAGTGCTCTGGCAGGCGGACTTCTACGGCTTCTACGCCAATTTTCTTGAGGATGGTTATGTGTTCTCGAAAAGAGCCTTGGAGGGCGAGGACGCCGATTTTAGTCATTAGTCATTAGTTGGGTAGTCGTTAGTCTGGTAGTCTGGTAGCCTGGTAGTCCCTGATTCCTGGTTTCCTAATCCCTGGTCACCTGATTCCTGTTCCCTGGTCACCTGATTCCTAGCCTCTACCACCCACGCTGGGCAAGTTGTTCAGATTCGGGTAACTCAGTGACGTTGCGCCCCACCATGGCTTCACCCAGGTCGCGGCTGATTTCAGCCAGGATTTTGGGGTCATTGTAGTGTGTTACAGCTTTGACGATGGCCTCTCCACGCTTGGCAGGGTCACCAGACTTGAAGATTCCAGAGCCAACAAAAACCCCATCCACGCCCAACTGCATCATCAGGGCCGCGTCAGCAGGAGTAGCGATTCCACCGGCGGCAAAGTTGACCACGGGCAAGCGTCCCAGTTCGCGGGTCTCTTTGACAAGCTCATAAGGTGCGCCAATTTCTTTGGCGAAGGCCATTAGCTCTTCGGGCGGCATGTTCTCTAAGCGGCGAATTTCGCCCCACACGGTCCTGGCGTGGCGGACGGCTTCCACCACATCACCGGTCCCGGCCTCGCCTTTGGTGCGGATCATGGCCGCGCCTTCTCCAATCCGCCGCAGGGCTTCGCCCAGGTCCCGGCAGCCGCACACGAAGGGGGTCTTGAAGGCGTGCTTGTCAATGTGATGGTGCAAATCCGCCGGCGTGAGGACTTCGGATTCGTCAATATAATCCACTTCCAGGGCTTCGAGAATTTGGGCTTCCACAAAATGCCCAATTCGGGCTTTGGCCATGACGGGGATAGAGACACTTTCCATGATTTCAGAAATCATCTTGGGGTCACTCATGCGGGCCACACCGCCGTCGGCGCGGATATCGGCTGGGACCCGTTCTAGGGCCATGACGGCTACCGCGCCCGCCTCTTCCGCGATTACAGCGTGTTCAGGTGTGACCACGTCCATGATCACGCCCCCTTTGAGCATTTGGGCAAGCCCCTTTTTGGTTGTAAAGGTGCTAATTTGAGATTCCATTTTTACTAAACTCCTGTTATTGATAGACTTGTAATACCTGCGCTTACGCCATATGGTAGCGAAAGGCAGGAAAGAATATTAACGACTAATAAATTCTACCACGCGGGGATATGAGAAGCAAATGGGATGGACAATTGTGTTTCTTATCCCCTCATTTGTGCTCCCGGACTACTCGTACTCAATAACCGCGGCGATTGCCAGGACGATCGACCACATAACAAGGAGCGACCAATTTGATCGGCAGCAATCCCAGGGCATCTGCGCTGACAACAACAACCGGACGTGTCTTGCGAATTTCTGCTCCGATAGTTAGGTCAAGGCTGACTAACCAAATATCATTCCGTTGAATATTCAAGAAATTCTCCTGATTGCCACGTTGAGCGTTCGGAATCTTTTCGCTCGTAGTGTTTCATCATTTGGGAGGCTTGTTCAGCCATAATCTTTCGGCGTTCTTCTAAGGGGAGGAGCATGAAATCTTCTCGTCGCGAATTACAATCGCCTGAATGTAAATCGGCCAATAACTGGTATGCGATCGGAAGCTTTTTGGACGGTAAGTGCGTGACTAAATCTTGCACTTGAGAATGGGTAATTGCATTCATATTTGTTCTCCTGGGTTTTCTTTCTAACTCTGTCCTCAGTTTACCATACTCATAGACTAGGTGCAACGCCTACCTAAACCGGGGAGTGCTAAAAAGATGTTGGTTAATCACCGCTCCCCTCAGACCCCCTAGCGAAGCATAACCTTGGGTTGCGCCGAACGAGCTGTGCTACCCTCTACCGCTCGGTTACGCCAGCGGTACGCCTACGGCGCTAGTCCGTGGGTTCGCTCTACGGTGTACAGCCCATAGGCTAGTGCGTGCCGTAGGCAACACCGTAAAACCTTCGCTATCCCTTGAGGCACTTTTCCATATGCGATTGCCCTAGCAGGTGGGTATACATACGTCTTGTATTTTATCTCGTTATGAGATAAGATACTTTCATGCACATCATCTCACAAAAAGCGCTTCGACAATTTTGGGAAAGTCATCCAGATAGTAAGGGACGACTTTCACGTTGGTTTAAAATCATGCACAAAACTGATTTTGCCAGTTTCAACGAATTGAGGTATACGTTTCCCTCTGCTGATAAAGTCGGAGATTTAATTGTTTTTAACATTGGTGGAAATAAATACCGACTGATTGCTTCGATACATTTCAACCGCAACAAAGTTTATATTCGTCATGTCTTGACGCATTCGGAATATGACAAAGGAGCATGGAAAAAATGACTGTCATGGTTCATCAACAAATTCAACCCTATTGGACTGTTGTTCGTCCCTATCTTTCGATTCACAATGAGGAAGATTATGATCGGGCTGTCGAGCAAATGAACGCACTGATTGATGAGATTGGCACGGATGAAGACCATCCCATGTATGATTTTCTGGACACATTAGGCACATTGATTCATGCGTATGAGGAAAGGAATTATCACAAGCCGCCAGTCAGCGGGAGCGAGGTTTTGCGTTATCTCATGGAAGAACATGATTTACGGCAAGTTGATTTACCAGAAGTTGGCTCTCAGGGGGTTATGTCCGAAATTCTCAACGGCAAAAGAGAATTGAATGTACGTCAGATACGGGCCTTAGCCAAACGTTTTCGTGTCTCACCGGCTGTTTTTGTCTAATGGCAAAATCAATCTTTTTTTCTGCCGCTCTGCATCCTAGCGACTCCGCGCTTCGTTTTTTCAGTGCTGTCTAAGGAATGAGAATTAAATTACTTGAACAAATCAAGCTGAAAGCGGACTAGCAAATCACGAAAAATGGGCAAGTTATTTAGCTTTCAGCCCTAAGTATGCAAAATTAAAACGTGAAACGTGAGGGCACGCATATCGCCTCACGTTTCACGCACTTGGGGATAATTATTTTCTTGAGATTGCCAAATCAGATAATCCGTGTCTCAACTCCTGTATCTTCTTCTATTTTCTCAGCCATCTTTTCCAAGCCTGAGAGGTTGAAGTGACTGCCCTCTTCCCCTGGGCTGCCAAACACAATCAACGAAGCCTCCGCGTCGTGGGCAACGTCTGCCACCGCTTCATGCACGAGGCCTTCGTAGATTACTGTCTCGGCCTCAGCATCCTGCGCGGCAGCTCGCTCCTGAGCCATTGTTAACAGAAATTGACCCATGTTGGATAATTCCTGCTCTGTGTCCACAACGCCAGCTCCGGTGATTTTATCGAGGAAACTCGTATCAACAACGTACAGAAAAAGCAGCGTGTCGTTTTGTTCTTTTGCCAAAGTGATTGCTGCGTCCTGGGTGCGATAACTAGCTTCTCCACCTCGTGTCGCGCATACGATTATACCCATGAGATACTCCTTTATCTCTTTGTAAGCCTTAGTTTTTATGACATGTAAAACGTGAATTCACGCATCACGTTCCACTCATTACTTGTCACGCCTTCATCGCATAGGGTAGGATCCCCCAAGGGGGACGGTTCACAATTAGAAATTAAGCCAAAAATAGCGTAGCAAAATCCAGAACATAGGCACAAAAATAGTCACAAAGGTGATTGGCACACCAATGCGAGAAAAGTCCTGGAATTTGAGCCTGAAGCCAGCCCTATCCATAATGCCGGCCGCGACCACATTCGGTGCGGAGCCAATATACGTGGCGTTTCCGCCCAAACCCGCGCCCACCGCCAAAGCCCAGTAGAGGACATTGTTTTCCGCGCCGGGGATGGTCTGGGTGAGATAAACCGCCACAGGCACCATGGCCGCTGTAAAGGGAATGTTGGCGACCACGGCCGAAGCGATAGCCGAAACCCAAATCATTAGCAATGTGGCCAGGACCAGACTGTCCCCAGCCAGATTTTTGACGGATTCGGCAATAATTTGAATCAACCCCACCTCCTGAATTCCACCTACCATCATGAACAAGGCCATGAAGAAAACCAAAGTCGTCCAGTCCACTTCCCGAAGCATCTCGCTAATATTGGGGCGAACCCATAACAACAAAGCCGAGGAGCCGATAATGGCCACAGCAGCAGGAGGCATATTGAACCTATCGGCGGTGAAAAACATGATCAGCGTACCCGCAAAGACAATCAGAGATTTGATCAGCAGATTCTTGTCAGTTATTTGTGAACCGCGCTCCAATTGTTCCACCAATGCTTCTGAAGGCTCGTTGCCTTCTTGGTTGAATTCGTCTTTATATAACCAGCGGGTCATAAAGATCAAGAGCACCATCCCGATCAACGAGACAGGTAGCATATTATTCAAAAACTGATTGAATGTCAAACCCACGTAGGAGCCAATAATGGTGTTAGGCGGTGTGCCTATCAGCGAGGCCGCTCCCCCGATGTTGGAGGCCAGCACCTCAGGGATGACAATGGCCGCGGGATGAATATTCATGGCCAGGGCAATCTGGATGCTAATGGGCGTCATCAGTAGCATGACGGTTGTATCATTGAGCACCGCTGAGAACACCCCGGTAATGATAACCAAAATAGTTGTTACGAGAAAGGCGTTGCCCTTAGCCGTTTTAAACGTTCGATAAGACATCCACTGAAAAATGCCCGTTTGGCTCATGATGGCCATGAAGATCATCATAGTCATCAACAAGAAAATCACGTCAAAGTCGATGAAGGTTATGGCCCTATGAAAGTCGATAATCCAAAAGTCAAGGTTGGCGTGCCCTAATAAATAGGTCACGCCTAGCATGGACGCTGTGCCCAAAAGAGCGGCTATGGTCTCGTGGACAATATTAAAAGAAATAAAACCAAATACCACAAGAAAGATTCCCGTGGCAATGAAGAAGGCCGGGTTGAAAACTCTCGGCAGAACAACTTCAGGAATACTGACATAGCAATGGTTGTTGGCGCAGGCTACTTCCTGTTTAGAGAATCCCTCGCGCGTGGTGCGAAAGCTTGAGTGGGTAATCTCGACAGCTATATTTTTTGTTTCCAATACTTCTTTGGGAAGGGTCAGGTCAACCACAAAAGAGCCATCTGAGTGCGTATGCGCCACCTCGGCCTCTTCTCCGGCCACGAGCAATGTGCGCTGTTCACCGCCCATAAAAACGCGCACCTCCCCCTCTTCCACACCCAATCCCTGTGTGTTGACCACCCGCCCGGTGAGCGTTAGGGTGACGTCAGCATTCTCTCCGCCCAACCCCCGAGCAGACACAGGGGCATACAAGACGCTGAAGAGAAGAAATATCCCCAGGATTATCAACCATCGTTTTTTCATTTACACCTCCGTGTTGAAATTCTGAAACCAGCAAGAGTTATTTTATCGAACCATTTCGTATTGGAGAACTTCTTGTTCCAAACAGTTTCCTAATTCATCCTCCGCCACATCTTAGTCGTAATCACTTTGTAACCCCATCCAAAACTGAGCTGAAGTTCCAAAAAAACGAGATAATCTTAAAGCTGTATCTGCGGTGATTCTCCTTTTGCCAAGAACAATAGCGTTGATGCGACGAGCGTCCACACCAAGGTTTATGGCTAAACGGTTTTGGCTCAAATTCATTGGCTTCAAGAATTCTTCTAAGAGCACTTCACCAGGATGAACGGGGTTTAATTTTATCTCTGTCATTTGTATTTTACCTTAATGTTAATGATAATCTATAATCTCAACACGATAAGCATCGCCATTTTCCCATTCGAAGCAAATTCGCCATTGTTTATTTATGCGAATACTGTATTCTCCCGTTCTGTCACCAACTAATTTTTCTAATCGATTTCCCGGGGGGGTACGCAGGTCGTCTATAGTTATCGCGTTATGCAGCATACGAAGTTTGCGGTAAGCTCTTTGCTGAATATCATGCGGCAGCTTTTTCGAATAAGTTCTCGAAAACACTTTAGGGAATGTTCATCAACTCACCTTTTTGACTCGCACCGCCGCCACTTTGGTCTCCGGGATTTTGGCGATCGGGTCAAGGGCGGGGTTGGTGATCTCGTTGGTGGGGCTTTCGAAGAAATGGAATGTCATGGAGCACAGGCCCGGTTGACAAATTTCTGTCACCTGGGCGCGGGCTTTGACCGTCCCCCGCCGGGAGCTTACTTCAACCCAATCCCCACTTTCGACACCCAACGTTTCCGCGTCGGTGGGGTGGATCTTCACCAATTCCTCACTGTCTAAAGCTTCTAGGCCGTAATCGCGGCGGGTCATGGTGCTGTGGAAGTGGTACAGGCTCCGGTCGGTCGTCAAGATAAGGGGGTACTCCTCATCGGTGATTTCCGCGGAGGGCTTGTAGACTAGCGGCACAAAATGCCCTTTTCCGCGAGCAAATTCACCCTTGTGCAGATATTTCGTTCCGGGATGATCCGCGTCGGGGCAGGGCCATTGCAGGCCAATCTCCTCAACGCGCTCGTAGGTGATTCCGCCGTAAATGGGCGTGACCGCGTTGATCTCATCCATCACATCATCAGGGGTCTCGTACCCAAAACCTTTCTCACCCATCGCCTGGGCTATTTGAGTCACAATCCACCAATCAGGTTTGGAATTACCCCTGGGGGGGATTACGCGCCGAACCCGTTGGACGCGCCTTTCGGTGTTGGTAAAGGTGCCTTCTTTTTCAGCGAATGAGGCCGCGGGGAAGACGACATCAGCGTATTCGGCGCTTTCAGAGAGGAAAATTTCTTGGCTGACCAAAAAGTCCACTTTGTCAAGGGCCTTTTGCGCGTGTTTGGCGTCCGCTTCGGTGAGGGCGGGATTTTCCCCGACCATGTAAAGCGCTTTGACCGTACCATCATGAATAGCATCAAAAATTTCTGTGTGGGTTAATCCGTTTTTGCCGGATAGTTCACGCCCCCAAGCCTTTTCGAATTTCTCTTTCATGGCCGGGTCTTCCACTTTCTGATACCCCGGATAAACGTTAGGGAGGCCGCCCAGGTCGCAGGCTCCTTGGACGTTGTTCTGCCCCCGGAGGGGATTCACGCCCGTGGAGGGTTTCCCGACCGAGCCGGTCAGCATGGCCAGGTTGGCGGTCGCCATCACGTTGTCGGTCCCGTGGGTGTGCTGGGTGATCCCCATGGCGTAAAAGATGGAGGCGGGTTGGTTGGTGGCATAAATCCGCGCCACCTGGCCAATCTCTTCCCAGGAAACACCGGTGATTTCTTCCACGAATTCCGGCGTGAAAGGTGCTAAGGATTCTTCGAAGGCTTCGAAGTTCTCGCAGCGTTCGGCGATGAATTCCTTGTCGTGTAAGTCGTTCTCGATGATGTAGCGTGCCATCCCCATCAGCAGGGCCACGTCCGAGCCGGGCTTGTGCTGAATGAAGTAGGAGGCGGAACGCACAAGGTCGATTTCCTTGGGATTAGCAACGATGATCGTGGCCCCGTTTCGAGCCGCCCTTCTCATGCGCTGTCCAATCACCGGGTGCGCCGAGGTAGTGTTCGAGCCAATGACGAAAATGGTTCCCGCGTCATCGATTTCCGCGATGGAGTTGGTCATTGCGCCGCTGCCAAATGTTGTGACCAGACCGGCCACAGTAGGAGAGTGTCAAAGCCTGGCACAATGGTCAATGGTGTTGGTTCCCATCACCGCCCTGGTGAATTTCTGCACGACGTAATTATCTTCGTTGGTGCATTTGGCTGAGGTCAGGGCCGCGAATTCTTCGCCATGGTAGTTGGAGAGTTTATCAGCTACGAGGGTGATGGCTTCTTCCCAGGAAGATTCCACAAATTGGCCGTCTTTTTTGATGAGGGGCGTGGTTAGCCGGTCGGGGTGGTTGATGAAGTTGAAGCCATAGCGTCCCTTGACGCACAGGCTGCCCCGGTTGGCGGGGCTTTCCCGGTCGGCTCGGGTGCTGACGATTTCGTCTCCCCTGACTCCGAAATGAATTCCGCATCCCACGCCGCAGTAGGCGCAAATGGTACTTATTTCTCGGGCGGCCAATTGCGGTTTCTTTGGCGCCAGAGATCCTACCGGGCAACGAACGACACATTCTCCGCAAGATTCACAGATTGAATCGACAAATCCTTTATCGCCAAAGGTGCCAACGACGGTTTCGATCCCACGGTTGATGTAGCCCAGCGCGCCTAAGCCGACAATCTCGTTGCAGGTGCGAACACAAATCCCGCAAAGTATACATTTGTTGGGGTCGAATTGGAAATAGGGATTCGAATCGTCAATGGGAAGTTGTCTGCCCAGGGGGCGCAAACCTTCTAATTGCTCCGGTTGTATGCCCAGGTAAGCCGAAACTTTCAGAAGATCACAATCATCAGCCGCTTCACAGGCCAGGCAGTCCATGTCATGATCCATGATCAACAATTCCATGGCCACTTTGCGGGCCTGGTAAATTGCCGGGCTGTTGGTTCTTACGTCAGTGCCTTCTTTTGCGGGGGTCATACACGACATGACCATCGGCCTGCCATCCACCTCAACGCCGCACAGGCGGCAGGCCCCCACAGGTTCCAGGTCAGGGTGATGGCAAAGATAGGGGATGTAAATATCGTTCGCCAAAGCGGCGTCCATTATGGACATGCCATCTTCGGCGGTGATTGTTTGTCCATCGATAGTAAATGTAAATTGATCCATAAAAGGTTTCTCCAATGCTATCCAGTTACGACTTGCAAAACTGGTTCAGGTTCTGTTGATTTCTCTCCCGTGTGAATTTCTATGGAAAAGACTTTCGGCGGGCAAACTTCATAACATTCACCGCATTGAATGCAAAGCTCTTGGTCGATGTGGTGAAGTTCTTTTTGTTCACCAGTAATGGCGTCAACCGGGCAATTCCGGCGGCAAAGACCACATCCTATGCAGGAGTCTACAATGTGGTAGGAGATGAATTCTTTACACTGTTTCGCCGGGCAAGCGTTATCATAAATGTGAGCTTCGTACTCATCTCGGAAATAGCGGATAGTCGTCAAAACAGGGTTCGGGGCTGTTTGTCCCAGGCCACACAAGGATCCGATTTTGATACCATGAGCCAATTCTTCCAAGCGATCAATGTCACCAGGTTTGCCGCGTCCTTCAACAATATCTTCTAAGATGGTCAGCATTTGTTTGGTTCCGATTCGGCATGGGACGCATTTTCCGCACGATTCCTTTTCTGTGAAGTCCAAGAAATAACGAGCAACGTCGACCATACAGGTGTCTTCATCCATGACGACCATACCACCTGACCCCATCATCGAGCCGGCTTCTATCAATGAGTCATAGTCCACAGGGGTATCCAGGAACGATTCCGGCAAACATCCCCCCGAAGGACCACCTGTTTGAACAGCTTTGAATTCCTTGCTGTCTAAAATGCCACCCCCAATGTCATAAATGATCTCTCGTAGGGTGACGCCCATGGGAACTTCTATCAACCCACTATTGGCAATCTTTCCGGTAAGGGCAAAAACGGCTGTCCCTTTACTGTTCTCGGTACCAATATCTGCAAACCAGCCCGAACCATTCGTGATAATCAGGGGAATATTGGCGTAAGTTTTTACGTTGTTGAGCAAGGTGGGTTTTCCGTACAATCCCTCGTTGGCTGGGTAGGGAGGCCGGTTGCGGGGCATACCGCGATTACCTTCAATAGAGGTGATCAGGGCCGTTTCCTCACCACACACAAAAGCGCCTGCGCCGTGGAAGATTTCGATATCAAAATCAAAACCACTGCCCAGGATGTCCTTGCCAAGATAGCCGTGCTCTCTGGCTTGCTCGATGGCAATTTGCAACCTCTTAATTGCCAAAGGATATTCGGCACGGCAATAAATATAGCCCTGTTTGGCGCTAATGGCAAATCCGGCGATGATCATGCCCTCTAAAACCGCGTGAGGGTCACCCTCCAAGACTGAACGATCCATGAAAGCTCCGGGATCACCTTCGTCGGCGTTGCAAAGCACATATTTGACATCGCCTGCTGCTTTCTGGGTAAACTCCCACTTCAGCCCTGTCGGAAAGCCTCCGCCGCCACGTCCACGCAAGCCTGATTTTTTGACTTCCGCAACGATTTCGACCGGTTCCATCTTCAAGGCTTCGCCCAGCCCGGCATAACTATCACGAGCAAGGGCATCATCTATGTTTTCAGGGTCAATTTGCCCACAATTACGCAAGACCAATCGCTTTTGTCGTTTATAAAAAGGTATATCGTGGTATGTAGGAATTTTTTCCTTGGTGGTTGGGTCTTCATAGACCAAACGCTCAACAACCTCATCATTTTTAATATGTGATTCTACAATTTTAGGGACATCCCGAAGTTTGACATGAGCATAGAAGATGTCTTCTGGCTCGACAACAACAATAGGTCCCTGTTGGCACATACCGTGACAACCTGTGAATTTAACTTCAACATTCAAGCCTTGAACCTTTTCTTCGAGCGCCGCCTGAATTTGGGGCGATTTCGCAGATTCACAGCCTGTGCCTCGACAGATAAGAATAGTACGTTTTTTATCTTCCATTCTTCCTCCCTTCTTTTTTCAAGAGCTTGCGCACTTTTTTCTTGGTTAGGTCACCATGCACTTCTTCATTGATGGTAATAACCGGCGCCAAGGCGCAACAGCCAACACAAGCCACAGTTTCCACCGTATATTTTTGATCTTCTGTGGTTCCCTCCCCCTCGAGACCCAACTGGTCAGTTATCTCTTCGTAAATAGCTGGCGCTCCCCGAACGTGGCAAGCTGTTCCTCTACATACTGAAACAATTTTATCTCCAGTTGGAGTAAATCGAAATTGAGCGTAGAAAGTGGCTACGCCATAAATATCACTTCCTGGAACATGAGTAAAATCAGCAATTTCTTCCATTAAATGTTCAGGAAGGTAGGTATATTCTTCTTGTACTTTCTGCAAAATGGGGATGATTTCTTCCCGTTTTCCTTCAAATTGCGAAAAAATAGTTTCTAATGCTTTGTCCATGATGGCTCCTTGTGAGGTGATGAATGATAAGTAAAGAGTAAAGAGTGATGAGTGATGAGTGATGATTAATGAGCGATGAGTGATGAGTAATGAAATGACGAAGTAATAAATCGATTGGAAATCAACTCTGTGTTGCAAAACCGGCCCGCATCGATTTTGGTGCTCATTGATTCTAATCCGTGGAGGTGGATTCTGCGAGACAGCAGCAAATCAGATTCGCTTGGTTACTCTTTAGGTTTTACTCATCACGTCTCACTTTTGTACCCCAATCTTTCTGGGTGCGTATAGACCTGCATCCCGCCGCCGCGGACGTAGCCAACCAGGGTAATGTTCCAGGCTTGGGCCATCTCCATGGAAAGGGAAGTTGGCGAGGTGCGGGAGGCGACAATGGGGCACCCCATCACTGCTCCCTTGCGCAGCATTTCGGAGGAGATCCGACCGGTGGTCAAAAGTACACGCCCGCGCGTTTCAATCCCTGCCTGCAGGCAAGCCCCATGCACTTTGTCAATACTGTTATGCCGGCCAACGTCTTCGGCAACCGCCAGAAGCTGATCCTCTTCCGCATCCATCAGCCCAGAAGCATGCACGCCGCGTGCCCGAGCGTATAGGCTCTCTGAAGATTGGAGGGAGTTGAACATGTCCAGGATCTGTTCCGGCTCAACCCGCAACGAGGAACGGATCGGCTCGATGCCCAGGGAGGGATCATCAAAGGTGAGGCCGCCCCCACAGCCGGAGGTAATGATCACCCGTTTGGGTTTTTGGACCTCATGGGAGAGCCACACATCCACGCAGCATCTATCTTGTGTGACCCAAAGACTCTCTACTACCTTTGGGGTTTCAATCAAACCTTCATTTTTCAAGAAGCCTAAGGCCAACCAATCCAAATGGAGGGGAGTTCCCATTAGAGCGGCGATCTCTATCCCATTGACATAGATAGTGATGAGAGATTCCTCGATAATCTCGCCATCCACAGCTTCCCATGTGGCCCGATATTGATGCCAGCGAATGTCGACGGCTCCTGATTTTCCCATGGGAAAGCCTAAATCTACTGATAACTAAGAGAAAAGGGTGGCTATTACCATATGCAACAGCCACCCTTCTGAACTCGGTTACGTGAGCTGCAGCTAAGACTACGACAAGCCTACAACCTCGCCAGTTTCCACGTCAATATCAATATCGGTGTATACCGGGCGGGTGGGCAGGCCGGGCATGGTCTTCATCGTGCCCAAGAGCGGGAAGATGAAGCCTGCGCCTACACTGGCACGCACGTCGGTGATCGGCATGCGGAAGCCGCGTGGGGCACCCTTGAGCGATGCATCAGAGGAGAACGAAAGATGTGTCTTCGCCATGCAGAGCGGCAGATGGCTCAATCCCATCTTGGTGAATTGCTTGATCTTGGCCTCAGCCGCGGGGGAGTAATCCACACCATCGGCTCGATAGATTTCACGGGCAACGGTCTCGATTTTTTCCTTGATTGACATGTCGTCATCGTAGAGAAATTTGAAGTTATTCTCTTCTTCCTCAATGGCTTTGACAACAGCACGGGCAAGGTCAGCGCCACCCTTGCCACCATAAGTCCAAACTTCGCTGGCAACAGCGTCGTAGGCTCCGGTCTCTTTGGCGCGTTCACGTACCAAGGCAACCTCAGCGTCTGTGTCGGTGGTGAAGCGGTTGATGGCTACAACAACCGGCACGCCGAACTTGGTAGCGTTTTCAATGTGCTGCAACAAGTTGGGTAATCCAGCTTCTAACAGCTCTAGGTTCTCGTTAGTATAAGCCTTGTCTAATGGTTTACCGGCCACAACTTTGGGGCCGCCGCCGTGCATCTTGAGAGCGCGTATGGTAGCAACCATCACCACACAGTTGGGAACCAACCCACTGACGCGGCTCTTGAGGTTCATGAATTTCTCCATGCCGCAGTCAGCACCAAAGCCGGATTCTGTGACGACATAGCCGTCTTCTCCAACTAATTTAAGGGCAATTTTATCAGCCATGATGGAGCTGTTGCCCTGAGCAATGTTGGCGAACGGTCCAGTGTGAACGAAAGCGGGACTGCCGGGCAAGGTTTGCATCATGTTAGGTTTGATGGCATCTTTGAGCAAGACAGTCATGGCCCCGGAGACGTTCAGGTCTTCAGCCGTGATGGGCATCACCGGACGATCTACCTGACGTTTACCGCCTGTTTTGTTGGTGCCAATGATGATGCGACCCATGCGCTCGCGGAGGTCAGCCAAGCTGCTGCACATCCCTAACGCGGCCATAATTTCGGAAGCAACCGTAATGTCATAGCCGGTTTCGCGCGGCAGGCCATTGCCGCCCTTCCCAACGGTGATGTCCCGCAGCGCCGCATCGGAGACATCCACTACGCGCCGCCATTGAATTGAACTGGGGTCAATGTTGAGGCGGAACATGCGTTCCTTATCATCTTCACTTAAGTCAGCGGGTTTTTCAGATTCAATGCCCAGTTTATCCAGGCGTTTGCGCATGGAATCGGTATATTCGCCATCTGGGCAAAGGGCTTTGGCTAAGAAAGCGGTACTCCAGCGGGATTCCTTGGCCATGCGGTTTTCGATTGCTGCGGCTAAGAGGTTGTGGGCCGCACCCACGGCATGGATGTCGCCCGTCAGGTGCAGGTTGAAGTCTTCCATCGGTACAACCTGGGAATAGCCGCCACCGGCCGCGCCACCCTTGATCCCAAAGGTCGGTCCTTGGCTGGGCTGGCGAATGCAGGTGAAGACTTTCTCGCCAATATAATGAAGACCCTGACTCACCCCAATGGTGGTCACGGTTTTCCCCTCACCCAAAGGTGTGGGGGTAATTGCCGTCACGTCAATGTATTTTCCATTGGGGGCATCTTTCAAGCGTTCTAGGACATCTAACTTTACCTTGGCTTTATATTTGCCGTAAAGCTCTAGCTCATCATCCAACAGGCCAACACTTTTTGCTATTTCGGTGATGGGTAATTTTTCGGCGGCATGAGCGATGTCAATATCTGAGGGGACGGGGTGCTTTATTTCAATAGGCATTTTTTTACTCCTTATAAATGGGCAACGTGTCTAAATAAGAATTTCCGTATCTTTTCAATATTTCGGGAGAATGTAGGTCGAAATGGTATTTCGACTGGCGATCGCGGTGCGTGCCTTTGGCGATACCAAATCGCCCTACATCATTCTTCGAGTTTTTGAAATGATACATACAAATCCTCGAACAAAATTATTCACTGTAGGCAATTTTTGCGGCTCGAACAGTATTACGAAGCAGCATAGCGATCGTCATGGGGCCGACACCGCCGGGAACAGGGGTCAGGTAGCCAGCAACCTCTTTAGCTTCGTCGTAATCAACATCACCGGCTAAATAGTAGCCGCGCTCACGGGTTTCATCGTCAACGCGATTTACGCCCACATCAATGACTGCGGCGCCTGGTTTGATCCAATCACCCTTTACCATTTCCGGGCGTCCAACGGCGGCAATTAGAATATCCGCCTCGCGGCATTTTTCTGCAAGATTCCGGGTGCGGGAGTGGCAGATGGTGACGGTGGCGTTCTCTCCTACCAACAAGAGGGCGACTGGCATGCCGACGATGTTCGAACGCCCCAGAACAACCGCGTTGGCGCCTTCTAACTCAACGCCCGAAGTCTTCAACAAGTGAATGCATCCATGGGGCGTGCAGGGAATAAACTGAGGCTCACGGCCTTTTTGGGCGAGACGCCCAATATTGATAGGATGGAATCCATCTACGTCTTTATCAATGCTAATTGAGTTTAAGACTTGTTCGTCGTCCAGGCCATCGGGTAATGGTAATTGTACCAAAATACCATGCACTTCCGGATTGGCATTCAATTCTTTCACCAAAGTCTCCACTTCATCCTGTGTTGCCGTGGCGGGTAATTCATGGTGAAATGATTTAATACCCGCTTTCTCACAAGCTCTGTGCTTCATGCGCACATAAACTTGCGAGGCAGGGTCTTCACCAACCAGGACTGTGGCTAATCCCGGTGGGTTATGTCCCTCAGCAACCATTGCTGCCACATCGGCCGCTACCGCGGTGCGGACTTCTTTGGCAATTGCTCGACCATCAATTTTTTTAGCTGTCATAGAGTCAACTCCTATATACGATTATTACCAATACCAGACCTCCCCCTTTTATACTAGGTCTTATTATGGTCAAAAAATGCTTTTAGGGCAAGTTATATTCGTCACAAATTCCCTGTAATATATCAGAAATATATTAGGGACGGACGAGTGTGCATGTGTGCAGGTGGCATGTGGCAGGTGACATGTGGCATGTGGTGTTTCAGTTTCATGATGGTATTTTGCCTCCTCTGCCCCCTTTGTCTCCTCTGTCCCCTCTGTTTCCTATGTCTACTTTGTTTCTTCTGTATCCTCAATATGGATAAACGTCAGTTGAAGAAAAGGTGGCCGCAGTTTATAATGCCCACTAGATTTGTAAATTCCATTTCAAAAAACGTGATTTCACGCTTCACGATTTCACGTTTCACATTTTACGTTTCACTACCGGAGGCCTATTATGGCAGATCGAAAAAAAGTTACTATTCGCACCTTATTCACGAAGGCCAAGCAAAAAGAACCCCTTTCATGGCTGACTTGTTATGACTACCCCACGGCTAGCTTTCAAGAAGAGGCTGGGGTAGATATGATTCTGGTCGGCGACAGCCTGGGGATGACCATGCTCGGGTATGACAGTACTTTGCCCGTGACCATGGATGACATGATTCGTCACACCCAAGCCGTCCGGCGGGGCGCGCCAACCGCATTTTTGATTGGCGACATGCCCTATATGTCCTATCAGCCCAGCGTTGAATCCGCTATTCGTAACGCGGGGCGGTTCATGGCAGAAGCGAGCTGTGACGCCATCAAACTGGAAGGCGGAAGTGAGATCGTCAGCAGAGTGGCCGGTATTCGCGCGGCCGGGATTCCCGTTGTCGGTCACCTGGGACTCACGCCCCAGAGTGTGGCCGCCCTGGGCGGATTCCGGGTGCAGGGCCGGGGAGCGGGCCAGGCCAAGCAGATCATCGATGACGCCAAGGCCATTGAAGAGGCGGGTGCTTTTGCCATCTTGCTAGAAATGGTTCCCGACCGGGTGTGCAAGATCATCACCGAACGCGCTGAAGACTGTCTGATCCTCAGCCTCGGCTCAGGCCCCCACGCCCATGGCCAATTGTTAATTTACCATGATATGTTTGGCCTCTATCCTAATTTCAAACCCCGCATGGCCAAGGTCTTTGGAGATGCCGGAAAAGTCATCCTCGAAGGTCTCCAAGAATATCATAACGAGGTCAAGGATAAAACTTTCCCCCAGCCAGAAAACTGGTTTACGATGAAAGATGAGGAATACGACGAGTTGATGGAGTTATTGGAGTAGTCTGATAGTCTCTAGTCTGATAGTCTGATAGTCTGGCAGTCTGGTAGTCTGGTAGTCTGATTATCATCACCGAGCTTAATCACGGGACAGCAATGGCTACAAGACTAGCGGCTACAAGACTAACGACTACAAGACTAGCGACTACAAGACTAACGACTACAAAACTAACATCCCCCCAAAGGAGACTACTGATGACCAATTTACGCCAAAGATTAGAAATATCCCCTGAGCGCATTGACGCTATTAACAGCGTTCTGCTCAACCCTGAGATGCGTGTGATGAATGATTTTTTTGATGTTGTTGCCAAGTACGGCACGCCAGAGGAGATCAATGCTAAGGCCGAGGAAGCCCGCCAACTTGATAATTTGCTTGCCAAGGTAAAGGAGATCAAACCCGAATACTTGGCAGACCTGGAATGGCTCATCGAGCAACGTGACCAGGGCGCGTTCATGAGTGTGGACGATTACCGGCACAAGGTGCTTGGTGATAGGGCAGAGACAACGGATTTCGCGGATGATTTCGCTGTCACCCTCGAAGTTAGCGCATGCCAGTATTTTCCTTGGTTGATCACAGCGGCTAAACGCGCCATTGAAGAAAATTTTCTCATGCCTGGCCGCTTCATCCGCGTCCGTAAGATGAAAGAACAAGAAGAAGATGGCGACCTGGTCGCTTTTGCAGCGGCGATGCAAATTTTGGGCGCCAGCTACGTAGAAACGCTCGACACCAAGGGCACGGATGGCTCCAACGTTCACCTGGGCGGGCCGGAGACCATCACCGGTTATTTTGGCGGTGTAGGCCAGCCCAACGATCACGCCTTGGCATGGTTGGACGAATATCTCTATTATTACACTGAATATGGCCTAACCCAAGTCCTGAATATCAACCCTGGGACAGTTTTCCTCGGCTACATGCTCCACCGTTTGGGCGTGGACATAGAATTCAAGATTTCGGTTTTCATGGGCAACGACAATCCCTATGCCGGATTATGGACTCTGCTGGGCGCGAAACTCTTCGCTCGAGATGATGGCACTTCCCCGCTGATTGGCTTCAACTGGAGCAACAGCGTCAACAACGAGACCATGGAGATCACGGCTCAATTCCGGGCAGATTGGGGCTTCGAGGACGTGGTGCGCTTCGAGCATCATATCACCGAGACCTACAAGAGCATCGTCATCCAGCCCTACAACCGCCGTGATGAACTTGTCGAAATCGCTGACCATGTTGCCAACATCTCCGCCAAACACGAAGGCGGTGACCCCGAGATTGACCAGACTCGCGAACACCCCTCCGACATCCTCGACTACTTCCGGGATAAAGAAGAGGTCATAGAAGCGGGTGATTGGGATGCCCTGGCCCTCAACTTCCAGGATAAGATTGATGCCCTCAACAAAACCGCCTGGGCGCTGACGGAGAACGGGCTATCGTTTGAGGCGGCGGCGGTGCATGGCGAATAGTAGAAAGGAGGAATAAACCAGGTTTCTCAGAGAAACCTGGTTTATTCCTCCCCAAATTATTGAGATGATGCGGGTAATGTTTCTCCAGGGCTACGTTATTCCACAATACTTAATAGCTGCCCGGGTTAGAATCTGTGCCAACTGAGAGACTGATTCCAGGTCAACCCACTCTTCGGCAGCATGCAGGCCATGGCCTCTTGGCCCAAGGAGGACGGTTTCCATGCCCGCATCGGCGAATAAAGCCGCGTCCGTCCAGAAAGTTTGGCCAATGTGTTCGGGCATAGTGTCGAGCACATCGTGGCAGGCGCGGTCCAGAACTTGAACAATAGCCGCCGACGCGGGGACCTCGAAGGGTCTGCGTTCGAAGATAAAGCGCAGGAGAGCCTCGAAATCCTTATCATGGCTGGCGAGTTGATCCAGAATTTGCTGTAATTCTTGCCTGCAACTCGCTTCGGTCTCACCAGCGATGGTGCGGCGTTCCATCTTCAGCAAGCAGCGATCGGCATAGGTGCTCACTTCGGTGCCGCCCCGTAGAATGGCAGCATTCAGCGAGGGCGGTCCCATCAGTGGATGGGGCTTTCGCGCTACCAATGCTTGCGAAAGCGCATCAAGCTCAGCCAAAACGCGGCCCATATGCAGGTTGGCGTCGATTCCCTCCTGGTAGCGGCTGCCGTGAGCCGCACGCCCGATGGTCTCGATATTGTACCAGATGAAGCCCCGGTGGGCGCGGCAGATGGCCAGGTCGGTCGGCTCGGTGACGATGGCCCCATCCGCGTGAACGTGCTGGAGAAGCGCTTCGGTGCCGATACTGCTGTGCTCTTCATCGGCCACGGCGGTGATCAACAAATCACCCTGTAACTCGACCCCCGCGTCACGGAGCGCTTTCACCGCCGCCAGCATGGCGGCCAGGCTGGCTTTCATGTCATAGGCGCCGCGCCCGTACAGGCGGCCAGCGCGAGTCTCGGCCTCGAAGGGGTCGATGGTCATGCCCTCCACGCCGACCGTGTCCGTGTGGGCGTTGAGAAGCAACGTGCGGCCATCACCAACGCCCTGCATCATGCCAAGCACATTAACGCGTCCAGGTTCGATTTCGCTTGTGCTAACGGCCAGGCCAAGCTGATTGAGTTGATCGGCTAGATAGTCGCCAATCTCAGCTTCGCCAGGGCCATCCGGGGTCAGGGAGGGATTGATCGAGTTGATCCGCACCAGTTCTTGGGTCGTTTGGGTCAAATAGGGGGTGTCTATGGTGAAATGCAAATTTTCCAAGAGGGGACTCCTTTTAGCGTGGCCAACGTAGGGCGGCTTTTCGCGTAGCATACCTGAAAAGGTACGCTACCCGCCACATATGGCGGTAGATGTAAATCTGCCCTACTCCAGGTCCTGCGCGGTGACGGCCACGCAGTCCCCCCGCTCCACAAAACCGGGCCCCCGGGTGCCGACCAATACGCCCCCCCGGCCAATGGTCAAGACTTCCGGCTCGCGCTCCGGGGATTCGGGATAGTGAACCTGCCCCACGGGTTGGCCGGCCGGGACCTCTTCCCCAATCTCGAAGAAAGCCTCATAAATCCCATTACTTTGTGCATAGGCATAGTTGCCGGTTTCAGGGACTTCCATGAGGCGTGTGGTCGGCTTTGCCAGATCTCCCTTGATGAGGTTGAAATGTTTGAGCATATTTTGCACACCCCTTTCGGCAATTTTCAGCTTAGAAGGGGAGAGAACACCGCGCCCGCCGATCTCGGCACATAGGAAGATTTTCCCCATCCCCTCCACAGCGTAGTCCAGCAATCCCTCGCCCGTGAACTCGCGCATGACCAGGGAAACCGGAGCGTCGAAGGCCTTGAGGGCGGCCATGGTGCGCTTTCGCAGTTCTTCGTCGGGGAGGTAGTGCATGCTGTTGTAGGGCATCAGGTCGAGCGAATAGCCGCCGGAGTGCAGGTCGATCACCGCGTCGCAGAGGGGTAGGATGGCTTCGTGCACGTAGTGGGCGATGATTTGGGAGATGGTGCCGTTGTGTTTTCCAGGGAAAGTTCGGTTCATGTCCCGGCCATCAATGGGGGAGACCCGCTCACCGGCTTGAACGGCCGGTAGGTTCAGGGCTGGCAAAAGGATCACCCGCCCCTGAATTTGGTCGGCTTCCAACGTGCGGCTGAGTTTCAACAAAGTCACGGAACCTTCATATTCTCCACCATGGTTGCCGCCCACAAAGAGCACGGTTGGCCCTTTACCATTTTTGACTACAACAACAGGAACGAACACGCCCCCCCAGGCGGAATCGTTTCGGGAGTAGGGCACACGCAAATAAGAGAATTGTTTGCCCTCCTTTTCAAAGTTGACGTCGGTGCTGATGGGGGATTTTTCAAGGGACATGATGTGCTCCTGGGGAGTGGTGCGTGATGAGTAATGAGTAACGAGTGATGAGTAACAAGTGTGGATAGCGATGGTGTCCCCACCGAGCAGTGCCGTTCGGTGAGATACCTTCACTATTACCAGGCAGTCAATGTCATTAAGTTAGTGAAACAAAGTATGTCATTTCGACGAGGAACGAGGAGAAATCTTGGTGTCGAGTTGTTATTCACGCATCACCGAAAGATTTCTCACTTCGTTCGAAATGACATTGACTAGGCAGTAATGAGTGACGCCCTAACGAAATGACATTGACGCATTACTCATTACTCGTTACTTTTTACTTGGTAAATAGCTTCCGCTCAAAATTCGTCAGAATTTCACAACCATCTTTGGTGACGCGGATCGTTTCTGTGATGCCCAGGGAGCCCCGCCCGGGAACCTGAACCCAGGGCAAGAGGT
>JAANWX010000031.1 GCA_018263575.1 Chloroflexota bacterium | reverse complement strand
GCCCAGACCTGACAGGTTTTAGAGCACACTTTTAGACAGAAATATGCTCTTGGTTGCACCGAATCGAGTTAAAAATGTCGCGTCGGGAAACCTGTCAGGTCTACAACCGAGCTAAACTTAATGACATTGACCGTAACTGCCCCTGTCTCCAAGTCCACATCCCCTCTCTTTAGGTGCACATGCTCCCCGATCCGTACTCCTGTGTCTAGAAATAAGAGGACGATTGCTTTATTACGACTTGTCTTCGGGTGACATTTCACGCTTTTACTCATCACGTTTAACGCTTCCAACTTAACCTTTTCTTGGTAGAATAAAGAGCGCACGATAACATCCGCAGTATGAAAACATGGTTTACTCTATGAACAATAGTAAAAACAGCCAATACCCTGAAGAACGCAGATTAGTGACCGTTCTCTTTGCCGATGTGCATGGCTTCACCTCACTGGCCGATCAATTGGATTTTGAAGTGGTGAGTGACCTCATGCGTGGTGTTTGGTTGGAATTGGATCAGGTTATTGAGGAGCACGGCGGCTATATTGATAAACACATGGGGGACGCCTTCATGGTCGTTTGGGGTGCGCCACAGGCTCGGGAGGATGACGCTGAACGGGCCGTTGCGGCTGGATTGGCCATCCTGGAGGCTTTGGAAACTTATAAAAAGAATTCCTCTTGCAAAGAGACTAGACAGCTAGATTTACGAGTAGGAATTCATTCCGGCCTAGCCTTAGCGGGATATGTGGGGCTGCGGGATGAGTACACCGTCTTGGGAGATACCGTCAACATTGCCAAGCGCATTGAGATAGAGGCACAAACTGGCACTCTTGGCATTAGTGAAGCCACCTACCAATTTGTTCGGGGCGTCTTTCGGATGAGTGACCTGGGGCTATTAAAATTGCGCGGAAAAGAAGACCCGATACAGGTTTACCAGGTCACCGAAGCTTTGCAGCAGCCTACGAAACTTCGCTACCGGAGCGCGGGTGGTCTAGAAACCAATCTGGTAAGCCGGGAAGAAAAACTCAAGCACTTAGCAGACTTATACCGCCAGGCTCAACACAAAGAATACCCCCTCTTAGCGATTGTGAGAGGCGATATAGGACTTGGAAAGTCACGCCTGATGATGGAATTTGCCAGCCGTTTAGAGGTCGAAGAACCTCACCTAAGGTTGATTTCTAGTCGAGCCTTCCAACAGGCTTCTAAAGTGCCTTTTTATCTGTGGCGCAACTTGTGGTTGAACCTTTTTGAATGCCGGGAAGATGATTCTCCTCAAGCCGCCCGCGAAAAGTTCATCAACGGTGTACGCTCCTTGTGGGGGCAACGCTTGGGGCCTATCTCAGCGGTGGAAACGGCCCATTTAATTGGGGATTTAGTGGGTATCGAATGGCCTGAGAGCCGTTATTTAGCACCTTTTAATGACCGCCCAGAACAAAAATTACAACGCGCTTTTGCTCTCCATAATGAAATATTATCCCGGTCCCAGAACGAAGGCCCCCTGGTTTTGGCCTTGGACGACCTGCAATGGGCGGATCAAGGGAGCATGAGCCTGCTACGCTATTTAGTGAATACAAGAGAGGGAAAACTCTCTATGTTTATTTTGGGTGGAGGTCGTCCCCAAACTTTTCAACGTTATCCCCAACTTGAGGATATGGCCAAGGACATTGACCTCAAACCGTTTGACTTGGACCCTGAACTGGTGCGGAGGGCTTATCCAGCTTTAAAGTCTGTTTCCCCCGACGTTCTTTCTCAGCTTGTTCAGCGGGCGGGCGGCAACCCCTTCTATTTGGAAGAACTTGTAAAAAGCCTGGTTCGCTCCCCACGCGAGGATTTTTCAAAACTGGACATTCAAGAGCACCTGCCTCGCTCGCTGCATTTATTGCTTCAGGCCCGTTTAGACTCCCTCTCCTCTGCAGCGCGTGGTGTAGCCCTTTTAGCCGCCGTAGTCGGCCGGGTATTTTGGGAGGACGCGGTGTTAGCAGCTATGCAAAAAGCTTCTGGAACAACGACCATTTTAGATGTTTCCACGTTAACAATACGAGAGAATATTGAAAATGCCCTTCATGAGCTTACCAGAGCGGAGATGGCCTTCCCCCGAGCCGGAAGCACCTTTGCTGGTGAACGCGAATTTATCTTCAAACACACCCTCCTTCAAGAAGTTGCCTATAGCCTCTTGCCTCATAAATATCGTGGACAATGTCACCTGGCTGTGGCCCGATGGTTAGCGGAGCGCGTTAGCCCGGAGCTGAGCGTCATGGTGGCCGAACAATACGAAAAAGCTGATGAACGTGAGAAAGCCATTCACTACTACCGTCAAGCCGCCCGCCATGCCACAAGCCAAGGAAACATCGAAGATGCCCAATCCCTGGAAGAGCATTTGCATACCCTCTAATTTTCGCTACGGCCACTCTGACCACCAAGGTGCAACGCACTCCAAAAACCGGAGTGCAGCGCACCTCGCAACTCGCCAATCGTAACTCGCACACCCCCAAACTATGCCCATCTACCTCCACGACATCCCCCTCTCCACAGCAATAGAACGCCTAAACAGTGCCCTCGCCGAAGCTGGCCTGGATAAGCCTCTCCAAACCGAAACCATCCCATTGGACGTACACGCCCTGGGACGAGTTTTAGCCGCCCCAATTTGGGCCAAAATCTCCTCGCCCCATTATCACGCCTCCGCTATGGATGGGTTTGCTATCCGCGCCCACGAAACCAACGGCGCCTTGCAGACTCGACCCATCAGTCTTAACTACGGCCCACAGACCGAATACGTAGATACCGGAGACCCTCTCCCCGCGTGGGCCAATGCCGTCATTCCCATTGAAGACGTAGAGCCCCTGGGAGAAGATGGGCAACCCTCGGAGACGCCCCGCCGCCCAGCCCTCATCCGGGTCCGGGCCGCTGTCCCGCCGTGGAGTCACGTCCGCCCCATGGGGGAGGATATGGTCGCCACGCAGCTCGTCCTCCCCGCCGGCCACGTCCTCCGCCCCGTAGACCTGGGCGCCATAGCGGGATGCGGCCACGACTCGGTGGAGGTTGCCATCCCCCCCCGCGTGGCCATTCTTCCCACCGGAACAGAGCTTGTCCCCATCGGCCATCCCCCGGAGGAAGGAGATATTATAGAGTACAACTCCCTTGTTTTGGCGGCTCAAGTTGAAGAGTGGGGGGGAGAGGCGCGGCGTTACCCCATCATCCCCGATGAGTATCAGGCCATCAGTGCCCGTGTGCGGGAGGCCGCCCAGGCCCATGACCTAATTTTGCTCAACGCCGGTTCATCAGCCGGCTCCGAAGATTATTCAGCCCGTGTGGTGGAGGAGTTGGGTCAACTTTTGGTGCATGGTGTGGCCGTTCGCCCTGGGCACCCTGTGATTTTGGGTCTCATTAACGCCGGAGATAGAAAAGTGCCCATCATCGGTGTGCCCGGTTATCCCGTTTCGACCGCCCTGACCGGTGAAATTTTCGTCGAACCGCTCTTGGCGCGCTGGATGGGACGCTCCCCCCGCCAGCCGGTGGAGGTGGACGCTGACCTGACCCGGAAGATCACCTCCCCCGCTGGGGACGATGACTACCTGCGCGTCACCGTGGGGCAGGTTGGGGAGCGAACCTTGGCCGCCCCCCTCTCCCGTGGGTCAGGCGTGATCACTTCTCTGGTGCGGGCCGATGGAATCGTGGTCGTCCCCCGTGGCTCCCAAGGCTATCCCGCCGGGGAGCGGGTGAAGGTGCGCCTCTACCGTCCTCCCAGCGAGATCCAAAAGACGATTTTTGCCATTGGCTCTCACGACCTGACTTTGGATATTTTAGCCCAATTTCTCACCGGGCACGACCGTCGCTTGGCCTCGGCCAATGTCGGAAGCTTGGGAGGATTGGTCTCCCTGCGGCGTGGAGAAGCTCACCTGGCCGGAGCGCATTTGCTAGACCCCGAAAGCGGTCAATATAATTTACCCTATGTTGACCAATATTTACCCGATCAGCCTGTTTTGGTCATGGCCTTAGTGGGGCGCACGCAGGGGTTATTTTTGCCCAAGGGGAATCCTAAAGACATTCATGGCCTAAGCGACCTAAAGCGAGAGGACATTCTCTACGTCAACCGCCAGCGGGGAGCGGGGACGCGCCTTTTGCTGGATTACCATCTGGGGCAAGCGGGCATTGACCCGGAGGAAGTGGCTGGCTATGAGCGGGAGGAATACACGCACCTGACCGCGGCTGCTGCTGTAGCCTCCGGGCGCGCTGATTGCGGTTTAGGCATCGAGGCCGCCGCCCACGCCCTTGACCTGGATTTCATCCCCCTCTTCAACGAGCGCTATGACCTGATCATTCCCAAAATCCACGCCGAAAGCCAGCTCCTGGCTCCTCTCTTAACCATCCTCGAAGACCCCGCCTTCAGCCGCACAATCGCCCAACGCCCCGGATACGACGTGGAAGTGATGGGGACGGTTATTGGTGAATTGTGAACAGTCTTTCTATTGCCGCAAACATACTACAATGTTACAATCATCACCATAGACTAACCTAAATTGACGAAAATTCGCGCCGATTAGGTACCTGCTCAATAGGCTGATAGTGTAGCCGGGGTTTCTACGCCGGAGGCGCACAACGTGACCCCGTGGGCGCACAACGTGACCCCGTGGGCGCGAGATCGCGAGATATAGAAATCTCGACTACAGACCACTACTATTTTGAGCAATTACCCGATTAGCGTGGATTAGCGTGAAGGGTCTTTAGGAATTCACGGGGTTCTGCATTAGTCTCTGCTCTGAGGGGATTGCCAAATCCCCGTATGTGGTGGTGTAGTGCATTCGCTACCCAGATATGGTTTGGATTTGGCAATCCAAACCGAGCACCCCGCGAAATCCCAAAGAGCCAGCGTGAATTAGCGTAGATTAGCGTCGATTAGTGGATTTAGCGTAAATTAGTGGACCCTAGCGGATAATGGAGGAAAAAATGATTCTGCGAGCCGATTCAGACCACCCCACACAATGCGAAAAAACTCAATGGAGTTGGTTTCTGTTTATCGTACTGCCCATCCTATTCTTCCTGGGCTACCTATATTGGTGGCTGATGCAACCTTCTGAAAAGCGCCTTGCCTCTATCGAGATGGAAACCCCTTCTCCCACCAAGGCCCCGTCAGCGACCAAGCGGAATGATCTCACCAAAATAAAAGGCATAGGCCCAATAACTTCTCAGGCCCTATATGCGCAAGGTATACGCTTATATTACCAAATTGCTCTCATGTCCGAAGACGAATTGCGGGGAAGCCTTTCCAAGGCCGGTATTCGTCTAGCCAACCTCAGCACCTGGCCGCAGCAAGCCCGCCTGGCCGCTCTGGAAAAATGGGAAGAGCTTGAAGAGTTGCAGAAATCAATCTGACCAACTATCCAACCACCCAACTACCTCGACACCGCCAACTTCACCACCTTCCCCTGCTCATCTAATGTGATCTGGGCATAATGCTCATGAAGAGCTTCTGAACGGTCCTCCGCCGAACTGAAATGTTTTCGCATAGTCACCACGCGGTGATGGGGGATATCACCTGGAAGCGATTTTGCCCCCAGTTGCGAGGTCGGGCAAAGGTGGTCTTCCCCCAAACACGCGCCATGCTCCTCCCCCAGGCTTAAGTGAGCATCTTTCATCCCCGGGAGATATTTCTCAACTACCGTTCTCACCTGTCGCTCCACATCAGGGGGTATGTCCTCCGAGATCGTGCACCGGCTGCAAACCGTTTTTACCTTAGGAGGAGAAGTTTGGGCGCGTTGCACTTGCTTCGCGCCGCTCATTCGCGTAGAATCTAAATTTACCAGGGGGTCACCGTACAGCACAAAAGAAAGCAACGTCTTCTGGTCTTCGCCATCCAAATAACCCTGGCGTTTGTGCATTTTTTGGGCTAGAGAAATCTTTGCCTTTCTCAAAGCTTCCCCGCTCGAATGGCCACGCTTGAGATATTGCCAAAAATAGAGGCCCAGTAAATCGGCCGCGATCAACGGCCCAGCCACCGATCCGTAGGAGGTGACCGTTGAACCCGCTACTGCCTGGCTCCCGCGCCATAAAAACTTGAGCGCAAGAGAATCTTCGACCCCTCTTTTTTCCAGATGGGCGCCATAACACGCTTCGCTAAAAAGTATCAGCGGGGAATCATCTTCGCTTTTAATATCTTCTGGGCGAAGGGCAATCGGATAAGCGACCCCTGAACCTGGCTTGGTCATATCCCGTTGTCCGTACCAGGGCGCGTTGTTCCGCACGCCGTGCAGGTTGAAGTATCCCAAGCGCGTCACGGGAACTGGAATCTGAGAATCCCTTCCGTAAGGGGGGGAAGTCACTAAATCATCCCTGTTCCCAATGGGGCGAAAGACCTCCTGTGAGGCTGCTTCCCAAGCTTCCGCGCTGTATCCTGCGCTGTACTCTCTTTTGGACTCAAAAAACAAGCCCACAATCCAGTCGTAGACCTTTTTCCACCATTTTCTGTTTTCAATCTGGCGATGATGTTCCGTGGCCTTTCTCAACATGCTGAGCAGCGGGCTGGGGTCTTTCCCTGCATCTCCCGGCATGCGAGCTACTTGCCATTCGGGGATAAAATAATTTTCGTCCCGTGTGGCGTAGGGATTATCGGAGGGCACATCGGCGTCAGCGTCTTCCACTGGATTGGGCAAACGATGGAAGGGAACCACGTCTGGGCCGCCGACAATCAGCAGGGCGCCAATCATCAAACCTTTTTTCGCAAAAGCGGCATCCAGGTCTGCTAAGGCCAATTTAAATTCCCAGGCCCCGTAGGATTGGACGGGTTTCAAATCAAATTTCGCCATGGAGCTGGCCTCATCGACAAAAATCGTTGCCGCTCCCCAGCCTGATTTTTCCCGCACCGCGCTGGCGAGTTTTTCCATTTCATCTTTGATCACCTGTGTGGTCTTGGGGCCGTACTTTTTTTCTAACCCATGTCGTGTGCTGAAGGCCACATACATCGGGAAGCGCCCATCCCTTTTGGTAAGCGAAGGGCGTCCTAATCGCCGAGCGGCCCTTTCTAATTCCTTTTGAATAGATATCAATTCTTCAGGAGAAGTTCCCGATGCGGGACGGACAATCCCCTCTCCCCCGGAAGAAGTTAGGCTGGGGAGGCCAATCCCCTCTCCCTCTGGGAGAGGGCTAGGGTGAGGGCGCCGAGTCCCCTCTCCCCCGGAAGAAGTTAGGCTGGGGCGGCCAATCCCCTCTCCCCCTGGGAGAGGGTTAGGGTGAGGGGAAAGATGAGGGTCAGGTGCCGGTAACTGATTCCACCCCAAAGCCGCGCTTACCGGAGCAGGAACGCGCACGGCCAGGTGAGCGCGCAAATCCTCCGGCCACAAATCACGATAGGCATGCTCATCTCCCCATAACCGCTCTGCCACTTGCCCAGTGACATCCTCCGTGGCGGCCTTATGCAGCATCCCCACCCCTTTCTCCGATTGGCCGTTTTGGTTGAGGGAGTCGGCCAGCACCAGCCCCGGGAGCAAGCACGCGGGCCATTTTTGATGATAGTACTCGCTCAAACTTTGAATAGCCAATAAGGGGGTGTCGGGGTCAGCCGTCATTACCCGCAAATGGGTCACAGCCGCCAGAGGAGTTTCGATCTCGTAAGCCATGGCTTCTTGGATATGCCGGGTTGCGTCCTTTATCTCATCCCTTTCCAGGGCCAGGCGCGCTTTGGCCACTTTTTTGCTCCAGGTTGGGAGCGTGTTTTTCACTTTCGGCGAGGATTGTGGATTATCTCGCGGGGATAGGGCGAAAATTGCTCCCCAGGTCTCATCAGCTTGATTCTCCTTTTGGGTTTCTTGGAGCACAACCCGTAATTTTTGCGCTTCGAGATATTCGGGATCTTTTTGGCACAAGGTATTCAAGTTGGAGAGGGCTTGTTCAGGCCGCTCCTCCTTCCATAACGCCAAGGCGTGTAGGAATTGAAGCCTTAAATCTCCACGATAGGTGGATAACCATCCAACAGCCGCCCGCCGCACGAAAGTATATTCATTCACGCTCAGGGCCACTTGCAACATTCGAATAAGATAATCCCGTGGCCATGCCTGATTGGGGGATAGGGGGGTGAGATTTTTATGTTTCATAGGTAGTTTCAGTAATCAGTGAGCAGTAATCAGTAAACAGTAATCAGTGAACAGTAATCCGTCAATGTCATTAAGATAAGGGGCCGTTTACTTTCCCACGATCGAACCGGAACCGTGTTCCGGTGGGCCACTCGCCCGCGAATAAATTGCGGGCTGTCACGCAAAGTCGGTTTGAAACCGACTCCCAAGCCACTTGCCACATGCCACTTGCCCCATGCCACTTGCCCCATGCCACTTGCCCCATGCCACATGCCCCATGCCCCATGCCCCGTGCCACATGCCCCTTGCCCCTTGCCCCTCACCCCCCGCCTCATGCCCCATGCACCAAATTCAACGTTGCCAGCACCCCCAATTGCCGGCGGATGCGGAGGTCGTTGGGAGCGAGTTTCGCCGCTTGGCGGAGCATTCTTTCCGCTTGGGCGTAATCGTTGAGTTCTTTGAGCACTAAACCGGCCTGGTAGTAGGCCAGCTTTTCTTGGGGAGATAGTTTTATGGCCTGGTTGAGGGCTTCGAGAGCTTTGTCGTATTGGCGGCGTTTGTGTTCGGTTTTACCCATTTCAATGTACGCTTCCCCAGATTGAGGCAAGAGTTGAACGGCTTGATGCAGGTGGTGAAGGGCTTGGTCAAGTTGGCCTGACTGGCGCAGCAAACGTCCCATGAAGATGTGGGTGTTTGCCTTTTGGCGCAATGTTGGCCCACCGTGATTGCTCCTTAAAGCCTGTTGTGCGGTTTGGATAGCCTTATGCCGCTCCCCAGCCTCAGCCCATGAGGTCGCCAAGGGAAAAAGCACTTCATGATGATCCGGATATTCTTTCGCTAGATGTTGTAGGGCGTCTAGCGATGCGGTGAGGCCCTCTGTCTGGTGGAGTAACCTAGCCCGTTTCAGTTGGAGGGGAAGCGACTTCTTCTGGAGAGGAATGGCTTTGGCAAGAGCATCTAAGGCCTGGTGGGGGCGATTTTGCGCGGATAAGGTTTGGGCCAGTAATTCCAGAATTTCAGCGTTGTCTGGATTGCGTTTCAACAACGCCCGGAGATGGGTTTCGGCCTCGGAATACTCTCCTTTTTCCATACCTAAAATGGCCAATTGTTTTCGGGCTGAAAGATTCTCTGGTGAAAGCTTCAGCGCTTGCTGTGTGCAATCTATGGCTTTATCTAATGCCTTCGTTTGTTGGTAGGCCTCTCCGAGCAATAGCCAGGCATGAGGTTCCTCTCGCGCTAGGTGAGTGACTTGACGCAGCGCGGAGATGGCGTCCTGGGATTGCTCTTCTTCAAGGTAAATTTTTCCCAAGGCTAAGTAATGCCCTGCATATTCAGGTTCTAATTGTGTAGCTTTTTCTAGGTGCAGAATCGCATTTTGGGGCGTCTCAGCAACCTCTCCCGCCAGAGCCTGCCAGCGGGGCTCATCTTCCCAATAGGAGAGCGCTGCGAGGATTGCCTGCCGGGAAGCCTGATCATCGCCCATACCCTGAGCCGTGATAGCTTTCAGGGCGTGGAAGAGCGGATCCGGTAAACGGATCCTCTGATGATGATAGCGATATTGATAGCGAAGGTCTCCCGACCGAGCGACATTGTCTCCCGACCGAGCGACATTGTCTCCTGATTGAGCGCCAAAGCTTTTCGTATAGCCATTATCCTTGATGCTATCCGCCGCAGTCTGTGCCGCTTGATTGGCCATCTTAGGGTCAGTGGGAAGCAGGGCCAGGGCCGTTTGAATCGCCAAAACGGGGTGACCCTGTATTTCAGGGTAAGCTTCCTGAGCAGCCAGCGTCGCTTTTTCAGGGAGGCGGCTGTAGCGGAAAGCTGCAATTTGGGCGGCCAGGTTCTCTGCATGTGGGGGTAATTCTTCCAATGCGGTGGCTGTTTCCGGGTTTGGGGTGAAAATAGCATCTCCTCTCAGTCGCCACTTTTGGAATTGTGGGTCAGGAGGCACTTCCTCTTCAGTCTCGTTTTCATGATACAAGGCCGCGTGGAACAAATGCCGCGTTGGTGCGCTTATGCTTTCACTCC
Source organism: Chloroflexota bacterium (assembly GCA_018263575.1). Taxonomy (GTDB): domain Bacteria; phylum Chloroflexota; class Anaerolineae; order Anaerolineales; family UBA11858; genus B10-G9. Next base: position 2,962 of record JAANWX010000031.1, on the reverse strand, counting down.
CTGGGGTGTGATGCAGCACCTGAAGGTCTTCGTTAAGGCGATGGATTTCTGCTCTGAGGACGATGGCTCGTACCAGATGGAGCTGGGCGCGTTTATTGAGAGGGGACAAGTCTGCGGCCTGTTGATAGCATTCGATGGCTTGATTCCACAGGCCTACTTCTTGCGCCGCTTGGCCAAGCGCCAAGTACGTGGCTGTTGTCGCATATACGTTTTCAGGAGGCTGCTTCTCATGCCTGGCTATGGCTTCCTCTAGAATACGTGACCCCTCTTCGAGATTCCCTTGGCGGGCCGTGAGCCGAGCTTGTAAAGCTTGAACGCGGGGCAGTTGCGTGCTTATTGACAATAATTTGGTCAGCGTTTGGGCGGCCGCTATCTCTTCATCATCAGCCAGAAGGAGTTCAATGTACAGGCATACTCCATGTAATAAAGTGTATTGCGTGTCAGTGAGCGTTTCTAGGATCCCATCCATGCCAGCGGAGAGAATCTTTCGGGCGTGCCCTGGTTGGAGAATGGTGCACGCCAGGTCCGCGGCTAGGGTTAGGGCATGGTAGCGCTTGAGAGCGGCTTTCTCTCCCAGAGATTTGTATCCCTGCTCAGATTTCGCGGCGTGGTGCAGGGCGGACTCACCGTCTCCCACATGACGATAGAGGAGAGCGGCCTTGTAGTGTAAGTCTGGGTCTTTGGGCGATACGTCCAGGGCATGGTGAAGGCTGGCCAGAGCGGCCTGATAACGTCCCATCTCCTGCAGCATTTCCGCCTTCTGCAGGCGCCAAACCGGGTTTTCTAACTGAGCGGCGATAGCTTTGTCCAGGTTGGTGAGGGCCTGAGAGGAATCTCCTTCGACCTGATAACAAATTGCCAACTTAGACCAAGTATGGGGCAACACACTCTCGTTTGTGGACTTGGCCTCGCAAATTTGAGCCGCGCGCTCCAGGCAGGTGATTGCCTTTTGAAACTCCCCTAATTTAAGAAGTTCTTCCCCAGCCTGGGCAAGCGGTTGTGGGGACGAGGTTTCCAGGTCGCAGAGTTGAGAAAAAGTGTGGCTGGCCTGTTTCCTCTCTCCATTAAGGCTTTGCGCTTCCCCCAATTGGAGGTATGCCGAGACGCGCTGTGGGGCAAGGCGGATGATCTCTTGAAGGGCGGGAATCGCAATCTGAAGAGCGCCTAACTCCATAGCGAAATCAGCGCTTCGGGTCAGGTTGTCAAGGTCGTTCGGCGCTGACTCGAAAGCCGCCTGGAGAGTTTCTTGGGCCTTGGCTTCGAGATTGGCCTGATGATAAGCCTTGGCTAAGGTGTGCGTTAATTCCAGGTGATCGCCGTTATCCTGGTAGGCGTCTTGAAGGGTGACCAAGGCCGTTTCGATTTTTCCTTTTTGGAGGGCTGCTTTTCCCAATCCTAAGCTGATTTTCAGCCCCCAGTCTGGGTCGTCGATTAGGGGTGTGTCCATGGCTTGTTGATAAGCGTCCAGAGCGGATTCTATGTCACCTTGGACCGTTAAAGCCTCTCCCAGCAGGGCCAATGCCTTTCCCAAAAGGCACGGCTTCTCCAGAAGGCGCGCTTGCTTGGCGTGGGACTCAGCTTCTTCCTTTGTAGATTCAATGTGGATGGCGTGACGCAGTGAATTGATCGCCATCTCTAGGTTTAGGCCAATGCTCAGGTGCGCTTCCGCGTAGGCCACATAAGGGGCCGCGTCGGGGGGATTTGCGTCCACCACCTGTGCCAAATAAGGCAGCGCGCCGCGAGTTTCTCCCATCTCTAATAAAACCTCTCCATAAGCGCGGGCGGCGGGAATATTATTGGGCCAGGCTTTGGTCACGGCCTTGAGCGTGCGCCGAGAGTCTTCTATGTGTCCCAGGCGGTGCAGGCTTTGGCCAAGATGGAGTTGCGCCTCACACCGAAGGGGAATGGGGGCGCTCTCTTCCTCGGCCAACGTAGCAGCCTCTCGAAAAGCGGCTAGGGACTGTGTGTGCTCATCCTGTGCGTGGTAGATTTTCCCCAACGCAAGATGGATTTCCGTTTTCCGCTCGGCGGACTTGGCGCCGGCTTGCAGGGTATGGATGGCTTGGTTAGTTTTCTCGTCCTGGTTTTGGAGTTCCGCCAGAGTCAGCCAGGGATCGGCCAGGTGCGGGGCACATTCACTTGCCAGCCTGAGGTGCTCAATCGCCTCCTGGGGATTTCCCAAGGCGACCAGACTTTTGCCAAGCACGGCTTGTGTCCCCCCGTCTTTGGGCGATGTGTGGAGGATTTTCTGGCAGACCTGGGCGGCCCGGTCGGGATAACCGGCCTTCAGCGCACAACCCGCTAGTGACCGTTGGTCTTCGACCAGGGGGTGGCCATTCTCCCTTGATTTGGCGTGTGACTCACCCCGCAAGGTTTTCAAAATCCGTTCCCGTTCCGCTAGGGCTGCGTCCCAATCCTGGGCGCTTTCCAAATAACTGGCCAAATCGCGGCGCAAGTCAAGCTGTTCGGGGGCCAGGAGTAGGGCCACTTGGAGGTTTTCAGCCGCTTCTGAATATTTCCCCAAGGCGTTTTGCGCCTTGGCCAAGGTGATGAGTGTCTCCTCGTGGCTGGGGAGCGTGCCAAGGGTGTGCCGGGCGGAGGTGATACTTTCCGGGTACATCTCTAATTGGAAAAGAATTTTGCTCAGACCGGGCGAAGTGCTTGAATTTTTGGTGAGCGTTTCCAGGGCCTTTTGTGCCAAGTTTTTGGCCTTTCTCTGTTCTCCTTGGGCGAGCGCCAATTTTGCTAGAACCGTCAAAAGTGCGGGGTCTTCCGGGTAGGGGGTGGCGATATTTTCTACCAGCGTTTCGGCCGCTGTTGTGAAATCTTTTTCTATTAAGGTAGCCAACAAAACGATGATTTCCTTAGCATATTTTTCAAACCCATGCGGAGTGCGGGCCGCCCTGATGATCTCTTTCCAGGCGGGAGATGTCAGCGGGTTTTCTTGGACTTGGGCCGTAGT
>JAANWX010000030.1 GCA_018263575.1 Chloroflexota bacterium | reverse complement strand
GCTTTACCAGAGCCTATCGTGATTTGCGGGAAAAATTAAGAAATCTAACTCTAGCCGACGAAACCGAGGCTCACATTTTCGATGACCTTTACCATTTTTTCTCTCGTTACTATGATGATGGCGATTTTCTAAGCCAACGGCGGTACTCTTCTCAAGATCACAAATTTGCTGTGCCTTATAACGGGGAAGAGGTTCTGCTTCATTGGGCCAACCGCGATCAATATTACGTCAAAACGGGGGAGCATTTCACCGATTACAAATTCACGATTGGGCCCCACACCATTTGGTTCAAATTACAAGAAGCTGAAGTGCCTCAAGATAACGTTAAGGGCGACACGCGCTATTTTGTTTTCGGTTCGGATGATGGGGCTATGGTTTATGAAGCAGAACCTCTTCCCCGTTATAAGGCACAGCAAATTTGTGATCTTGAGAAGAGTACCGCCGTTGGCTTAGAAAATCGCCATCATCATAGTAACGAGAGAAAAAATGGTAAAGGTCATCGAAAATGTGAGCCTCGGTTTCGTCGGCCAAGTCCAGGTTGCGGAGTTGATGCTCAAGCTCAAGATATTCCTTGCCAATGGGCAAATTCCGTATCGCCTCTAATAAACGTCCCGACTCGTCAAAACCTCCCACCAATTTTGGTTTAACTTCGCTCATCCTGCGCTCTAATTCTTTACGTTCTTCGCTCCGAAACGTAGAGAGATTTTCATCAACGGCATTGAGCAAATCTTTTTGAATGAAGTTTTCCACATCCGTTTGCTTGGCACGCATAATGCGGTAAATGCCAAAATCTAAATCCGCGTAATCAAATTGGAAAAGCTCGCGCAATAATTTTTGTAATTTCGAGCGGTTTTTTGTTGATTTATCTGTCATAGGCTTGTTCCCTTATGTGGCTTTATCTAGATTCTGATAATACGTGAATTATACCAGTTGACCGGCGGAGTCTGTTATATTTGGCGTTCTCAAAAGCAATGGTGCTGGTTTAGAAAAAAACCCTCGCAATACTTTCTGAGACTATCTCACCTGATATTGATTCGCCTTATATCATGCTTGACAAGGTGTAAAAAGCGTAAGCAATTATTCCCCCATCAAACAGGGATGTTCCCTTGAGTTATTTCATGTCAGGTAGTCAAATGAAGAGTGTCTAAAACAAAAACCACCCACACTTGCATGAGCGGCGATTTTCTGCTATTATCTCCTTGTCGCGCGCTCACTTCGCGTTGACCACCGCCGGGGACTTGCGAGAGTCGCCCGGCTCTTTTTGTGGGCTATTACTAGTATAGCATAATTTTTGTTGAGCTTTAGCCTGCGGGCAAAATTGCAACGATTCAAAACACTAACCCCAAAAGGAGTATAAGAAAATCCTTTGGGGGTAAAAGTCTGGGATTTACTAAGGATAGAAGGCGAATTAGCAGCGGCTTAGAAAGGAAAGTTATGGACTTTGCCCAGAAACTTTGATACTATAATGATAAGAATAATTGAATCACAATTCAATTGTTCAGCAAGCGTTTGATTTCAACCTACCTTTGCCGTGACTACTCAGGTGTCATTTCGAACGAAGTGAGAAATCTTGCATTCGCTAGCAAAGATTTCTCCTAATTCGGTCTGTATTTGACCGAAACATCCTCGTCGAAATGACATGGGTGAGTAGTTACCCTTTGCCTAATGGAGGGAGAACAATATGTCTACTGATATTTTGATCGTTGATGCTGAAAATGATGCTCGGGAGTCTCTTCAAGACATTTTAGAATTAGAGGACTATGAGGTCGATGCTGTAGCCACGGGAGATGAGGCACTTGAGAAGCTCAATAAGGGAGAATATGTGCTGATGTTCTTGGATTTCAAGCTGCCTGGTATCGACGGTCTCGAGGTCATGCAGCAAACCCATCTGCTCTATCCGGAAACGAAGATCATAATCCTCACCGCGCACGGTTCTTTGGATTCGGCTATCGAAGCCATTCGCTGTGGTGTTCACGACTATCTACTGAAGCCCTTCGAAGCGGAATCCCTGCTAGCCAGCGTAGAAGCTTGTTTTACTGCCAAGGTTGAGCGCCAGCGGGAAGAAATGTTGGTCCAGCAATTAGAATCTTCGCTTGAGCAACTCAAGGGGATGCTGGGCGTGACCCCACCGGAGTTGCCCGAGCGCCAAATCGCTTCCTTGCCCCAGGGAATCATGGTGGATTTGGAACGCCGGGAAATCTGGCGCGGGAACACCCGTTCTCACCTCACCCCTACGGAGGGCTTGGCGATGCGAGTCTTCCTCGAGAATCGGGGGCGGGTGATGCCCTTCGAAGAGCTTGTTTTCTTGATCAAAGGAGACGAGGTCACAGAAGAGAAGGCCCCCGAAATTATGCGCCCCATAATCAGCCGCTTGCGGAAAAAGTTGGCCGTCTTCCCTGGCATGAAGGAGTGGTTGAGTAACGTCAGGGGAACGGGGTATATGTTTGAGGCGGAGGTTTAGTTTGCAACTGTACACATCGTCAATGTTTATTGTACGATATGCACGGTTTATGCACGCTCTCGTTTATAGGCGTGCATTTTGTTCATGTAATTATTAGCGAGTATATCTAACACCTCGTCCTCGTCCTTTCTTATGAATTTTGCCTTCCTGTACTAATTTTTTCAACAGCCGATAAGCCTTGCCACGCTCCTCTTCCCCCCAACCTAACAATCCACGGCATTCTCGATTAGTGATTGAGCCATGCTTGTCCACATAATCTAATATCAACCGTGTTGGGTGATCCTCAAACTCGGGCTTATCCCTCATTCTCTTTTTGAGCGTATAATAAGCCCAACGTCGTGTACCGTGCATGGCAATCAAATCCAGATCCACTAACTCGCGCAATTCTCGCGTCGCCTCCACTGTGCTTGTGTTGTTAAGGCGCCGGTAATCACTATTAGCCATCCGTGCGTTTACTCGTAGGTAGGCCAAGGCCATTCTCTGTGCATCGGAGAGAGGATAACCCGCAAATTGATTGAGCCAATTTAATGTTTCTGTATCCAGCAAAGTGTGGTTCTTGAAAACAACACGAAATGAGTCCCGAGTATCACGGAATTGTGGTGGTTCCAAATGAGCTTCTCGCATAGCGGTGATCATCATCGGGATCCCAGATCCTCGATTTTCTACCAAGCCTGTCTCTTCCAATAAACGCACTAGAAGTTGATTGCGCGTGGCGATTTCTTCTTCCAAGTTATCCTCATTCACCGGGCCATATAAGCCACCCGGGGTGATTATTAACAGCCGGTCGGCGTACATCTCGATACGCACATGACTACCCCGAGCCTGGGGACTATAATCGCGATGGGCCACAGCATTGACGATAGCCTCACGTACTGCTTCCTCTGGGTATTCCAACATTGTGCGATGGAAGACCCCCTCAACCAACGTCCCGTGACGCATGTTAGCTACCACGCGCTGCACCGCGTCATCGACAATCTCAGCCAGTCGCCCTTCGAAACGGCGGTTGTCAAGGAAACGTTCACCACGAGGGCCCTTCCCGCCTGGTTCAACACCAGGGTAACGCACAAAAGTGATCATGAGGGATGGAAAAAACTTTTGTGGCCACAGGCCATAGACAAGCATTCCAGCCAGGGTAGGGTAATATACGCCATCCGATTTCACCACAATGTTCAACTCACATAATTGCTCGGAAAAAGGCTTTCCCTCTAGTCGTAGCCGATCCCAAAGTCGCACCTTGTCACGTCTAATCTTGTTCAGATACTCCTCTAATAAACCATGATCCAAGTCCGTGATGTCCGCGTTTCGCACTGGTTCCTGATCAAATGTTGGCTGCTCGCTTGAACTAACGTAAGTGAAAATCTCATAGTCAGTCATACGCCGATTGGAATTGCCCACTCGGATATAGGAACCACTGTTCATGCCAGCTTCGCTATAGAAGCAAGGTTTTTGATGATACTCACATTCTGGGACCTCAAACACTATGACAGATTTCCCCTCTGCCTGTACGACAACCGGATCTAAACGGAGCACTGGTCGCATCCGTGAGGCTTGGTCACCTAAAACAGCCAGTCTCTGTTGGGGATCTCCCACTCCCACCACGCCAAAGTCTTGTTCCTCATCAAGACCCAGAACCACTATCCCCCCACCAGTACGATTGGCGAATGCGGATAAGGTTTCGTAAAGACGTTTAGGAAGTCCTCGATAGGCTGCTTTTACCTCAACTTCCGAACCTTCAAAACGACCAGTTTGAATTGTATCTATCCAGGTCAAAGCTTCTTTTTGATCCATTTCATCACCTTGAAAAACCCTTTCTATCTTCTAAAGATGCAAAAATCCCCCTTTTATGAGAGCGATCTTTTTTGCTATTATAGCCTTGCCGCGTGCTCACCTCGCGTGTGCTGTTGCCGGGGGCTTGCGAGAACTGCTCGGCTTTTCTATAGGGATAGTAATAGTATAGCACAATCATTGAGACTTATGCACCAAGCATTTCTTGTCTCATCCTCTTATTTCCTTACGTATATTATCCAAAGATAAAGGGTAGTAATCCCAAACATCTACGCCTACATCCAGGCTATTTTTTAGCGGGGGTAAATTTCCATGCGAATGGCCGTACAGGTGCCAGCTCCCATAATGCGACCGATCCCAAACGCGCATAGCGTAATGGCACAACACAATCGGTTGGGGGTGTTTCTCGTCTGGGAGGGATACGCTGAACGTATACAGCGGCGGAAGTATGGTGACGGGGTGGTCTGAGCGGGAGAAGTAATTCTCCCCTTTGAGCCATTTTCTGTCATGTCCTCCGGGGACAATGAAGATTTTTCCGTCAAGTCGCAGAAAATATATCCGTGCGGCTTCCTTTCCGGCAAGTGTAAAATCCCCCAGATGGTAGACAGTGTCATTGGGGTTGACCGCATCGTTCCAATTCTTGATCAATGCTTCGTCCATCTCTTCCATGGAAGAAAACGGCCTATTGCAATATTTAATAATGTTGGCGTGCCCAAAATGGGTATCAGCCGTGAACCAGACGGTCATATTTTTTTACTTTCTACCTAAATCAGAACGGGACTTCCTCATCTGGCTCATCTTTCTCTTGCCCTTTGAGCCCTTCCTCGATTTCCGAACTCAGTTGCCGGGCGATTTGTGGCTGCTCTTCCTCAGTCATGGAGTCAAACAAGGCATCTAAGTCAACTAAGGAGTGAGAAGAAATGCAAAAGCGAGTAATGATGGTGGTATCAAAACCTCTCCACCTTATTTCACTCTTGGTACACCCTCCGCTCAAACAAACAGCACATACAAGCGTAACGCGCCACCGCGCACCGCCTTACACATGTGATGTTATTCACACAGCCTTGGTGATATCCATCACTGAGGCCATGTGCCATGAGAGGTTATCATGCCTTACTGTTGAGTATTCGCATATGCGAATATCCTGTTTTTCGCACCTGTAACCAAGGTGGTAGTCTTATGGACAAATTAAAATCTGAGATTGATCTATTACATGCCCGTATTTGTAAAGCCCTTGCCTCACCCAACCGCATCATGATTCTCTACACCCTGGCTGAGCATGCTTATAACGTCAGTGAGTTGGCTGAGGCTATTGAACTGCCCCAATCTACCGTTTCAAGACACTTAACTGTTTTGCGAGAAAGACGGCTGGTGGTCGCCAATCGTGAGGGACAATCCGTGTACTACTCTCTGGTTGATAATCGCATTCTCGAAGCTTTGGATTTGCTGCGGGCTGTTTTGGCGGAACGCCTAGACACACAAAGCCAACTAGCCGAATCCGTATATAAAAACTTAGAAGAGGAGTAAAGCACATATGAAAACATTGTTGATTCTGGGGGCTGGGACAGGCGGGACGATGGTTGCCAATAAAATGGCCCAAGAGCTTGATTCCCAAGAATGGAAGATCATCATTGTAGATCGCGATGAAGCCCATTATTATCAACCAGGGCTTTTGTTTATCCCCTTTGGAATCTATGGCCCGGATGATGTTGTCAAACCTAAGCGAGATTTCATCCCCCGTAATGTGGAGTTGATTTTATCCGCTATCGAGGTCATCGAACCAGAAAAGAATCGCGTCCGTTTGAGAAGAGACAATCAGGTCATCAACTACGACTACTTGGTCGTCGCAACAGGAAGCCACATCCATCCCAAAGAAACAGAGGGCATGCTGGATGGCGGCGGCTGGCGCGAAAACATCTTCGACTTTTACACCCCCGAGGGCGCAGCAGCGCTCAGCCGTTTTCTGAAATTCTGGAAAGGCGGACGAATGGTTGTTAACGTCACCGAAATGCCCATCAAATGCCCCGTAGCCCCGCTGGAATTCCTTTTTTTAGCGGATTGGTTCTTTCACGAGCGCGGCATTCGCGATGAGGTCGAGATTGTCTTCGCCACACCTCTGGATGGAGCTTTTACCAAACCCCGCGCAGCAGGTATTTTGGGCGACATGCTAGAAGAGAAAGGGATACATCTGGAAAGTCTCTTTAATATCGGCGAAGTAGACACCAAGAAACAGGTCATTCGATCCTGGGATGAACGCGAAGTTGACTATGATCTACTGGTCACCATTCCCACCAACATGGGCGCAGAAGTGATTGTACGTTCTGGCATGGGTGACGAACTTAACTTCATCCCCATCGACAAGTACACGCTCCAGGCCGATGCGTGGGAGAACGTGTGGGTCATCGGTGACGCGGGTAATGCCCCCACCTCCAAGGCTGGTTCTGTAGCGCACTTCATGTTGGATGTCATCATTGAGAACATGTTGCGTCACATGGAAGGCCTAAAACCGCTGCCCAACTTTGACGGGCACGCCAATTGTTTCATTGAATCAGGTTTCGAGAAAGGCATTCTCATCGATTTCAACTATGAGGTTGAACCGCTACCGGGAAAATATCCTCTACCAGGATTAGGCCCTTTCTCATTACTCAAAGAATCTCCTGCCAACCACTGGGGAAAAATGATGTTCCGCTGGGTCTATTGGAACATCCTGCTCAAAGGTGGCGAAATGCCCTTTGAATCACAGATGGATATGGCCGGAAAGTGGCAATAGGAGCATACCATGGAAAATGACTTAGCGCTCCTCAACGAAAAAATTGACCACATGAACCAACAAATGGCCACGCTGACCGCCTATGTTGCCTCCCAACAACGCCGCCAGCGAGAGATGGAGGAACTCAAACAAGATATCATTCCCATTGGCAATCACATGGTGAAACTGGCCATTGACGAATTGGCGGAGATTGATACCGAATTTGAGCTTGAAGACTTACTTTTTTTGCTCAAACGTGTTCTGCGCAATACGAACCTGATTCTGGAATTAATGGATAGAGTGGAATCTTTTGCGGGTTTAGCCAATGAAACAGAAATCCTCGGGAAACAGGTTTTCGCCAGCACGGTAGAAACCTTAGACCGCTTAGAGCGTGAGGGTTATTTTGACCTAGCCCGGGAGGGCGGGAGGGCTCTGGAAAATATCGTCACCGAAATGAACAATGAAGACATTCGTTCCTTGGGCGATAATTTACCCTCCCTGCTAAAGACGCTCCAAAAACTCTCCCAGCCAGAAGTCTTGACCCTGGTTGATGGTTCGTTGGAAGCCCTCCAATCCCAAGAGACGGAAGAAACTATATCGACCCTAAAATTACTAGGCGAGTTAAGACATCCCGAAGTCCGCGCGGGTTTAGCCCGTTTACTAAATATTATCAAAGTTTTTGCACATTAATTTTTTGGAACGCTTCATTTCAAGCTAGAAATAAGTGGACACATTTACTCATGGTAGACACCCAACCGTCTTGGGCAGATACCAATCTTTACCCTAATAAAGGAGTTTTTAGATGAGCGAAGATATTCTTGATACCGTTGAATTCGATGACGAAGGCTTTATGGTTGATGCCAGCGCCTGGACAGAAGGTATCGGCCAGGCGATTGCCGAAGCCTTAGAAGTTGACTTAACCGACCGGCATTGGCTGGTCATTAACTATGCCCGGAAAGAGTTCGAAGGAAATGGAGAACCGCCCACTCTGCGCCGTATCACGACACAAACTGATGTGAGCATGAAAGAGATGTATAAACTTTTTCCCGGCGGGCCTGCGAAAATCGCAGCCAACATCGCGGGACTTAAAAAACCTACCGGTTGTATATAATTTGTTACTAAAAAGAAGCCAGGTTTCATCCCTTCCCTTAGGGAGAAACCTGGCTTCTAATCCCAGCTTATTTTTACAAAAGGAGCTTAGAAATGGCAAAGCCTTCTCGAGCATTACACAAAACCTCAAGCGGTAGCGAAAACCGCAAACTGGCCCTAATCTCATCCAAAGGATCTTTGGATATGGCCTACCCCCCACTCATTTTGGCCAACGCGGCCCGCATGAGCGGCATTGACGTAGAGATGTTCTTCACTTTTTGGGGATTAGACATCATCACCAAAAATAAAATGAGCAAACTCAAGGTCGCGACCGTCGGGAATCCCAATATGCACCCCTCTTTTCACATACCTACCATCCTTGGTGCCATCCCGGGCATGTCCGCCATGGCCTCAACGATGATGCGCAAAGAGATTGCAGCTTTAGATTTTCCCCCCGTACCTGAGTTCATTCAACTCGTTATGGACGCTGGCGCTAATGTCTATGGCTGCAAAATGTCCATGGATATGATGAAATTGACCCAAGACGACCTCGTGGACGGGGCCACTGTCCTGGGCGCAATGGAATTTATGGATATTACCGAAGGGGCACAAGTGCTATTTGTTTAGATTAGAACGCAGCTATCTGGAATCCCCGGGCTTCTACAAAAGTGCCGGGGATTCCAGATACCAAGCTTAAATCTCTTCTTCTACCGAGTCACCCTCCATCTCATCTTCCGGGGCCATACTGGAAATAAGATGATGTTGGCTGGGGCTTTCCCCTTCTCGAATACCCGACAAGACAAAAATTGCGTTGGTCACTGTGCTCCCGGCATTGCGCCATTCATGTTCAAGCTCAGCCGCGAACAGGAGCGTATCACCCGCCTCCAAAAGATAGACATCCTCTTCCACGCGATATTCCAATTGGCCTCGTAAACAGAGCACGAACTCATGTCCGGAGTGAGCCATGGGGAACCGTCCGCTGTTGGCGCCACTCTCTAATGTGAGCATAAAGGGCTCCACTTGCCCCTTGAATTCCTCACCTCCTAACCCTTCCCATAAACCACGGTGGAAGGGAATTCTGGTTCGTTCAGAAGCCTTTTTGAAAACGACTTGATCATTTTCACTTTGCGGGGGATGTCTAAAAAAGCTAGTCACCGGTATCTCCAAGGCAACTGCCACTTTATATAAAGTGCTCACTGATGGAGAAGATTTCCCGCGTTCAATTAAACTCAACGCATTGGCCGATAAACCACTTAACCGCCCTAAGGCGCGGATAGACAATCCACGTTCCTCGCGCAATTCTTTTAATCTTTCCCCAACCTGGATAGAGGGAGCTTCTTTATCATAAATTTCCATATCAATTCCTTCGAAAGGAGAAGCCAGGTTTCGCCACTTTGCTTAGAGATAAACCTGATTTCTCTTTCATAGCAAATTTCCTTCGAGACAACGATGTGCTATTATTACCAACAGACTGCATTATATCAGAAGTTCTGGGAATCATCCCCCCCATCAAATTCCTGCCAATAGAGCAACCACCATCCCCACCAGCGCATCCACCCCCGACGAACTTCCCCATCCCAGAAGATGTTCCAGCACCTGAGCGTGGGAGTAGTCGCCCACCAGGAGATAATCCACCGCCGAGAGCAGGCGTTCATCGGCCAGCCCCCGCGCCGCGCACTCGATCAGGTTCGCGCTGATGGTCGTGGTCTTGGCGTAGGCGGCCCGGGTGATCTCCGCGTTGAGTTCGTCGAGGTCAAACTCGGGCTGGAGGATGTGCTCCCAACGGTTGAGGGCCAGCAGCAGGCCTATCGTGAAATCATCCCAAGAGGGAGTCAGGCCCCGGCCACTTCCCAGCAGGTTGGTGAGGGCCTGGGGAATGGTGGAGCGATCCCCTTCTTCAAGATTTTGGCGGATGTGGGAGAGATCCATCCCGGGGGGATGGGACGGAGCGTGGGCGGCGTCCCCCAGCAGGTGGGGCAAGTGACCGCTCAACCCCGCCCCATCCGCCCGCAGGTGGGCAGCCCGGGCCAGTTCACGCAGCCGAGTCTCGACCGCTCCCCCGCTGGTGGCCGGTGGGGGTGGCGGGGGCGTCCAGGGCGAAGCCTCCCCCAGGGGGATGGAAATGCCCACCTCCGGGAACCTGATCCAGGCCGGGGAGACGTCCACCTTTCCCCCATTGGGCAATGCCCGCAGAGGGGCAACATCCCCCACCAGGTTGACGGTCAACGGGCCTCGGTATCCCTCATAAGATAGAAAAACAACCCATTTTGGCGCGGTCTTGAGGAAAATCCCCCGCGAAGTGTTGCCCATAACAGAGACGGTTTGCTCCTGGGCGAAACATGATTTGGCAAGAGAACCGATGTGTTTGGCGGCAAGTTTTGTCATCAGAAAGGTTGATAAAAATTATTTTGAGAAGGTGATATTTGCACTATTGTTATTTGGCGAAACACACTATATAATTATAGCCTGTTAATTCGGGGATAGAAGATAAAAAACCAAATTGCCAATTTGAAATCGTTAAGCTGTTGACATTGGAGCATCAATGAAATCATTAGAAGGCATCCGAATATTAGATATTACCCGCGCACTGGCAGGCCCGTATTGCACAATGATGTTAGGCGATTTGGGCGCAGATGTTATAAAGGTTGAAAGGCCAGGGAGCGGCGACGGGAGCCGGGGATGGGGGCCGCCCTTTGTGGGGGACGCCTATGGCCCTTACCCGGGGGAATCGGCTTATTTTTTATCAACTAACCGAAACAAACGAAGTATTACCGTAAACTTGAAAAGTGACGCGGGGCGGGAGATCGTTCGCCGCTTGGCAAAGAGCGCGGATGTGATGGTTGAAAATTTCCGCACCGGCGTCTTAGATAAGATGGGCTTGGGCTATGACGACCTGCACGCCCTGAACCCAGGTTTGGTTTATTGCTCTATCAGTGGTTATGGGCGCACAGGCCCCTATGCTGATCGGCCCGGCTATGACGCTATTTCGCAGGCCGAAGGGGGGATGATGAGCATTACCGGGCCAGTGGAGGGGCCGCCCTCCCGGGTCGGGATACCCATCATCGACATCAATACCGGGATGTTTGCCGCCACCGCCATCCTGGCCGCCTTGCGTGCCCGTGACCAGAGCGGAGAAGGGCAATTGGTGGACGTATCCTTGTTTGATACTCACGTGGCCCTGCTTGCCAATGTGGCCTCCAATTATCTGATAGGGGGAGAACCTCCCCAGCGTTATGGGAACGCTCATCCCAATATCATTCCCTACCAGGCTTTTCAGGCCAAAGATGGCTGGTTCGTTTTGGGCGCAGCCACGGAAGGCCAATGGGGACGTCTTTGCGAGGTACTCAATCACCCGGAACTAAAAGATGACCCCCGCTTCGAGACCAACGGTCAGCGTTTGACCAACCGGGACGCGCTGATAGAAACGCTCAGTAAGATATTAGTCACCCGCGACGCCGGGGATTGGCTTGCGGACTTGAAAAAAGCCGGCCTCCCCTGCGGGCCTATCAACACCATTCCCGATGTTTTTGCCCACCCTCAAGCCGAAGCCAGGAACTTAGCCATCGAGACCGACCACCCCACCGCTGGGACAGTGCAACTGACTGGATTCCCCTATAAATTATCCCAAACCCCCGCGCAAGCCCATCAACCCCCGCCTATGCTGGGCGAGCATGCAGAAGAAATTCTGACAAAAGAGCTAGGCTATTCTGTAGATGAAGTATCCAAACTGCGAGAGCAGAAGGCGATTTGAGTAATGAGTAATGAGTAATGAGTAAGCAGTAATCAGTGAGCAGTTATCAGTGAGCAGTGAGCAGTGGCCAGTGTTCAGTTAATGTCGTTAAGTTAGGCCACTAATCATGTCATTTCGACGAGGTTTCAGCACGATTGCCGCCGATGTTTCAGCCAAATACAGGCTGAATTGGGAGAAATCTTAGTTTCAGTCTACCATTCACGGATTGTAGACCTGACAGGTTTCCCGACGCGACATTTTTAACTCGATTCGGTGCAACCAAGAGCATATTTCTGACTAAAAGTGTGCTCTAAAACCTGTCAGGTCTGGGCCAAAAACCTTAAC
>JAANWX010000003.1 GCA_018263575.1 Chloroflexota bacterium | reverse complement strand
GCCGTCCTCAACTTTGGTATTCTNCAACAAGTGGACACCCCTCAACAACTCTACGATTATCCCGACAACCTCTTTGTGGCAGGATTCATTGGCTCCCCGGCCATGAACTTCTTCAACGCGCAAATCATTGAGGGGGGCGGTGATCTTTTCATAGACGGCGGCTCCTTCAAAGTCAAAGTTCCCGAAAAGCGCGTAGACGCGCTCAGGGGCTATGCTGGCAAAGACGTCATCTTCGGCCTGCGCCCCGAAGATATTCACAACCCCGACTACGCCCCTCCCGGCATCATCGCCCAGGAAGTTGAGGCTAAGGTGGATGTCACCGAGTTGATGGGCAACGAGATCTTCCTCTACATGAAGACCGGCGATCACGATTGCATTGCCCGCGTTGACCCGCGCACCGAAGTCAGCATGGGAGACGACATCACCGTGGCCTTCAACATGGACAACATGCACGTTTTCGATACGGACACGGAAGAAGTCATCCGCTAGGTTACTATAGTTTACGGGAGTTTAAACCTTTATGTTTGAGATCCAAGACTTGAATCACGTCAATATCGTGGTAGAAGATTTAGACGTCTGCAGGCATTTTTATTGTGACGTCCTCGGCATGGAAGAGGTTCGCCGCAACCCTGACTTCACCTTTCCGGGAGGCTGGTTCCGGGCGAACAGCGCTGAGATTCACGTCATCCGGAGCGATATTGCCACGCATGCCCCCGGCGATGAATCCTACAAAGTCGCCGATACGACTGAGAAAGAATTGTCGTCCTCCCGGCATTTTTCTCTCGCCATTGATGATACAGAGCAATTGATCAAGCAACTAGAAAAAAAGCAGGTCCCAATTGTCTACGGGCCTGTGGAGCGACCGGGCGGTCTCGTCCAAACCTATTGCTATGATCCCGATGGTCATTTGATTGAATTTTCACAGTTTAAGGAATGAGGACAAGGATAAAAATGACTTTTAAAAACCACGTCAAACATAAGATGCAAGCAGGAAAGAAAACGGTTGGAGCTTGGGCACAAATCGCCAGCCCCTTCACAGCAGAAATCATGAGCAGAGCCGGGTTTGATTGGCTTATTCTGGACATGGAACATGGTCCGGGGGATATTCTCACCCTGGTTTCCCAATTGCAGGCCATGCAGGGCACGGATACATGCGCTTTGGTGCGAACGCCCTGGAACGATTTTGTGACTATCAAACGTATCCTGGATACCGGCGTACATGGTCTACTTGTTCCCTACGTCAACACGAAGGAAGAGGCTGAGGAAGCTGTGCGTGCCTGCCGGTATCCCCCGGAGGGCGTTCGCGGCGTGGCTGGCAGCCCGCGAGCGCAAGGCTACGCCCAAAACGTGCAGGACTATCTTCAACGCGCGGCGGATGAGATCTTGTTGATTACCGCTGTGGAGACTCCTAAGGCAGTGGCCAACCTGGACGGGATCCTTTCCGTGGATGGCGTGGACGGCATTTTTATTGGACCCATGGATTTGGCGACCAATATGGGCTACTTGGGCCAACCGGGGCATCCCGAAGTCCAAAAAACGATTGCCAAAATTGAAGAAAAGGTGTTGGCCTCTGGGAAAATCTTGAGCACCTTAGCTGATACTTGGGAACAGGCTCATGGGTTATATGAAAAAGGCTACCAGATGCTGATGTTGATGGCTGATGGCACCTCGCTAGCCAAGCTGGCGGCACAGAAGGTGGCTCAATTTCGAGAGCAGTATCCGGAAGGCTAGCAAAAGATATCGTTGGCAAGTTTTTCTATATTTTATTGTTCACATCCCCCCGGGGTCTCGTACTCCTGAATCTGACCATCTCGAACCCCGGTCAAAAAAAGTCCTTCAAAACCCCTTTTCTCCTACCAAACATCACTGAAATCCGCGTGTCATAAGTCATAGAGGCAGGCAAAAAACACGCATATCGTAATTAATCCCCCCCGGGGTCTTAAACACGCCTTCGTAATGCATCCTCCGGGATTTGAACACGCTTTTGTAATGCGTCCCCGTAGTAGGGTCATGTGACAAACGCCGTCTTTTTGGCGGCGTTTTTGCGTTTAAGGATGGAATGTAGTAAGTGAAATCGTTTGTTATTTTTTTTCACTAGCAAGACGAAAAGGCTAGGAATGTACTTATAATGAATTTGTCCGTAACTCTTTGCCCTTCTCCTTGTTGTTATACCAGAAGGAGAGAGCAGCACTTTATGGAAGTTACCGACAAGAATTCACTTCAAAACATGCGCCAAACGGCCCGTCTTGGAGGTGGAGAAGACCGAATTGCCAGACAGCATAAAAAAGGCAAGCAGACTGCCCGAGAGCGTATCAACGCCTTGCTTGATCCCGGCACATTTTCTGAAATTGACACCTTCATTCAGCATCGTGCCACCCAATTGGGAATGGAAAGCAAGCGCCCTTGGGGGGATGGTGTGGTCACGGGGACGGGAAAGATCAATGGGCGAACGGTTTATCTCTTTGCCCAAGATTTCACCGTGCTGGGTGGTTCTGTTGGAGAAGCGCATGGCCGAAAAATTGCCAAAATCATGGATTTAGCCTACCAAAATGGTGCCCCGCTGATTGGCATTAACGATTCCGGTGGGGCGCGTATCCAGGAGGGCGTGGATGCCCTGGCGGCCTACGGAGACATCTTTCACCGCAATGTACAATCCTCAGGCACAATACCCCAGCTTTCCATTATCCTAGGGCCCTGTGCCGGAGGAGCGGTGTATTCCCCCGCCATCACCGATTTTGTCTTTATGGCGGAAGAAACCGCCCACATGTTCATCACCGGGCCTCGCGTGGTCAAGGCCGTCACCCAGGAAGAGGTTGATTTCGAGTCCCTGGGCGGAGCCGGGGTGCATGGCGAAACGAGCGGCGTGGCTCATTTCACCGCACCTGATGAAGAGAGCGTTTTGGAGCAAGTCCGCTGGCTGCTTTCCTATTTACCCTCGAACAACCTCACTCATCCTCCTGTGGTGGATTCGGAGGATGATCCCGACCGATCTACTCCCGAATTGGCCCGTCTCGTCCCCGGTGACCCCAAGCAACCCTACGATGTCCGGACCATTATCGAGCACATCGTCGATGGCGGTGAATTTCTAGAGGTCCAGGCCGGGTATGCCAGGAATTTGAGTGT
Source organism: Chloroflexota bacterium (assembly GCA_018263575.1). Taxonomy (GTDB): domain Bacteria; phylum Chloroflexota; class Anaerolineae; order Anaerolineales; family UBA11858; genus B10-G9. Next base: position 7,786 of record JAANWX010000003.1, on the reverse strand, counting down.
GGGTTTTGCTCGCATGGACGGGCGCACGGTGGGCGTGATCGCCAACCAACCGGAGCATTTTGCTGGTGTGTTGGACATTGATGCCTCCACCAAAGGGGGGCGTTTCATCCGCTTTTGCGATGCTTTTCATATTCCCCTATTGACGTTAATAGACACACCCGGGTTTTTGCCCGGCATAGACCAGGAACATGGCGGCATTATTCGTCACGGTGCTAAGCTGTTGTACGCGTACTCGGAAGCCACTGTCCCTAAAGTATCGCTAATTTTACGCAAGGCCTACGGTGGCGCCTATATTGTGATGAGCTCTAAACACCTGGGCGGCGATATGAACTTCGCTTGGCCTCAGTCTGAAATCGCGGTCATGGGCCCCGAAGGAGCGGTCAATACCATCTTTCGCAAAGAGTTGGCCGAAGCAGACTCTCCTAATGCCAAAAAGGCGGAATTAGTTCAAAATTATCGGGAAGAATTTGCCACCCCTTTTGTGGCCGCCTCTCGCGGTTATTTGGATGATGTTATTACTCATGCGGAAACACGGGAACGATTGAACAAAGCCCTGGCCTTATTGAGGAACAAACGTGAGGAAACATCTAAACGGAAACATGGCAATATTCCGCTGTAAAGGATATACCACGAAGACACGAAGTGCACAAAGATTTTTTATGAGCACAAAGATGAAAGTAAGTTTTCTGCTTATAAATGAGCCGATTATTCCCCAAGACCTGAGGGATCGTATTTTATGAAAGTACTTGTCGCCAACCGCAGTGAAATAGCTATTCGTGTTTTGCGCGCCTGCCGTGACCTGGGTATACCCAGTGTTGCCGTGTACTCAGAAGCCGATAAAGACGCTCCTCATGTCCATTACGCTGATGAAGCCGTTCACATTGGACCGGCGCCTGCCGCTGAAAGTTATTTGAAGATCCCTAAAGTGATCGCTGTGGCTCGGGACAGCGGAGCCACAGCCATTCATCCTGGTTATGGATTTCTCTCCGAGAACCCGGAATTTGCCCGCGCGGTAGAGGAGGTTGGCCTGATCTTTATTGGCCCGCGCCCTCAGACAATGGCCTTAGTGGGCAATAAACTCTCCGGATGCCGGGCTGCTCACCAGGCCGGGTTGCCGGTTCTCTCAGGCACTAATGAACCCTTGGATGAAAAATTATCCTCAGACCTGGGCGACAATGTTCAATTTCCTATTTTGGTAAAAGCCGTAGCCGGGGGCGGGGGGCGGGGAATCAGGGTGGCAGCAACAGCTTCTGAATTGGATTCCATGATTTCTCTGGCCCGCCGGGAAGCGCTGGCTGCATTTGGGGATGGTTCAGTATATTTAGAACCTTTAATTCAGCAGGCCAGGCACATCGAAGTCCAAATTCTAGGAGATGGTCGAGGAAACATTCTCTGCCTGGGTGAACGAGAATGCTCAATCCAAAGACGCCACCAGAAGTTGATCGAAGAATCCCCGGCCCATGGCTTGCCGCCAGATTTAAGAGAACGTATCTTTAAGGCCGCAGTCCACCTTGCCCGTTCTCTTAACTATCGCAGTCTGGGTACCGTGGAATTTCTTTTAGATCGGGATAATAATTTTTATTTTATTGAGGTTAATCCTCGTATCCAGGTTGAGCATCCGGTGACCGAGATGGTCACCGGTTTGGATCTGGTCAAGGAACAAATTCGCACCGCGCAAGGCCGCCCCCTGCGCTATACCCAAGAGCAGATCAAATCAAGCGGCGCGGCAATTGAGGCTCGTGTCTTAGCCGAAGACCCCGCCCAGGACTTCGCTCCCGATACTGGCGAAATCACCTATCTCAAGGAACCGGGCGGTCCGGGAATCCGCGTCGATAGCGCTCTATATACCGGGATGCAGGTGACAACCAATTATGATTCTATGCTGGCCAAAGTCATCGCCTGGGGCGAGAATCGGGCTGTGGCCATTATGCGGTTGCGCCGCGCCTTGCGCGAGTTCCAGATTGGCGGCATCAACACCGATTTAGAATTTCTTTTCCAAATTGTGGACAGTTCGGCTTTCCAGGCTGGCAACATCGATACTACCTACTTGGACACCTTTCAACCACGGGACAAGTCAGACGAAGAATTATTGGATCAGGAAATTGCTGTTGCGGCAGCGCTGAAAGCTCACCGCCAGCGCATGATCCCTGAAACAGAAGAAAATGGCATTCAAAATCATTGGCAGATGACAGCTTGGCGTGAACAAATGTAATGTAGAGTAAAACGGGAAACATCGGGGGCACTGCACTGCAAGATTTTGGTAGTGCCTTGCACCCCGAAAATAAAAAGGAGATGATATGTCCCAATACAACGTTATGGTAGGAGAACGTGAGTACAAAGTGAAAATGACGGATGCTGGCGTGGTGCTAAATGGTCAATTATTCCATTGCGACCTTAAGTCTTTGGATGGCAATGGCCTCCACCAGTTGAAAAGTGGCAAAAGGTTACACAATATTTACCTGAGTGCCAAATCATCCGAGGACTATGAGGTGCTCATCGAAGGGCGGCGCGCGCTGGCTAGCGTCATTCCCGCTCACCGCCAAGGTCGCCGCCGGAAGAACGGCGCTAAGATAGGCGACTTAAAGGCGGCTATGCCCGGCCTTATTGTGGATGTGCTGGTAAAGAAAGGCGATTGGGTAGAAAAAGGGGACGTGCTCGTTATCCAAGAAGCCATGAAAATGCAAATGCAAATGCGCGCTCCTCGTGCGGGATGCGTGAATCTGGTCGCTGTGGAATCCGGTGCTCAGGTTGAGAAAAATGACCTTTTAGCGCGGGTGACTGAGTAATAACTCAGACCCTAAATTTCTCAAAAATTAAGACCTTTAGGGCCTTGATAAAAAGGAGACAAATATGACTTTCTTTTCTTCGACAAAATCAAAATCATTAACCAGGGAGATTGCCCTGGTTTTCATCGCCTCATTCTTGATCGCTCTTGGGGCGCAGATTAACATCCCCCTTCCCTTTAGCCCTGTGCCCGTCACTGCCCAGACCTTGGCCGTTTTGCTGACTGGCGCCTTTTTGGGCAGCAGATTGGGAAGTTACGCCGTGATCCTCTATATCAGCGAAGGATTGATGGGTTTGCCCGTCTTTGCCGGTTTGAAGGGCGGCCTTTCCGCTCTTCTAGGGCCAACGGGAGGCTACTTGGTAGGCTTTGTGCTGGCCGCCTATCTCGTTGGATGGCTCGTGGAACGTGGTTGGAATAAAAGCATTCTAAGTACATTTTTCGTCCTTGTGCTTGGGAACCTTGCCATTTACCTATTGGGATTGCCCTGGCTGGCCGTATACGTAGGCCCTCGAGCGGCCTTCTCGGCGGGTTTTTTCCCCTTTATCGGTGGTGACCTGCTGAAAATCCTCTTTGTGACGGGTATATTGGCGATGGAACCTAGGAGTGAATAGTGACGTGTAAAAACTGATGGGAGACCTGCGGTCAGCGGCTGTGTGTTCGGTCGGGAGACCCTCACACATCATGAAAACACGAGACTCTCACACATCAAGTGAAACCTAAAACGAAAAACGTGAGATCACTCACTACGCTATACGCAATACGCACTACGCACTACGCTATACGCACTACGCAATAAGCATCACGCAATAAGCACCACGCATACAATAAAGGATCAACCAATTATGACATCAACCCCCAAAACTCTCTCCAACACCCCCATAGCCATCATTGGCCAGGCGGGTATTTTTGCCAAAGCCGCCAACGCGCGACAATATTGGGAAAATATCCTCAATAAGGTGAATGGCATCACAGAAGTACCCCCATCCCGCTGGAAGATAGAGGATTATTATGACCCAGACCCCACCGCCCCTGACAAGACCTATTGCAAGGTGGGCGGATTCATTCCCAATATCGATTTCAACCCCCTGGAGTTTGGTTTGCCCCCCAATTTTCTAGAGGTTACTGATACATCGCAATTATTGGGTTTGGTTGTGGCTCGTGATGTGTTAGAAGACGCCGGTTATGGGGAAGACCACGATTTCGACCGTGAAGGTGTGGGTGTCGTTCTGGGCGTCTCTGGCGGTTTGAAAATGGTCAAGCCTTTCGGTCACCGCCTTGAATATCCTGTGTGGCAAAAAGTCCTCAAGAGCAGCGGCTTATCTGACGAAGATACGGAAAATATTGTCGAAAAGATTAAGCTCGCTTATGTGGAATGGAATGAAAATGCTTTTCCAGGATTACTGGCTAATGTAGTCTCTGGGCGGATAGCCAACCGCCTAGACCTGGGTGGGATGAACGCCATTGTCGACGCGGCCTGTGCCAGCAGTTTAGCGGCCGTGCAAATGGCCATTGGCCAACTTGTTGACCATCGCTGTGAGATGATGATCACCGGCGGGGTGGATACTGACAACTCCCCCTTTACATATATGTGTTTTAGCAAGACCCCTGCCTTTTCTAAACAGGGCCAAATCCGGCCCTTTGATGCCCAGGCAGATGGCATGTTGGCTGGGGAAGGATTGGGGATGCTGCTATTGAAACGATTGGAGGATGCTGAACGGGATGAAGATAGAATTTATGCCGTGATCCGGGGGATTGGTTCTTCTAGTGATGGACGTTATAAGAGCATTTATGCCCCGCGCCCCTCCGGGCAGACTCTGGCCCTCCAGCGTGCCTACCAGGATGCAGGTGTGGAACCATCTTCGCTGGGCTTGGTTGAGGCCCATGGAACGGGGACGGGAGCTGGCGACCCTTCGGAGTTGGAAGGGTTGAAGGGAGCTTTCAATGGTGATCATGCGGCAAATGGGCAATATATTGCCCTGGGGAGCGTAAAATCCCAAATTGGGCACACCAAAGCCGCCGCCGGAGCAGCGGGCATGCTCAAAGCGGCCTTTGCCCTTTATCATAAAGTTTTGCCCCCCACTATCAACGTCGAAAATCCCAACCCCAAACTGGCACTTGAAGACTCGCCATTTTATGTGAATACCGAATCCAGGCCGTGGCTTCGCTCCAATCCCGGGATGCCCCGCCGCGCAGGCGTGAGCGCTTTTGGTTTTGGCGGCACTAATTTCCACGTTGTCTTGGAAGAATATGAGGAAGAACATGAGGGGGAGTACCGGCTCAATTTAGGTGCGGAACCAGTGATTTTATTTGCTGATACGCCCCAGGCTCTGGTGATGCTCACTGAACAGAAACTGGCGAACCTGGAAGAAGAAGACGGTGATGGTCAGGCGTATGCTGAACTTACGTCCCAGTCTCACGACCTGGCAATCCCCCGCACATCTCCCAGAATAGGTTTTGTGGCTGAATCACGGGAGGAAGCTATTCAGATGTTGAATACTGCCCTCTCAATTCTAAAGAAACAACCTGACTCTGAAGCTTGGGAACACCCGCGCGGGATCACGTACCGGGCCGCTGGCCTCGAGACCGAAGGGAAAGTGGCCGCCCTTTTCCCCGGACAAGGGTCACAATATCTCAACATGGGCAAAGAACTGGCTATGAATTTTCCACCTGTGCGAGAGATGTATGAGCGGATGAACGCTCGTTTTGTGGACGAGGAATTGAAGCCACTCTCGGAAGTTGTTTTCCCCATTCCGGCTTTCGATGAAGAGACGCAAAAAGAACAATCGGTCGCTTTGCGGGCCACGGATTACGCCCAAGCGGCAATTGGGGTGACCAGCGCGGCGCTGTTCAACCTCCTCGAACAAGCCGGTTTCGCCCCTGATTTTACAGCTGGGCATAGTTTTGGCGAGTTGACGGCTTTGTGGGCTGGCGGGGTGCTCAGCGATGAGGATTTTTTGGATTTGGTCAAGGCACGCGGCAAGGCTATGGCTCCACCTGATGACCCTGACTTCGACGATACGGGAACAATGTTGGCCGTGAATGGGTCTTTATCCCGCTTGGAAGAGGAGATAGCCGATTTCGAAGAAGTGATCATTGCCAATCAAAATTCTCCCCAGCAAGTTGTCTTGGCGGGGCCAACCAAAGCTATTGGAGAGGTCGCTCAGGCATTGGAGGAGAAAGGATTTAAGGTTACGCCCCTCCCGGTATCGGCGGCTTTTCACACCTCTTTTGTGGAACATGCTTCCGTTCCTTTTGCGGCCGCCGTTGATAAGGTGACGTTCCAAGAGCCTACCCGGTCTGTTTACTCTAACACTACCGGCCAGCCGTACCCTGAAGACAGCGCACAAGCCAAGGAGATTCTGGCCAATCATATTTTGCATCCTGTGCTTTTCAAGACGCAAATTGAAAACATTTATGAGGCTGGAGGCAGAATCTTCGTAGAAACTGGCCCACGGCGCATTATTACCAGTTTGGTAGAGGAAATATTGGAGGGCAAACCTCACGTGGCGGTTGCCTTGAATTCCAGCCGGAAAAAGTCCAGCGACCGGCAATTCCGGGAGGCAGTTGTTCGTTTGCGCGTGGCGGGCCTGCCCTTAGAAGATGTTGATCCGTATGGAGTGAAGAGTGATGAGTGATCAGTGATCAGTAATCAGTGAGTCAGATTGCGATTTACTTATTACGTTTCTAGTACATGGCGGCGTAAATTCATTGAGGATTAATATTTGCGCTCAAGGTGCGTTGCACTCCCGTTTTCACGGTGTGCACCCGCCCGTAGGGCCGCAAAGCGTGGTGTGGAGTGCATTGCACCTGGAAGCCCCAAAGGACTTCCGCTGTGTTGTACTAGATTACTTTTTACTCATTACGTTAGCACACAAACAGGAGTTATGAAATGGCATTTGTAATCAAAATCAACGGTAGCAATTATAAAAGTGATGGCACCAGGTCTTCTTTCGAGGAGGCTTTAGAAGATGGGTATCAGGTTTCTTCTCTTAAGGGGCAACATGATCAGGGAGATATGCAGCATGAGACGACGCCACCACCGTCTACTTCTTCGGAGTGGGCGGGGAACGGCGCTTCCCAAGCTGAACCGCAAGTTGAAACACCGGCTTATACTCGCCTCTTGGGATCGATTGAGCAGGGCTTGGCCCATTCTTTCGATCATCAAAAACAGACTTTGCACGTTCACGAGCAATACCTGGCCAACCAAGGCGAATATTCCAAAATCTTTTTGGAGTTGATGAAACAGCAAAAGGGGTTTTTAGAAGGTGGGTATACCACGGCAGAGGAAATGCAAATTGCGCTCGCCATGTTAGAGAAAGTTTCTCAGAGCATTGATCAGTTTCATGACCACCAAGGCGAGACTTTGCGCGTGCACCATAGTTTTTTGGATCATCAGGCGGAATATGCTCAGGAGTATATTAACATTCTCCAGCGAGGGAGTATGGATGGGATTCCTCAATCTAGCCCAGTAAGCCCCGCCCTAGCCCGGATAGCCCTCACCCCAGCACCTCAGCCCCCCAGCCCCCCAGCCCCCCTGCTCCCCAGCACCCCAGCACCCCAGCACCCCAGCACCCCAGCACCCTAGATGTCGAGGAGTTGACCCAATCCTTGCTGGAAATCGTCAGCGATAAGACAGGGTATCCCCCGGAAATGTTGGACACGGATATGGACATGGAGGCTGACCTGGGGATCGATTCTATCAAACGGGTGGAGATTCTCGGCGCGCTCCAGGAAGGACACCCTGACCTGCCTGAGGTGGAAGGCGAGGCTTTGGCCGAATTGCGCACGCTGGCCGAGATTGTGGAGTTTATGGGCGCGCGGGTTGAGGATCCTCTCCCTAGCCCGGATAGCCCTCACCCTGACCCAGGCAGCCCTCACCCTAACCCAGGCAGCCCTCACCCTAGCCCTCTCCCACGGGGAGAGGGGATTATCCCTTGTGCACCTCTCAGCACCCCTGCTCCCATGCCCCCCAGCCCCCCCGCACCCCAGCACAACATCCAG
>JAANWX010000029.1 GCA_018263575.1 Chloroflexota bacterium | reverse complement strand
CCAGGGAATCAGGGAATCAGGAAACCAGGAATCAGGGACTAGGGAACTACCAGACTATCAGACTATCCGACTACCCGACTACCGACTATCCGACTATCCGACTACCAGACTACCAGACTATCAGACTATCCGACTACCCGACTACCCGACTAACGACTACCAGACTAACGACTACCAGACTACCAGACTATCAGACTATCCGACTACCAGACTAACGACTACCAAACTAATGACTACCATCATCATCCTCGACTTCGGCTCCCAATACGTCCAACTCATCGCCCGGCGCGTTCGAGAGCATCACGTGTATTGCGAAATACTCCCCTGGGACACCCCACCCGAGAAGGTTTTAGCGCAAAAACCAAAAGGCATCATCCTTTCCGGAGGCCCTGACTCAGTTTACGAAGTTGGCGCGCCTCAGGCTGCTCCCTATCTTTTTGAGATTGGTATCCCCATCCTGGGCATTTGTTATGGTTTACAAGCCATGGTCCAAGCTTTAGGCGGAAGCATAAGCCCAGCTCCGGAGCGCGAATATGGCTATACGAAAATTGACGTCTTTGCGGATAACCCACTTTTACCTTTAGGCACACAATTAACCTGGATGTCTCATGGAGATCTCGTGGAGAGAATTCCAGAGGGTTTCACAAATGTCGCCAGGAGCAATAATTCTCCTGTTGGAGCCTTAATTGACGTTAAGAGAGACCTTTACGGCGTCCAATTCCATCCCGAGGTGGGGCACACAAGGGGTGGCCCGGAGATGCTGCGCCGTTTTGTGGCAAACATTTGCAGCGTATCCCCCAACTGGACGCCTGACTCCATCATCGAGGCCAGCTTGGAGCGCATCCGGGCCGAGGTGGGGGAGGCCCGCGTCCTGGCCGCCGTCAGCGGGGGAGTCGATTCCAGCGTGGCCGCCGCCCTGGTGCATGAAGCCATTGGCGATCAGCTAGACGCCGTTTTTGTAAATAACGGCCTTCTCCGCAAGGGGGAACCGCAGCGTGTGGTGGCCACCTTCAGCGAGCACCTGGGCCTCAGTTTTCACCCTATCAATGCCGTAGAAACCTTCCTGGAGCATCTGCGCGGCGTGGAAGACCCGGAGGAAAAACGCCACATCATCGGAGAGCGCTTCATCCGCATCTTCGAGGAGCAAGCCAAAAGGCTGGGCACGCCCCCCTACCTGGTGCAGGGCACAATTTACCCCGACGTGGTGGAATCCAGCGGAACGGGGCAAAACAAAACCGAGCGCATCAAGAGCCATCACAATGTGGGGGGATTGCCGGAGGACATGACCTTCGAACTCATCGAACCCCTGCGGGATTTGTTCAAGGATGAAGTACGAGCTGTGGGGGAAGCCCTCGGCCTCCCCCGGGGGATGGTGTGGCGGCAACCTTTTCCCGGCCCGGGGTTGGCCATCCGCTGCCTGGGAGCGGTCACCTGGCAGCGACTGGAACGCCTGCGCGCGGCGGATGCCATCTTCACCCAAAGACTAGCAGAAGCTGACCTGCTGCACATGCATCCCCTAAGTGACCCCCAAGCGGACGCTCATCCGCGCGGCACTGCCCAGGCCTTCGCCGTCCTCCTCCCCGTCCAAGCCGTGGGCGTGATGGGTGACCAGCGCACCTACCAGGACGTCATCGCCCTGCGTGCCGTCACCACCGAAGACTACATGACCGCCGATTGGGCGCGCCTCCCCCAAGAGCTACTGGCCCGCGTGGCCAATCAAATCGTCAACGAAGTGGAAGGCGTGAATCGCGTCGTTTACGATATTACCAGTAAGCCGCCAGCGACGATTGAGTGGGAATAATTGGTAAGTTGGTATATTAGGAAATTGGGAGCTGGTAGATTGGCGATCTGTCTTGACCGCTATATTTATGTGGATTATTATACACATAATCAAGCTCTAACCTGGAGTAGACCATGAAAACTATTCAAATGACCATTGACGAACCTCTATTACATGAAGTGGATCAAGTTATCCAGAATTTAGAGACAAGCCGGTCTGCCTTTATTCGAGAAGCATTGAGATTAGCCCTGCAAAAACATAAAATTCGCAAGTTGGAAGAGCGCCACGTCCAAGGATATGCTAAATATCCCATTGAAAAAGGCGAATTTGATATTTGGCAAAATGAACAAGTTTGGGGGGAAGAATGAAACGTGGTGAAGTTTATTGGTATACGTTTAAGGCTCCTGATAAACGCAGACCAGTACTTATCTTAACGCGTAATTCTATTATCCCCTACCTCAACACAGTAACAATTGCTCCGATCACAACCAGAATTCGGGAGATTCCATCAGAGGTTTTACTCAACACTAAGGATGGAATGCCTACAATCTGCGTGGCTAATCTTGATAACATCCAGACCGTTTCGCAAGCTAAAATAGGGAAAATTATCACCCAACTGACTCCAGGACGATTAGAGGAAGTAAAATCAGCTATCAATTTTGCTCTTGGCTTAGACAGTGACCTTTGGTAACGTGGTTTGAACGAGCGCCAAGAAAGTAACAACTATGTCCCCACTAGGTTTTTCCCCCGAAGACGAATACGAAGACACCGTCCGCAGCGGTATCACGGCCGCCAAAAATGGGAGCTATCAGATTGCCCGGCGTTTGCTAGAACGCGCCACGCGCATGAAAACGGGTGATCCCCGCCCCTGGCTGTGGTTGGCAGAGACCACCGACGACCCCGCAGAAAAGCGCCAACTTCTAGAAGAAGCTGTCGCCGCAGAACCCCACAACGCGGCCGCCCGCCGCAAGCTGGCGCTCTTCACCGGAAAAATAAGCGAAGATAAAATCCTATCCCAGGGAGGAGGCGTCCAGCCTCAAAATGCTGACGAACCCATCTCTGCCCGGACCGAAAAAAGTTTTGCCTGCCCACAATGCGGGGGACATATCCGCTTCGAGATCGAATCCCAACGGGTACAGTGTCCCTATTGCGGATACGAAAAAGACCTCCAGGGAAATATCGTCGCTGATGCCGCTGAACAAACCCTTGATTTTATACTCCCCACCGAGCACGGACACCGGTGGGCAGAGGCCCAGCGCCAACTTGGCTGCCAACGCTGTGGGGCCGTCAGCCTGTGGCCGGTGGGTCAACGGGCCACCCACTGCCCCTACTGCGGCTCCAGCCAACTTATCGAGACCCAAGAAACCCAAATCCTTGTTGACCCCCAGGCCATCAGTGTCTTCGAAATCGACGAAGAAGAAGCTGTCCAAGGCATCAATGACTGGCTTGGCAAAGGGTGGTTCTCTCCTGATGATTTATCTAAAGAGGCTCAACACGCGCGGCTCTACCCCGCCTATTATCCTTTTTGGACTTTCGATGGCACCTTAGAAATCACCTGGCATTGTGATGTCCAAGAGACTGATAACTACAGCGATAATATCAATTGGGTGAGACGTTCGGGGAGCGAATTTGAGCTTTTCGACGATGTCCTCGTACCCGGCAATTCTGCCTTTTCAATCCAGGAGATCGATGAAGTCATCCCCTTCAAGCTAAAAAAGGTCGTCGAGTTCGAACCCGAATACGTAGCTGGTTGGCCGGCCCTTACCTACAACGTTCCCCTTGCTAAGGCCAGCCTCTCAGCCCGGGAGCGGGTAGTAAAAGAAGTGCGCCGTGAACTACAATATCGGGTTCTACCTCACAAAAATACGCAAAACTTGAGCACCGGTGCCATTCACTGGATGGACATGACCTTCAAGCATATCTTACTTCCGCTGTGGGTGGGAAGTTATTGGTATCAGGGGGAAAAATACCGCCTGCTCGTCAATGGTCAAACGGGAAAAGTAGGGGGAGAAAAACCGCGCGACAAAGTGAAAACAGTCGTCACCGCCGTGAGCATTGTCCTCACAGGCCTGGTCATCTTGGTTTTCTTATTCATCTTAGCGGCGGAGATGGGGTGGATTAAGTTTTAGTCATTCCCCTGAGCGATGCAAGAAAACTATTATAATAGCTATAGGAACTCTTATGCACCGCCAGAACACGGTTCTGGCTCGATCATAGGGAATACACGATCGAGGCGGAGACGCTTTCCGCCGGGCTTCCTGATACTGCAATGATTCTGCCTTTGACAAAACAGCACTATTTCGTTACACTACGAGAGAGGAAACCGGGATGAAGTCTCCCGGTGAAGCCAGAGCACGTGGTACAGATACTATAACAAGAAGTCGCCGCCAACGCTGGCGAGATTGGAGTTACTGATGACAAACATAAAGCCCGAAATTCAAGCTTATATGAAACGCGCTTATGATATGCTTGAAGTTGCCCAGCACAATTTGAACGATAGTTACAATTATACAGCGGTGAACCGTGCTTATTATGCTGTGTTCAATGCGGCAAATGCTTTGCTATCAACGAAAGGAATAACACGCAGCAAGCACAGTGGCGTTATTGCAGCCTTTCGGCAATACTTTGTCAAAAATGGTGAGATAGAAAGCGAGTACAGTCATATTTTTGGGCAACTGCTTGATGATCGGAATGTTAGCGATTATATAATCCTGGAAGAAATTGAAACAGCGCAAGCATCCCTAGATGTGAATGGCGCGAAGCGATTTGTCGAGAGAATTGAAGCTTATTTACAATCAGGAGACTGGAAATGACCGAAACCTCCCAGGCGGCTCCACATCAAAAACAAAAGCAAGCTATTAACGCTTTCCTCAACAAATTGCTTGCCGCCTACAAAACCAACATCATCAAGGTTTATCTTTTTGGTTCGCAAGCACGCGGAGAAGTTCAAAAAGACTCTGATATCGACATTCTCATAATTGCAGCCCAGAGTGATTGGCGTCTCAAGCACCAGATCAGCCACATTGCTGCCGATATTGGGTTGGAATACGATGTTCTCATCGATTCCCATATCGTTCAGGAAAGCCGGTGGAAGGAACTTGACGAAGCGGGCTATCGCTTTTATAGAAATGTGATGGATGAGGGGGTTTCGTTGATTGCAGCGGAAGACACTCCTAAATATCTTGCATCATGACACCTTCCTCACCTACTTCATCAGCAGCCATAGCGAGCAAACATGAACATTTTAACTATAGTCACCATCGGATTTCTCGTCCTGGAAGCAGCCAATGTGATCGTGCTCTACTTCTTCCCAGAAACAAAATATGCCAATGGCGTAGGAATCTTCAAGGCCTGGGAAAATTCGAAGCGCGATTCTGAGATCCATAATTTCGTCCTTTCGGCGGCTTTTCCCCCTCATTCGGCGCATGGATCGCTCGAACGAGATCGATCCTCCTAAGTATTCGTTGACCTTAGGCTGGATGATTTTGGCATTCATCCTGATCTTCGTGGACGCGATCGTGGTTATCCTGATGACCTGACCGTGATGGACAAAACCTATGATTGCAATATGTAACACGAAGCTCCTTGCACAAGGAAACAAAAACCCTCCGAAGTTTTAGAAACTTCGGAGGGTTTTTACATTACACCGAGCTGTAAAGGTGACAGTCACTTCCGCACGTCTCGCAGCGTTTTGAGAGCGCGGTTCCGTCTCTATCGTGGGGGAGACGTTCCGTCTCGCTCGAGAGAGGGTATTAATTTTGAAAGTACCTACTTATTCTTAGCCGCCCCATATTTCTCCACAAGTACCACACCAATAATAACTACTACCATTCCCGCCACCTGCATTAACGTTAGTTTTTCTCCCAAAAGAACCCAGGCAAAAACCGCTGTCCCTAGGGGGCTAAGATTGAGAATCATATTCATCTCGATGGCTGTCAGCACCTTAAGGGCGTGATTATAGACTGCATAAGCTAAGGCGGTGTTGATGATTGCTAAAAAAAGAATAACGCCTAATCCTTCAAAAGAGAAAACAGGCCACCCTTCCACAAGAAGAGCTATCAAAAGCAGAAACCCTCCTCCGATGCCCAAGGGAATGGCTGTAAGGGTAAGGGTGTCTATCTCACCTGTTTTGGCGGCTTTACGCCCCAGAATGCTAAAAGCCGTGAAGCCCAGTAATCCTCCGCTCATAACCACTAACCCTAGCGGCTCTCCACCTCCTAATCCAGGCCCAAAAAAGAGCAATCCGCCTGCCAAAGCAACGGCAATTCCAATGAGTTGGAAGCGAGTGGGAATTTCATCGAGCCAGATCACGCCCGCTAAAAGTACAAGTAGCGGGATAAGCGTCATCATGAATGAGCCAGTGGTAGCAGGGAGATATTTCAATCCCCAAAAAAGAGCGGCGTTGCCAATTGTATAAGCACTGATGCCAATGGCAGCCAAATATCCCCACCTTTGAAATAAACGGCCATTGCCAGAGGTGGTTGTTTTTTTAGCTTTGGCTCTCTTGTACATCATCAAAGGGAGCAATATTAGAAAGGCTAAAAAATACCTCAAGCCAGCCAAAGTAATTGGCCCCATATATTCGAGGCCGATTTTGACGAACACAAACGATGACGCCCAGGTAAGGGCAACAAAAACGCCTTCAAATATGGCCACAAGACGTGAGGGGATATTAGTCACAAAACCCGCACACTCGCGTAGCCATCTTGCAGATTCGGGCTTAGTCCACTCCGCACCGTTTTGAGAGCGCTGGGCAGGTACTCCAAAATATCCTGGGCCGTGATGCCGTCTTCCCCCATATCCTCGGCGGCCAGGTCGCCGGACAGCCCATGAACGTAGACGCCTTGCCGTACGGCGTCTTCCACTGAGAGACCCAAACCGTGCATGGCGGCGATGGTTCCCGTTAACACGTCGCCTGAGCCAGCCGTGGCCATGCCGGGGTTACCGGGCAGGTTGACGAAGACGCGCCCATTGGGGTAGCCGACCAGGGAATGGGCACCCTTGAGGACGATGACGGTTCCCAGGTCTCGGCAGGTGCGTTGGAGAATTTCCACTTTGTCCGCGTCAATTTCATCCACTGTGAGACCCGTCAGGCGGGACATTTCTCCCAGGTGCGGGGTCAGGATGGTGGGGGCTGTGCGATACTTGATGATTTCCAACTCTTGGCAAAGGGCGGTGATGCCATCCCCATCCAGCAGCAGAGGTTTTTCGATTTCCCGCGCCAGTTCCCGCGCCAATTGCTGGGTTTCCCCCGCCAGCGACAGCCCGGGGCCGAGGACGACCATATCCATGCCAGCGGCGGTTTCTAGCAAAGCCTCTTTATTGGCCAGCGAGATACTGCCCGCGTCGGTTTCGCGTTGCGGCAAAAAGACAATTTCGCTGCCCTTGTTAGCGATGAAGGGGACGAGCGCGCTGGGGGACGCCAACCGTGAATACCCTCCCCCGGCCTTGAGGAAGGAGAAAGCGGCGAAATAAGGCGCGCCGTAATACCCAGCCGCCCCGGCGATGAAGAGGGCCTGCCCCATGCTGCCCTTGTGAGCGTCCCTGGGGCGCGGGGGAAGTGGCAGCGGTTGGTTGACAGCCACCTTGAGGGATTCCGCTTCTGTAAGGGCCGGGGGGAAGGAGATGTGGGTCACGTAAAGTTGCCCGCCAAGTTCGTAGCCGGGATAGAGGAGGTTGCCGATTTTGGGGAGGCCAAAGGTGACGGTGAAATCCGCCCGCACGGCCACGCCCATCACCTGGCCGGTATCCCCGTTCACACCGGAGGGGATGTCCACGGCGACGACGGGTTTCCCGCTCCGGTTGAGGGACTCCACCACCGACCGGTACCGCCCACCCACCTCCCGGGTGATGCCCGTCCCCAGCAGGGCGTCCACCACGGCGTCACAATGAGCCAGCTCGGTGGCCATTTTCTCAACATCCTCCTCCGCAGCCAGAATTTCAACCTCAACGGGCAAGCGGGAGATAATCTCATAATTGGTCGCGGCGGCTCCCGTGTAGCGAGCCGGGTCACCCATCAGGTAAACCTTGACCCATCCCCCGTTGGCGTGCAGTTGGCGGGCAACCACCAGGCCATCCCCGCCGTTGTTGCCCATCCCGCAGAAGATAAGGAAGCGTTTCCCCGCGATCCCGATTTCATCCCGTAGAACGCCGTACACGGCCAAACCGGCATTTTCCATAAGAATCTCGTCGGGAATGCCATAGTCTTCGATGGCGGTTTTATCCATGTTTTGCATTTCGCTTACCGTAGTTATTTTCATGGTTGGCTTTTTAGGTGTTGGTAGATTGGTCGTATTGGTATATTGGGGATTGGTAGATTGGTTAGATTGGTATATTGGGGATTGGTAGATTGGTCAGATTGGTATGTTAGGGAACGGCAGATTCGTTGGGAATTAGGAACCAGTATACCAGTTTCCCAGTTTCCCAGTTTCCCAATATACCAACCCACCAGTTTCCCATTCCACCAATTTCCCAGTATACCGGTCTCCCAATGTACCATCTCTAAGGCACACGGCCTCATTTATAGGCTATCCTCAAGTGGCGCCGGTGGGGCAAGAGGTGACGGTGCAATCATCGCAATCTCCGCTACTGCCGGCAAACAATGAGATGCACTTTTTTACATCCCCGCTCTCACATTTGGGACAGATAGGGGTGTATTCCTGAGAAAAGGAACGCACGAATATTTCGAAATCTTCCTGGCAGTTTTGGCATTGATATTCGTAAATGGGCATGGTGATCCTTTTATGGGACACGGACGAACGCTGATTAACACGGATAAGAACGCACCTTCTACATCTTACCACAAGACGCCGAACGAATCCGGCATCTATCACGTTTCACTCTTTACTCATCACGTTTCTATTCTCCCCCATCGATGCCACGGCAAAATCAATCAACGCCCGCTGCGGGAAGAGAACCGCATCCGCGTCTCCGACTTTGCTCCGGCGGACGAGGCCAGTTTTCCGCTCGAAGGCATCGGCTATTTCTTCAAAATCGGATTCGTCCATGTCAAGGCCTTTGATGGTCACCCACGTTCGCTTTCCATTGACGAGGATAGCAGAACCATTGGTCGTGTTTTGGTTGCCCGGGTAGTGGGCGCGATTTTCCGCCAAGTGGAGGGAGGAGTTGTTGATGTGTCCTACGCCGAGGAGGAGCACCCATCCCTCGAGGTCATAAACCCGCGCTAGGGAGGAGTTTTCCCCCATGCCGAATTCCAGAGCGTGTTCACCGGTCACAAAGGCCTTTTCAGCGCCCCAGGCCGTGAAGGAAAATTGGGGATGGCCGCTGCGCAGAACACCGTTCTGTTTTCGAAAACTTTCGGCGATGGCGCCCATCTTACGAGTAGGGGTGAGGTCGGGTTCGTAGGCGGGCATGGTGCTCCGGATGGACTCCCACCAATCTTCGGGCACGGGCGGATTCTGCCAGAGGGAGGGTTCGGAGAAGGTGGTGGAGTGGGCGGGCATCACCAGATTCCCGTCGGGGGTGAGAATCTGCTCCAAGGCCAGGATGACGGCCACCCGCCCTCCACAAACCCATCCCAAGGGACTCAACGAGGAATGGACGAGGAGAGTCAGGCCCGGTTTTACGCCCAGGTCACGGAAATCCTCCACCAGGGACTCGACGGTGACGGGGCCATTTTGGGTGTGTTTTACGACTTCTAATTCTGACATGATTTACTCCTGCTCCTATGAGGTGTTAATGGCTTATATTTTACCGCAGGATAGAAAAATCCCCGGAAGCACATCAGCCTCCGGGGTTCTATTTTTACAATCGCTTGCCCTCACCCTAACCCTCTCCCAGGGGGAGAGGGAATTTCGCTTATCCCGCATCACTTTCCTAGGGGGGAGAGGGGATTTCACGTATCACGCAACACGCATCACTCTCCCAGCGCCGCTTCCATCAATTCTTGAATGCGGGGGATCATGTCGGCGGGGTCAGGGTGGACGCCCTCGATGAGCAGCGCGCTCTCGTAGATTTGGTCAATGATGGCCTGTGCTAGATGGTCATCTTCGGGCAGTGTGCCCAACTTGCCCAAAATAGGATGTTGGGGATTCAATTCCAACACTTTCGCGGGAACGTGGTATTCACGATCCATCATCCGGTAGACGCGCTGCATCTCTTGGCCAATGGCGCCCTCGGGGTCAACCAGCCGGGCCACGGAGGAGGTCAAGCGATCGGTGACGCGCACCGCGCTAACCCGATCCCCCAGGGTGGTTTGGAATCGCTCCACCAGGGAATCAAGGTCACTTTCAGACAATTTTTCCGCCTCGGGCTCCTCGTCCGCTTCCCCCTCTTCCTCCCCCTCTTTTGGGGCAGGCAACTCTAAATCTGAGGCGGCCACATTTTGAAGTTCAAATTCTTGATACTCTCGCAAACCCATCAACATAAAGGAATCCACCGGGTCGGTGAGGGTGATGACTTCATAATCGTGGGTGCGGAAATAATCCAGGTGCGGGCTGCGCGACACTGAGCGGGCATCGTCGCCCAATATATAGTAAATTTTCTCTTGGCCAGCCCCCATGCGCTCGATATAATCAACCAGGGAAAACCATTCAGCGGGATGGGTGGTGGAATGGAAGCGAAGCAGGGGATAGAGATTCCCGCGGTCAGCGTCATCGGACGCCACGCCCTCTTTGATAAATTGCCCAAACTCCTCCCAAAAAGTGACATAGTCTTCAGGCTCTTTCTGGGCCATCATTTCCAGTTTGCGCGTGACCTGATTGTTGAGGATTTTTTTCAGACGCGCCATGAGGGCGTTGGCCTGCACATTCTCTCGGGAGACGTTGAGGGGCAAATCCTCGGCATCCACCGCGCCCTGCACAAAGCGATAATAAGGTGGCAGTAAATCTCTTGTATATTCCTCAATGAGAATCTTTCGAGTATATAGCTTAAGGCCATCTTCCTCGCGTAGGGTGAACATCCCTCGGTCAACTTTCGTAGGGAAATAAAGGAGGGCAAAAATTTTCAGGGGAGCATCAGCCACAAAATGGATATGCGTTAGCGGGTCTTGGAAATCTAGGGTTAATTGTTTGTAGAAATCCGCGTATTCCTCTGCTTCCACCTCGTGAGAACGTTGCCGCCAAATAGCCTTCTGGCGGTTGGCCTGCTCGTCTTCATCGCCAACATAAATGGGATAGGCCACATAATCGGAGTGGCGTTTGATAATTTGGCGAACACGGTGCTCCTGCGCGAATTCTTCCGCGTCTTCTTCGAGCTTGACGGTAATCGTCGTCCCCCGTGTCTCTTTCTCCGCCTCGCCCATTTGGAAGGTATCGGAGCCGGTCGCGTACCAGCTTGCGGCCTCAGCATCAGGCCGGTAAGAGCGAGATACCACTTTCACCCATTCCGCGGCCATAAACACCGAATAAAAGCCAACTCCAAATTGTCCAATAACATCGCTGGCGTCCGCGTTCTCATCTTCAACGGCCTGTAAAAAGGCCCGCGCGCCCGACTGGGCAATGGTGCCCAAATTGGTGCGCATTTCCTCCCGCGTCATACCCACGCCAGTATCACTGATGGTGATGGTTTTCTCATCTTCATCCACCGTCAGGCGAATTTCTAATTCGGTCTCCGGGTCTAAAACATCCCGCTCCGTCTGCTGCAAAAAACTCATTTGCGTCAGGGCGTCCGAAGCGTTAGAAATCAACTCGCGCAAAAATATCTCCCGTTCCGTATATAGGGAGTGAATCAAAATATTCAATAATTGCTTTACCTCGGTCTGAAAAGCAATCGGATCAGTGGCGCCTTCAATTTTCGGATCAATCTTCTCAGTCATAATTACCTCCATACTATCTCAACGTTGCCCCCACTATACCGCATCAGTATTAAAATGACGTTAGAATGAAGAGGCAGAAGAGGAAAAAGATACAAAGTAAGCAGAGGAGAGGAGTTGCAGTATCTACCACAAAGACGCGAAGGACACAAAGATTTTTAAGGGCACGAAGTTTATGGCGAGTTTTGCGGGGAGATCCATGTGTCATCAGCGTTCCATCCCATATCACCGCCGCACCAAAGCATCCGTCATGCGCGCCACGCGGGCCATCTCACTCACGTCATGTACGCGAACAATATCTCCCCCACGGATAACGCCCACAGCCACCGTCGCCGCTGTCCCCTCAACGCGCTCACTGGGGGGTAAGTCCAGCGTGTAACCAATAAAAGATTTCCTGGAAGGTCCCCACAAAATGGGATACCCTAGCTCCCGAATTTCATCCATGCGGTTGAGAAGCTCTAAGTTTTGACTGACCGTTTTCCCAAACCCAATCCCAGGGTCAAGGAGAATGTGCGCGTCGGGAATGCCCGCCTTTTTTGCCAACGCTACACTTTCCATGAGTTCCCGTTTAACATCTTCGAGTAAATCTTCATATTCCACCCCCACGTAACGCCCGCCAAGCTGCTCGCGAATCTCCGCGCTCCCGGGTGTGCTGCGGTTGTGCATAAGGATCACCGGGACATCGTATTGAGCGACAACTTTGGCCAAATCGGGGTCAGCGCGCAACCCCCAAACGTCGTTTACCATACAAGCCCCAGCCTGCAATGCGTCCTCCGCAACCTGGGCTTTATAGGTATCAATGGAAATCAAGGCGTCGAACTCCGCGTCCAATTTCTTCACCACAGGAAGGACGCGCGCCAATTCCTCCTCCACAGAGACCGTCTCCGCGCCGGGCCGGGTACTCTCTCCTCCCACGTCGAGGATATCTGCGCCAGCTTCTATAAAGCCACCCGCCTGCTCTAGGGCGGCCTGGATAACATCCTCACCCTGAATAAGGCCGTCCCCTGAAAAGCTGTCGGGGGTAACGTTGAGAATGCCCATGATGTAGGTGCGGGTGCCCCATTCGAATGTGCGGTTATTGATTTTGAGTGAATTTTGCATAGAATTCCTTAGAGAGCTGCCTCACCCGCAACACGCGGTAGTTCTAATCCATCTCTTGTCATCGTTCGCATTAATGGGTGACGTATTTCCTCCATCCAATCCCAACGCTTTTCGCTCAAGACATAAAGATTGAAAAGTACATCGTGCTCCAAAGAACACCTGGCACCCAAAGTCAATATCCTGTTTTCAAGAGACCAAGATGCATCGGTAGTTAGAACCAAAACATCAATATCGGAGTCTGGTAAATCATCTCCCCTTGCTTTGGAGCCAAATAACACGACACGAAGAATTTGGTCTCCCACTTGTCTCTCAAGTGCCGCAAGAAGGGCCTGAACAGCTTGCCGATCATGTTTGGATAAATTTATATAGTTCATAAATAATTTCCCTCTTCCAAATATCTCAAGATGCGTTGCGTAAATTTTCGGGCATTTCCTATAAGTTCCTACACTTGGATCTGATCCGCCATGAGACCAGGTTTTACAAAATACTGCCGAAAAGCCGCTAAAACTGCACTATGTTTGGAACGGACAATATCTTGCGACAACAAAAGAGCGGATTCATGTATGCCTTTATTTTA
>JAANWX010000028.1 GCA_018263575.1 Chloroflexota bacterium | reverse complement strand
TCCCCGCCCCAACCCCTCCAACCCCATCCCCGCTATCAGGAAGACAGGAATGATGGCTCCGCCAGTGCGGTTGAGACAAGGATTCTCCGCCGGGAAGGCCAACGCCAACACGGAAGCCAGGAGCAATAACGGCACAGAGAGCAACAAGAACAAGTCTAGCCAATGGCGTTCCCTCACGTAACGCAGAATCAAAGTCACCGTGCCCAGGCTGAACAAAGCGGCTGATACAACGCCCAAAGCGGGCCGGCTGGGGACGGAGTGAACCCAGGTAGCGCCATTATCCCATTGGAACATGGTCATGGCGTCCCATAGATTTTGGAAGAAGATTTTTACGGGGGAACCGGGCAAGGCCCGTTCTGTCTCTGCCATGCGTGTTAGGGCACGGTACATGAAGATGTCATAATTCGTCATCGCAAAGCGCAATAGGGGGAGGAAGACAATCAGCGAAAGCAACACGACCAGGCCAAAAGCTACCAGGGCGTTGACCCGTTCCTTCGCAGAGCGCTGGTGGAAGAAGTAAACCACAAAAATCACAATCACGGTCAGGGGAACAACGCGGAAAGAACTGTATCCGTGCAGGCCCAGGCCCAGGGCAATCCCGGCAAAGAGAAAATCATTCCGTCGGCGGTGGCGAAGTCCCCGGATAAGGTAGTAGAGCAGAGGAGCAACAAAAAGGGGGTAAAGGGTAAAGCGCAAGGCCACCCGGGAAATCACGTTCGGCCAATAGGCCACCCCGGCCAGGAACATGGCCAACAACCCAACCCGGCGGTTTCCAATTTCTTTCCCTAATAAATAGATATAGGGTAAAGTCAATAATCCCGCTAAGACTGTCCCAATTTTCAGGCTTAAAAAGGATAAGCCTGTCCCAAAAAGCTTGGCGACGGCGGCGGTGAGGTACATTTGAATGGCTTCCCGTCCGGTGTTGCGGGTGAAATAAATGGAGTATTTACCGTCAAGGACGTCGGCCACGTCGAGTAACTTTTCAGCGTGGTCACTGAACATCTCCGGGGGAACTTCGTTCAATTGGTACAAGCGGAAGAAGGCCACGACCCCAAAAACGGCGATGACCAGCAACGTCCAAGGAGAAAAGTTTATCCCTCTCTTAATGAACCCCGTCCAGCGCTGGCGGAGGGTTTTCCTCTCCCCTGCTCGAATCCAAAAGGCACGCAAAAAAGACCCTAGGGACAGGAGCCAAAACAAGAGATTCAGTCCATTGAAGCGATTCCCGCCAAAGAAGATAAAGGCCAGGAGGGCCAAAAGCGTCCCCGCTACCAGCCAGCTTCTCCGGTAAAGAGAAAAATCTCCCCCTCCGGGCCCCGCCAGGGTGGGGATGGAAGCAAGTTGCCATTTCTTTCGCAAAATGAGCCACAGCAAGGATCCGATGGCGAACGCGTAAAAGGTGATGCCAACCTTCAGGGAGCGGCGGGGCGGTTCGAGGGCCAGTTGGCCAATCAGGGCTAATCCCAAGGGGACGAGGAGAGGGAGGCTTCCCCAAAACGTATTTTCCTCTCCCACGTCGGGGGCCTGGTCTTGCTCCACTTTTTCGACAGCCTCTTCTAGCGTAGAGGAGGGAATGATAGGGTCGCTGTCTTCCGCAAATTCAGTGACGGTTTCTTCGTCCGGAAGCGGGGGAATCGTTAGAGTGGTCTTCCGCCAAAAAGTCAGTTTTGCGATTACGTAGTCCAGTACGCTGGGTTCGGTCATAGTTGAGTGATGAGTGATGAGTGGCGAGTGATGAGTAATGAGTGATGGGTGATGCGTGTAGCGTTTTGCGTGGTGTGGGTTGCGTGTTGCGTGGTTGCACAGAAGGCAATTATACTCTTAAAGTTGAAAATGCTCAAAATCGAATTTTTGAGCACATCGCAAAGGGTTTCAGTCCGCTAATCGTCTGTATACTACACGGCTTGCGAATTTTCGCTAATCTCAGACTTTTCTATCTATAGTTTGCGCAGATGAGCAGACGGTCTTGAGCGTCAAAAAGAACTGGGTTTTAGCATTGGGTTTGGAGGTGTAATTCATCGGGTTTTTGCGCCGAACCATGCTCTTTACGTCTCATCAAGAATAATCGGCGGATGTTCTCCTGCCTGATATAGAATTCTTCTCAAGTTTACAAGCCCGTCTCTGTTCAAAGCTAATCCTTCCACTGTTGCACGGCCGGTGGGTGTCAATCCAATTATGAGCGTGAAATCATCGTTCCAAGCGAAATGCTCTTGCCATTGTTGGTTCCTTGGATGAAAAAGTGGTACCTCTTTACCAGTTATTGGGTCTTGGCCGCTGGTCTTTGTATACTTGCGGTTGTTGCACCCCTGGCAAGCCAAAGCCAAATTTTTCGCTGAACCCTCTCCACCCTTTGACCTTGGCACGATATGCTCAATAGAAAATGATTGCATGGCAAATTTTGTTTGGCTGTAGCAATATTCACAACAGCCATGAGCACGCTCAGCAACCAACCTTTTAAGTTCCGAACTGATATTTTCAGGCATAAGCAGGAGGTTGAATCCCCAAGGAAGCCATCAAATCTGACATATTCATCTGCCGCAAACGCGCCATTTCAGTCAGGTATTTTACACGCTGCACTTCTAATTTTTCAACTTGGTCGGAAAGCTCTAATAACTCCTCATGTTCTCCTGGAGTTAAATCTTCTGCTCGTCGCTTTTCCAACAAACGACTGTAGCTCTCTTGAAGTTCTTTTGGAAGCCCTTGGTTGATTTTGTGCAATAAGTCAGCTTCCGCCTTGGGTAAGCTCGGAGCTTGTTGCTTAGCACGTAAAGTCACAACCTGAAAAACAAATTTTTCCAACTCGTTCTTATTTAATTGTTGAACAGCCTGCAGCAATTCATCAGTCGATAATTGAGTTTCTACCCGTATTGTCGACATATTAAACTCTCCTAATGAAAAACGTTATCATCTTCTGCTTATTCATGAGTGCATTCTCTCTTCATTGTAAGCATATACTCAAAGGTTGTCAACAATCCACCCGACACGGGAGTGCTAAAAAGTTATTGGTTAATCCCCGCCCCCCTCAGTCCCCCCAAATGCCAAAAACAGGAATTTGGGGGGAAGTGGGGGGCACCTCCCTCAAATTCGACATCTTTTCGTCGCATTTGGGGGAGGCTGGGTGGGGGCACGGGTTTCCAACAACCTTTGAGTGCTCCCCCCGACACGGTGTGCGCTGAAATGTTGTTGTAGTTTTTTTGTACACGGAGAACACGGATGGCACGGAGGCTTTGTTTTAAGTTTTTATAAGTCTTTTTCCGTGTCGCCTTGGGCGTGCCTGCGGCATTCCGCGCATTCCGTGTACAAAAGTTTTTTTGCGCTAACAACATTTCGCCAGGGCAAAACTCATAAGTCCTCTAGCTCTGAAACCTCGGAGGTCTTGGAGACCTCCGAGGTTTCAGAGCCGAAGATTCGCCAACAATATTTGCGCACGCACCCATACGCAGGAGATGCTCCCTCTATTTTCGAGCAATTACAATGATACTTTCCCCCCAGCGCCGGGGGAGGAATGGTAGACCGGTGATGGCTTGGATTCCACCCAAGGAGCCAAAGAGCAATTTTTGGAGCTTTTCGGGAATCCAGGGGAGGTAGGGCGTATCCCAGAAGCCGTCCGAAAAAACGCGCTCCACGGTCAGGTGGGCCTCGTCACGTAGTAGATTCAGCCATTCGGCGGGAGATTTGAGCGAGATGTGGGTGGGATCCTGGTAGCCGATCCACTCCTCGCCTTTGAGGGGTTTAAGGAGGGAATCCAGGTTAGGGGTAGAGAGGATGAGCACGCCGCCAGGGGATAAGACGCGCCCTAACTCGCGAATGGCCCGTTTAGGTTTTGGGAGATGCTCAACAACGTGTTTAATGATTACCACGCCAAAAACGTTATCTGCGAAAGGCAACTCCTCGGCGGAGGCCAGGCTAAAGGGAACCACGGGAAATTCTCTCTTGGCTTGTTGTACCGCCCAGGGGTTGATGTCAATCCCATAGGTTAGAAAATCCACTTCAAATTGGCCAACCAAATGGCCCAAACCACATCCGATTTCCAAAAGTGCCGTGTCCCACGTTCCATAACGTCGGGCCAAAATGGTGTAAAAGCGATTCGACCACCAATACTGGCTAAAACGCTCGAAAGATATATTTTCGTAGGTGTCGGTCGAGAAATAAGATTCGTCAAATTCAGGTTTAGGGTGGGTTTTCATGGTATAATTACATCACTTCTTGAAAAGCGATTACACTATGCGAGATATGGTACCCCTTCGGGTATGCTTCGCGAAAATCTCGACTACATTTTGGAGCAAAGAGATGATTCGAACACAAATTCAACTTAAAGAAGACCAATACAAAAGATTAAAAGAGATGTCCGCCGATAAAGGTGTTTCTATGGCCCACTTGATTCGAGAAAGCGTGGAAGCCTACTTGGTAACAATCAATGAGCCAAGTAAAGAAGAACTCCGGCGACGGGCTTTAGAAATTGTTGGGAAATATCGCGATATTGACGGCGCAACCGATGTGTCTGAAAATCATGATAAATATTTAGAGGAGATTTACGGGACATGGTAGTTTTCATCGACACGTCCGCAATCTATGCTCTCCTTTGCCCAGGAGACAAAAAACACACTTCGGCTACTAAAATATGGCAAGCATTGCTCGACGAAGAAAATACTCTTTAATTGAATAATTACGTTATCGTCGAAACAATCACACTCTTACAAAGACGACTAGGAATGGAAGCTGTTGAAGATTTCCAAAACCTCATTCCTCTTTTAGAAGTAGATTGGATAACCGCTGACCAACATCGAGCCACCATTAACACTCTAATCGCATACAACCGCCGCCGCCTAAGCCTGGTGGACTGCTCCAGCTTTGTGACCATGCGCCACTTGGGGATAAATAAGGCCTTCACGTTCGATAAGCATTTTGCAGAGCAGGGGTTTGAGGTGGTTGGGTAGTTGGATAGTCGTTAGTCGAATAGTCGTTGGTCTGGTAGCCACCTAGTCATTGGTTCCTGGTCACCTGATTCCTAATTCCCGGTACATCTCCACATAACCCGCCGCGTTGGACTGGGGGGAAAATTGGCGGGTGATGGCTTCCGGGTCGCCTTGGTAGTTTTCGGGGTTGTCAAAGATGTCGATCAGGGCCTCGGCCAGGGCGACCGCGTCACCGATGGGGACGACTTTACCCATCCCCGTCATGCGGGGCGGTTGGCGGACTCCGGGCAAATTGGAGGCCACGGTGGGGGTGCCGTTCATCATGGCCTCAATCTGGACGAGGCCAAAGGTCTCGGTGGAATTCAGGCTGGGGACGACCAACACATCTAAATTAGCGTAAAAAGCTGACATTTCCGACGGGTCTACAATCCCCAAAAACTTCCATTGTCCATTCGCCTGGTATTTTTGAATGGTGGGGAATAAACGCTCAAAATACGCGTCTTCACCCAGAACATCCTGGTATTGCCCGGCGTATAAGACCATGGCATTGGGATAGCGCTCAAGCACTTTCGGTAAAGCGTCCAATAAAATTTCGACACCTTTCTCGGAAGCGAAGCGGGTGGCCATGCCAATAATGGGGCCTCTCGATTCGGGGTTATGCTCGCCCTGGAAGGCTTCCACTTCCCCTGGGGCGGCCTCGGGTAGCGCGACCGGGGGGAGGATGACCTTGACTTTTTTGGCAAAACGCTGCAAATAGGGGGAATGGTTGGCAAAATCCTCCGTGTAGGCCCCAATGCGGTGCGTGAACATCCCAGCCAGATAATTCATGACATGGACGACTTGATTCACGATACGGTTGAATATTCCGGATGGTAATTCAAGGTCACAATGGTAGGTGAGCACGGTCGGCTTTCTCAAGAGGCGGCCCAATAATGCCAATCCACCGGCCTCGAATTGGGGAAGGTGGGCGTGCAAGACGTCATGTTTGGCGGCGAGTTTCCAGGCCAAAAAGGGGAAAGTGGGCATGATCACACCTTTGCTGATGCGGAGAACGACCGGAACGCGAACAATCCTGACGCCATCCCGCATTTCTTCGCGGGGGAGGTCAGGCTCGAATTGGGAGGTGAGGACGGTGACCTCATGGCCACCCTCAACGAGCGCTTTTGCCAAGCGTTCAACGTAGATGGTGAGGCCGCTGATGTGGGGACGGAAGTAGGTGAGGACGGTGAGTATTTTCATATGTCGGTATATTAGTAAGTTGGTATGTTGGTAGATTGGTGAGGCTGGTAGACTGGTAGATTGGTGGGATTGGTGAGGCTGGTATATTGGTATATTGGTAGGTTGGTAGATTGGTGGGATTGGTAAATTAGTAGGTTAGTAGATTGGTAAGTTGGTGAGACTAGTATATTGGTGGGAGTTGGAGTGAAACCAATTTCCTAGTCTACCATTTTCCCAGTTTCCCAGTTTCCCAGCATACCAACATCACCAATCAGCTTGATTTTGTTTGACCCAGTTGAATAGGCGGGTGACGCCGGTTTTGACGTCGGTTTTCGGCGCCCAGTCCAGGTCGCGTTTGGCTTTGCGGATGTCGGCGATGAAGACGCGCTGGTCGCCGGGTCGCCAATCATCCCAGGTGACGGGGATTTCGCGTCCCAGCAATTCCTCAAGTAAGGAGCCAAACTCCTGCCAAATGGAGAGGGTATTCTCCGAGCCGCCGCCAACATTATAGACCTGCCCTTGGGCAACGGAGATATTTTCGACAGCCAGGTCGTAGGCGTCCAGCAAATCCTCCACGTATAAGACGTCGCGGACTTGTTTTCCGTCCCCGTAAATGGTGATGGGCCGGCCGGTGATGGCCGCGATCACAAACCAGGCCACCCAGCCTTGGTCTTCGATTCCAAATTGGCGTGGGCCATAGATGCAGCTTTGGCGAAATACCACGGTGGGCAAATCATAAATGCGGTGATAATCACGGACGTATTGGTCACCCGCTCCCTTGGAGCAGCCGTAAGGAGAGTGAAAATCGAGGGTCTGGCTCTCGGAGGCCCCCAAAGGGAGATCGGGGTAGTAGTAGCTGGTTTCGCCTTCCGCCACGGCCACTTCGTCCATGCCGCCGTAAACTTTGTTGGTGGAGGCGTATAAGACGGTCGGTTTGCGGGGGGATAGGCGGGCGGCCTCGAGGACGTTGAAGGTGCCCAAGGCGTTGACCTCGAAATCCTCCCGGGGGTGGAGGACGGAGGTGGTCACCGCCACTTGGGAGGCCAGGTGGATGATGATGTCCGCCGCCGCCGCGGCCGAGGTGAGGAGACTCGCGTCCCGGACATCGCCCACGGTCAGGTTTACGGCATCCCCGCCAAACTCCCGGCGCAGCCACGCCAAGTTGCGGGGAGCGCCCGCACGGGAGAGGTTGTCGTAAATGGTCACATCCTCCCCCCGCTTTAATAATCTTGCCACATAATTGGAGCCGATAAAACCCGCTCCACCAGTTATTAGATATTTCTTTCCCATAATTCACCTACTTCACGTTTTTGTAGTTTTTTTTCGGTATTCAGGGATGGTTCAAAACAGGCCGAAAATTAGTGAACACTTTTCCCAAAAACTATATGTCATTGCGAACCCCCGTTTTCTGGGGGTGTGGCAATCTCCCTGATTTCACTGTGCTTTCGTTGACCGGGAGACTGCCGCGTCACAAAAAACGTTCCTCGCAGTGACATATTGATTTTGAAAGTGTCTACATATTTATAAACCATCCCGGTATTCAAATAGATTTCTAAAAGCAATGCCCTCCTGAAAAAGGGCGTAGGCTCCAATTGAAGAAGCAATGCCCAGATTTATAATATGGCTGAGAAGGGCATAGGCTAAGGCTGTTGAGCTTGGAATGTCAAAGACAGCCAATGCCGCTACCAGGCTGGCCTCATAAACGCCCACGTTCCCCGGCGAGGAGGGCACCGCTATGCCCAAGGCAACGGCTCCCAGGCCAAAAACAGCCCATAAAATTTTCGCGTCCGGGAGAAAGGCCAAGAGCAACAGGTATTGAAAAGCCAAAGACAAAGCCCAGCTTAAGGCCATCCATGCATAGGCGAGGGTGAAACGCCGCCCCTCATTGAGAATTCCTAACCCTGATAAGATTTTCGCCAGGCCTTCGTGAATTTGAGTTTGAATTCTTTTCCACGGTGTGTCCAGGCTCTCTATCCAATCTAGGAGAGGTGTCTGGTACCGTACCATAATGTACAAAATCGCCAAAGCCGCCAAAACCAAAATTCCCATGAGAAGTACCACAAAGCTGCCGTGGGGTATTTGGAGGATGAAGGGCAAGGCACCCATGAAGAGGCCGATGGCGATCAATAAATCAAAGGCACGTTCCAGGAAAATAGTAGGGAGGACCTGCCAAAAGCCCAGCCCATCAGGTTTGAGCAACAGACTGCGTCCAAGTTCTCCCATCCGAAAAGGGAGGATGGTGTTCAGCAAGTAGCCAGCGTTAACGGCCAGGAAAACTTTCCGGAAGGGTAAACGCTTAGGCAAGATGGCTCGCCACGCCATCGACCGTGCTGAGATGGAACACAACGATAGTCCCAAGAGGGGCAAGAGGTAACGATAGTCGGCTTTTTTTATGGCTTGAACAGCTTGCTTCGGGTCTATGAAATAAAAAACAACGGCCAAAGCCGCTATGCTGACGCCGATTCCTAGTCCAATGCGAAAAAGTTCTTTTTTGCTCATAAGCAGGGCATAGTATACCTGATGAGTGGAGGTGTGCAAAGTATGCAAGTGGCATGTGGCAAGTAGGCGAGTTTGCGGGTTGCGAGTACCACTACGGGGAAATCTGTGATAGCAAGTCTACACCCCCTCACGCATCACCCTTTCACGTTTCACTTTATCCTCACCAAGCCAAAGAATAAAACCATTCCCCCACCCAGGATGGCCAAGGCCGCGCCCACGCCCAGGGTGTCGGCCAAGACTCCCATGAGGGGAGAGAGAATGGCCACCAGCAGGGTCGTAAACTGGGACTCGACCGATAATCCTGAAGCCATGACTTCGTGGGAGATTTGGTCGCTGATGACCCCCACGTTGATGGGTTTTCTCAGGTTGTAGAGAAGATAAAACCCCAAAAACAGGATCACGGAGACGAGAGCGACATTGAGCCAGGTTGTCAGCCCGGTCAAGAGCAAGAAACCGGCTCCCATGAGAAAGGTGACGTTGACGGCTTGCGAGATTCCGGCAAAACGATCACTGAAATCCCCCGCCCGGCGCGAAGCATAACTGGTGAGCAAATACACGCCAAAATAGACCACGCCAATAATCACCGCCTCCCGCTCAGTATCCGCCAGGGAAGTGAAAATAGGCAAAGAAAGAGCCAAGAGCGCCAAAATGGGTTGGAGATAGTCTTTGGTGGTTTTGAAAACCGCCGAGAAACTTGAGCTGTTCAAGATAGCCCGCATGGCTTGGCGATCCTTGAATATACCCACAAAGGCTTCTAAGGTGACTTTGACTTGCTCCCATACCGCCCTCTCCCCTACTTGCTTCAACTCACCGTCCAACTCCTCGGGATAGGTCGCCAAGTTCAATAAATCCAGCGCATAGGGAATTGTAGAAGCGATGAACATATATTCATAACCGCCTGAATAAAACACCAATCCCGCCGCGATGAGGGAATTGACCGCCGAGCCGATCTGTGAAGCCGCCCGCGTTTGCCCATAATAGGCCACTTTTAGATCCTTCATATCGTTGATTTTGAGATATTCTAAGATGAGCGCCTTATGCGTCCCCGATCGGAGCGCTTCCCCAGCAGCAAAAAAGATCATCGCCAAAGCATAAATATAGAAATCCCCAAAGGCATAAAAAATGATGAAAGCCGCGATATATCCTATAAAGGACATCACCATAGACCGCCTGCGGCCAAAGGCGTCGGCATAGACCCCCGCCGGGATTTCCATGATGTTGGTGGCCAGGTCGCGGATGGAATACAAAAGTCCGATTTGGAAATAGGATAAACCATTATCCGTGAAAATGAGAAGGATGAAAGGCCCGAAGAAGCGAAGGTTCTTCAGGAAGCCATAGAGAGAGAAGCGGTAGAACATGCGATCTTTTGGAATGGGGGGGTGGGAGGAAGACATAGGTGTTAGTTATTTGAGATTGGGATTGGGTATCAGGTATTAGGGAAACAGTGTCGATACAAATGGCTCTAGATCAACCGCCCCGCCATCGCTAGGCCAGGCCAACCACGCCAAGAATTCAACATTACCCTTTGGCCCTACTACGGGGGACTGGGTGACACCTCGCACACAAAAACCTTCTTCCTGAGCAAAGCTTAAGATTTCACGCAGCACCCGGCGGTGGATGGCCGGGTCACGGATGACGCCTTTTCCACGGGCCGCCTCCTCCCGCCGAGCTTCGAATTGGGGCTTGATGAGGACGACCGCCTCTCCCCCCTCTCCTCGTAGGATGCCCAAAGGGCACGCAGAGCGAGGGGCCGGGGGTGAGGTCCACCCCCGCACCACGGGCAACAACAACCGCAGAGAGATGAACGAGGCGTCCACGGTCACAAAATGCACCGGCTCCGGCAAGGCCTTCAGGTAACGGGCATTGGTCTCTTCCATTACCACCACGCGGGGATCTTTACGCAACTTCCACGCCAAAATCCCCTTCCCGACATCAATGGCGTAGACCTTGGTTGCCCCGTGCTGCAAAAGACAATCTGTAAAACCACCGGTGGAAGCCCCTACATCAGCGCAGATACAGCCTTCTACATCCAAATCAAAGGCCTCGAAGGCGGCCTGAAGCTTCTTCCCCCCGCGAGAAACGAAACGTGGCAACGGGGCGATGGTCAATTCAACGTCAGGGGACACGGTCTCGGCTGGTTTATGCACCAACTGGCCATCCGCCCGCACCTGACCGGCCATCACCAAGCGCTGGGCCATGGAACGGCTTTCCACTATCCCCCGCTCAACCAATAATTGATCCACACGCACTTTCTTTGCCATGACCCTATTATACGGGATGTTGGGGAACTGGTATACTGGTAATATTGGTATATTGGGAAACTGGAAAACTGGTAAACTGGGAGATTGAGGATTGGTACATTGGGAAACTGGGAGATTGGGGATTGGTAAGCTGGGAAACTGGGAGATTGGGGATTGGTAAGCTGGGAAACTGGGAGATTGGTATCCTGGTTGCTGGTATAATTAGCGCATCAACAAAAGCCAGGTGCAATTATTATGCCCTCTGGGTACGCACTTTGGACAGCAAGTGCAGTGCACCTTCACTACCAGACTAACGACTATCAGACTAACGACTATCAGACCACCATGCTAAAAGCCTTCCTCAAAACCATGCGACCCACACAGTGGGCAAAAAATATCTTCCTCTTCACCGCCCTGGTCTTCGACCGCAAGCTGACACACCTCTCCCCAATGCTGACCACCCTGGCTGGAGCGGCTCTGTTCAGCCTCTTGGCCAGCGCGGTCTATGTCATCAACGACATCGCCGACATCGAATCCGACCGCCAGCACCCGCAAAAACGCTACCGGCCCATCCCAGCCGGAGAGCTGCCCCTTCCCGCGGCCTGGATAGGCGCCGGGGGATTGATCGCCATCTCCCTAAGCGGCGCTTATACACTCTCTCCCGCCTTCCTGGTCATCAGCCTCCTCTACCTGGCCCTTAATCTGACCTACTCCAAATGGCTCAAACACATCCCCATCCTTGATGTAATGATCCTGGCCTCCTTTTACGTCATCCGCGTCACGGCTGGTGTCACCCTCATTAATGTAAGACGGTTTTCTCCCTGGCTCTACGTGGTGACCACCCTCTTTGCGCTCTTCATCGGTTTTGGAAAACGGCGCGCTGAACTGGCTCTCTCCACCGCAGAAGCCCAACAACACCGCCGCTCGCTGGATGGCTATACCCTCCCCCTCCTCGACCAACTCATCACCATCGTCTCTGGGACAACCATCGTCGCCTACAGCCTTTACACCTTTTCCGCGCCCAACCTGCCTGAGAACAACGCCATGATGCTCACCATCCCCTTTGTGCTCTATGGCCTCTTCCGCTACCTCTACCTGCTTCAAATCGGGAAAGGCGGCGCCCCGGAAGAAATCGCCTTTTCCGACCGTCCCCTCCAAGCCGCCATTATCATGTGGGGACTAAGCATCCTTCTCATTTTCTATATATTTTAGGAATCAGGTAACCAGGGACTAGTGACCAGGCCCGAATCTCTAACTCGCACCTCCTAACACCCTAACTCGCACCTCACCCCTCCTAACCCCTAACCCGCACCTCCTAACTCCCCCATGCCTGCCTTCACCGCCACCGCCCCCGGAAAAATCATCCTCTTCGGAGAACACGCCGTTGTCTACGGTCAACCTGCCCTGGCCGTTCCCGTGGCCAAAGTGCGTGCCAGAGCCACTGTTGTGGGGGATGTGGGGCGGGAATCGGGGGGATTGCACGTGGCCGCCCCAGATATAAACCTGGACGCGCCCTTGACCACTTTACCGCCCGGCAACCCCATACGAAAGGCGGTTATGACCGTCCTAGAAGCCTTGAGCGTGCCGGAACTCCCGCCCTCTGCCCTTACGGTGACCTCCTCCATCCCCATCGCCTCCGGCCTGGGATCGGGAGCGGCCGTCTCGGTGGCCATCATCCGTGCCCTGTCCGCCTTTCTGGGACACCGCCTGGGAAATGAACGTGTCTCAGCCCTGGCCTACCAAGTAGAAAAAATCCACCACGGGACTCCGTCCGGAATCGATAATACTGTGGTGGCTTATGAGAAGCCGGTGTATTTCGTTAGGCCCTCATCCCCAGCCCTTCTCCCACAGGGAGAAGGGAGTGAGTCCCCCTCTCCCCGTGGGACGCCGAGGCGTGCAAAGCAAGGGGTTAGGGGTGAGGGCCCCACCACCTTCACCATCCCCACCCCCTTCACCCTCCTCATCGGCGACACGGGAATCCCCAGCCCCACCAAGGAGACCGTGGGCGATGTCCGCCGCGCCTGGCAAGCTGACCCGGAAGGCTACCAACGGCTTTTCGCCGCCGTGGGAAGTATCGCAAAATCGGCCCGCCAAGCCATCGAAAGCGGACATCCCCAAGACCT
>JAANWX010000027.1 GCA_018263575.1 Chloroflexota bacterium | reverse complement strand
AGCTCGGTTGTAGACCTGACAGGTTTCCCGACGCGACATTTTTAACTCGATTCGGTGCAACCAAGAGCATATTTCTGTCTAAAAGTGTGCTCTAAAACC
The DNA here is from genome assembly GCA_018263575.1 of Chloroflexota bacterium. GTDB lineage: Bacteria > Chloroflexota > Anaerolineae > Anaerolineales > UBA11858 > B10-G9. Next base: position 26,009 of record JAANWX010000027.1, on the reverse strand, counting down.
TGTCAGGTCTGGGCCAACATCCTTAACTAAATGACATTGAGGTTACAGTAAAGCCTTACCGCCTGAGTACGAAGTCCAAGCCGCGTTCTATCCCTCTCGGTAGGGTTTCTAAAAAGGGTAACCATTCACGCCCCCCTGTCCCCCCAACTCTGGGGGGAAGGCTGACTCCCCCAGGATTGGGGGTTGGGGGGCGAAGGTGGGTGAACGGTTACTCATTAAGATAAGGATTCTGAATGGCCAGCGCGGAGCGACTGCGCCATTGGCGGTATAGGTGTCACCGCTTCTGACATAGCCCGCCATGCAAGCCTTGAGTTCATCGCAGAAGGCGAACTGGATGTTGTAACAGGGGTTGCCCGGCTTTTTGGGATTGTATCCTTTGGCTGTTCCCTCGTCGATCTGTCATCGCGTAATCAGCGGAAGGCAGCACATCGGCTGTCAACCAGCTCGCTCTTTTCATCGGCCAGTGGATCCTGGGGGGGAAGCTTCAGCACCTGGAAGCGATCTGCCGGAAGATGGGACAGGGGCGGGAAGTCCACGTCGGGCAGCAAGCCGGCATAGGGGTTGCCGCTGACGCTGCGGGGGTCGATGGCTTCTAACGAAACGCCGCTCCCGCTGGTGTCCACGAGAAACATGCCGTACTCCTGAAGCGCACGGGCTATGGTCTGCTCGTAAGGGGTCAGGTCCAGCGCGTCCAGGTCAAGTTCCGGATCCAGGCGGAGGCGTGTGCCTTCCGGAAGAGCCCAGGGGTCATCAGAGGTCCCGTCGCTCTCCGTGGCGGGCCAGACTGGGCCTCCTGATGCCGTTTCCGTATAACTGAAGATGAGGGCGTGGCTGATCCTCCCTTTCTCTAGCTCGTCCGGCCAAATCTGACCTGCGAGCTGTGTAAAGCCGGAGCCCCGGGCGGACAGCCCCTTCTCGTAGATGCCGCTGCTGTCCATGGAGATGGCGTTCCCCCAACTGGCGCTCCATTTCCCGTTCTCCTCTTGAATCTGCCAGAAATCATACTCACATCGGTTTTCCAGGTCGAGAACGACCATCTGGTTATCCTGGGGAGAGAACACCCCGCACATCCCCTTAAACAGCAGGGCCAAGACCCCGCCCGCGTCTCGGGCGGGCTCAGCTTGCGCCGGGATGGGCACGCCGGTGAGGGCCTCCACACCCACCCAGCGGCGCCCGCAGCGGAGTTCGACATCGAGCCGGGGCGTCCGGGGGCTGGCTGTATAAACAGTTGTGCTGAACTGCTTCAGCTCGATGACAAAACCGCCCTCCTGGATCACGGAAGCGAATCGACGGATGTATTGGTCCGAATGGGGATCGACCTCGGCCGAGTCGGGGATGGGTTGGTTGAGGGGGCTGTCCTGCGAATAGAGGTCAAGGGATGCGAACGCGGGAAGGGAGGCGGGTTTGTCGCCCCTCTCCCCCTGGTCCACAGAGGGAGCGGTGCTTCCGCAGGCGGTGAGCGCCCAGGCCAAGACAAGGAGGAGGGCGACCCCGGCAGCACACTGCCGGGATGGGTTCGAGGCTAGAAAGGTGGGACGGGGGAGCTGGATCATGGTTAGAATCCGGGTATGACAAAGATCCGAATACTGAAAAGCCGGATGAAGCGAAAGCATGGCCTGAGCCCGTCAAAGGGTTTCACGTCCGGTTCTGTAGCGGCGGCGGGGTGAGTGACTATCCCATCGGCTAATGATAATCGACAATATCTACTTAACTCCGCAATCCGATATGGTCACTTCTCTAACTCCAAAAACGCCTTTACTACACGCGGGTCGAAGTGCTTCCCTGATTGGTCTCTGATGTGGGCCAGGGCTTTTTCCTCCGGCCAGGCATCCCGGTAGGGACGGTCGGAGAGGAGAGCGTCCCACACATCGACGATGGCAAAGATACGGGCGGGTAGGGGAATTTCCTCCCCCGCCAGGCCACGGGGATAGCCGCTCCCGTCCCATCTTTCGTGGTGATATCTGGGTATGTCCAGAGCGTGACGTAGGTAAGATATGGATTTGAGCATGTCAAAGGCATAGATGGGATGTTGATGCATGATGGCCCACTCGTCATCGTCCAATGGCCCAGTTTTTTGGAGGATGTTATCAGGCACACCCATCTTACCAATGTCGTGTAGCAAAGCTCCTCGGCGGAGGTAGAGGAGTTTGTTTCCTTCCAGTCCCAGCGAGCGGGCTAACCTTACGGCTGTGTTGGTGACGCGGCGGCTGTGGCCCTCGGTCTCCATGTCCCTGTATTCAAGGGCTTTGGCCCAACCTTCTAATGTGGTGTCGTAGGCCATGGACAGGTTTTGGTTAGCTTCTTGGATGCCGATGAAAAGATTGGAGTTCTCGATGCCAATGGCCGCTTGCCCTGCCAGGGTAGCTAAAAAATTTGACCACTCTGGGCTGGGGGAAAGGGGAGCCCGGTGGAAAATTTCTAAGACACCCTTAATATCTCCTTTGGCGATCAGCGGTACGCCCCAATAGGCCACAAACCCCTCCTTTTCTAGTTCCGGAGCGTCGGTAAAGGGGTAGGCGTCCTCCTCTCTCAGGTCTGGGATGTGGAGCGTCTCGTACTCTCTGGCGGCCCGTTCGGCCAAACCCTGCCCCAAGCGCAGACGTGTGTGTTCCAGCGCCTCAGTTTTGAAACCTTCCCGGCCTCGGCAGGTAAATTCTTGGAGGTGGGGATCGTAGGTTAGGAGGCTGACGGCATCGACCTTGAGCATCGCTTGGGTCTGATTGGTGATTTCAGCGATGGTTAGGTCAAGATCCACGCTAGAAGCACTGGCAATATCAATATTGTGTAATGCCTCTAAATATGCTAGCTGGCGCTGGGTTTGCTCCTCAGCTCGCACCCGTTTGGTGATGTCCTTTAATGAAACCACAAGGGCTTCTTCTTCTTCTTCTTCTTCTTCTTCTTCTGCAAGAATCTTTCCAGCAAAGTCGAATTCTAAAATCAATTCTTTTCTTATTTCATCTATGCTCATGGTTTTTCTTCCTTTGTTTTGCACGCTGCCGCTACCTCTTCGGAAGCTTGTTTGCAACTGGCAGTGAGCCACATGTATCCCGGAATCGTCTCAATAACTCTTCCTCTACCTGAATGTGTTGGTGGGTAACAAAATATCTGATGAACAGTTCATGACTTTTCCGGTGGCGCTCGAGAACAGAATTTTTAATATTGTTGTAGAGATAACTTTGTATCCTGTTTCGAAGATTATTGGAACGACCAAAATAAATAACTCTCGAATAAATATTTTGGTACCTGATATCTTTATCAATGGATATTTCGTATACACCAGCTTTTTTAGGAATCATAGGCAATGATTTATTATGCAAAGTTAGAAGCTTGGAAAAACAATTATCATAGGGAATGCATAAATAATCCTTGTTATACGCCGGAATCCCAACTGATTGTCTGTAATTACATATCGACCGAACCGATAGGTCTATACCGTGATCACGTTTCAGGATCTCCTGAAGTTCATGATCTTTGACCCTGTATGCTTGTTGCCTGATAACATGTTCCAGAATACAGGTGTGGACCTTTCTACGATTCCAGAAGAGGTCCCTTAACAGATATTTTGTACCGTTGAAAGACACATAGGTGTTGCTCAACAAACGGCTTAAACGGCTGGCGTCCAAATAAGGAAATGGGAATTTTTCTAAAAATTCCTTCTGCAAAACAGGCGCCATTGTTTTGCGATCCTGGGTTTGCCAGAAATCTCTCTGCAGCACAAACAGGTTAGTGATAACATGGTGGAGAAAAGAATTTTTCGTGTTGATCCAATTCATACAATGTTTCCACTTTGTGTTACCGGGTTCCCATAATAATTCAAAATCCAGCTTGATATATTCCGGCGCACAAAATCGAAACTCATTATCTTCTTTAACCACTATACCGGTGACACCTTTTGGTCTCTTGGTCAAGATTCTCTCGTCGATGTGGGAGATCCCATAAAAAGGATCTGCTGATGTTACATTGACGAACTTATCCACATAATTCAGGTATTTATCAATTTTCATTTCCAAAACATTCGCGAAAATCATGCGACCTACTACTTTTTGATTAATTGGCATACAAAATTCAGAATCCAAGTTTCATGATTCAGGATTTTCGCCAATCTCTATAATCCCGTGTTCTGTTTTGCCAAAACGGTTTCGCAATTCCGAGAGAATTATTTCCCTTAGTTCATCTTCAGACATGTTCAGTTCGGGTGCATATTTGCAAATGAGTTCTACAAATACTTTATTAGAGTTCAATACTTCGATTTGCTTGTCCACCGCAAGCAGCGATTCGGGTACAGACTGAAATATGTTTCGAAAGATTTCCTCGCTCTTTCTAAGAGCTTCCTGCACCCTCACCCGCTCGGTGATGTCGATGTGGGTTCCAACCATCCGGACCGGGTTTCCCTCATCGTCCCATTCCACGATCCTACCTCTATCCAGAATCCAGACCCAGTCACCGTTCTTGTGCTTCATTCTTCCTTCAAATTCGTAATAATCCGTTTCTCCGGCGAAGTGCTTTTCTAATAATTCATTAGACCTCTCCAAATCTTCAGGATGAGCCAGCTCTTCCCAAGTCTCAATACTAACAGGTTCAAGCTCCTCAATTTCATAACCAACTATCTCAGCCCACCTTTCGTTAAACACAGTTTCACCGGTCTGCACATTCCAATCCCATAATCCAGCCCTCGTTCCTTCTAGAGCCATGTCTAACCGTTCTTCGCTCTCCTGCAGGGCTTGTTCCGCCTGCACCCGCTTTGTTGTTTCCAGGGATACAACCATCAAATAGTCAAGTTTGCCCTGATTGTCATTGACCGGAACGATAGTTGATTGATACCATAATTTATTTCCGTCAATATCATTTGTTAACGCTTCCTGGGTTATAATTTCACCTGTTGCTTTTGCCTTCCTTAAATTATTCCGCNTTGGGATTTTTAAAGAATCAGGATAGAAATGAAGGGGATACGGTTTTCCGTAAAACTCGGTAATATCATCTATATGTAACTCTCTGACCCCTGATGCACTCATAAATTGAAGGTTAAAATCTAAATCAACAATTTTGGTGCAAACCGGTGAATTAGAGATCAGTGCCTGCAGATCTCTTTTGCTTTTTTGCAGCGCTTCTTCTGCCTGCACCCGCTTGGTGATGTCGTTATAGGTACTCAACCGGCATGGTTCTCCATCTATTGTTATGTCGGTAGTACTCAGTTCAAGCGTCCTTTGCTCCCCATCGGTCCTGACGATATCTACTTCAAAACTCTCGGGCACTTCTACACCCTGCGATAACTTTTTCATCCGTTCTTTGGCTTTTTCTTTGCTTTCGGGCGTAAGATAGTACAGAGGCGGTTTTTCATTAAACCTGTCGACACTGTCAACCATAAACATATCAAGCAGTTTTGTATTGGCGAAGATCAACTCAGTCCCTTTGCTTACGCTAATGCCGAAAATGGCATTTTCTGTAAGTTTTCGATATTTCTCTTCGCTCTCACGCACGGCTTGGTGGTGTTGCTTTTCCGCAATCCGCAAACGCTGTTCTTCCAGGGCTTTTTCAACAGCGGGCGCCAGGCGGGCGATGCGGTCTTTGAGCACGTAATTATCGGCCCCGGATTTCAGGCTCTGGATGACGATTTCTTCCCCTAATGAGCCAGAAACTAAAATGAAGGGAATATTGATCTCGCGTTCTTCGAACAGGCGCAGGGCGGTTAACCCGTCGAAGGCGGGCAGGCTGTAGTCAGCCAGAACCACATCATAATCAGGGTCGTCCAGCCGCGCTAAGAAGTCAGCCCGCGTTTGAACGCGTTCAGCATCGCATTCGTAGCCAGCTGCTTCGAGTGTGGCGATGGCTAATTCAGCATCGAGAGGATCGTCTTCGAGATGAAGAATTTTGAGAGGGGATTCCATTTCGGATTTCAGATTTCGGATTTCGGAATTTTTCATTTCAGAATACTCCATTTTCCATTTCGGAATGTTCCATTTCGGATTTGGGATTGGGGATTTCGGAAATCTGCAATCAGTTGTCAGTTATCAGTTGTCAGTTGTCAGTCAATGTCATTTAGTTAAGGTTTTTGGCCCAGACCTGACAGGTTTTAGAGCACACTTTTAGACAAAAATATGCTCTTGGTTGCACCGAATCGAGTTAAAAATGTCGCGTCGGGAAACCTGTCAGGTCTACAACCGAGCTAAACTTAATGACATTGAGTTATCAGTATACTGTTCACTGAATACTGCTCACTGATTACTGTTCACTGCTCAGCGGATCGTCCGCCACTGGCTCCATGTCTTGCATCGTCACCAAGGCCATCTGTTTGCCCTTCATGGTCAGAGATGTCGTGGAAACCAAGAGGGTGAGTTCTTTTGTCTCCCCCCCTTCGAAAGGAAGAAAGGGGCTTCCGCTTGCAGGTGGGTTGTGCCATTCTCCAGCGTGTCAAGCACCGTATTGCGGATAAGGCAATGCTGGCAATATTCACCGAAACCGCATCCTTCTGAGGCGTCCAAGGCGTGTAGGCAGGGCAGAGCCTCTCCGCCACGCAAGCCCAACATTTCTTCGATGGGCCGCCCACGCACCCGTGAGCGGCGATCTCTAGCTATCATTCTTTTTGTCACGCGCTCATTTCGCGTTGGCCATCACCGGGCGTTTTGGGTTCCGATTTGTAACCTAAACACGGCCCGGTTTTCTCCATTATAAGGGAAGTGTGATAACTTTTCAACAAGGGAATCGTTACAGTTTGCCCCACCTCATCCCCTGCAGCCTACAAAACACCTCCCGCAAATTCGTCTCCACCCCGGCCAGGCGCCAGGGGGGCATTCAAGCGGATTGAATTCGGGTGTTTAGAAAAATAAGGTATAATTCATAACATGGATGAGACCACTCGCAAAGAAGTTTTGCTTTATCTTGAAAATGCCCAGGAATCATTGTCGGTTGCTCAGCTAAATCTAGACAATGACTTTTATCCAGCGGCGATCAATCGGGCCTATTATGCGATCTTTTATGCTGCGAATGCCGCCTTAACCACCAAGAAAATTTCGCGCAGCAAACACAGCGGTGTCTTAGCTGCTTTTCGACAATACTTTGTTAAAACCGGTATCTTTTCTACAGAATTGAGCGATATTTACGGCCAGTTGATGGAAGACCGTCATGAAAGTGACTATGGATTAATTACTGCCATGTCAAAAGAAGACGCAATGATTGACTTACGTCAAGCAAAACAATTCGTAGAGTCTGTAGAAGCCCTGTTGGACAAGGAAGGCTGGTTATGAAAAAAGCTGATCTAACCCTTCAAGAACAGAAAGCTCTCCAAGCGTTCGTTACCTACTTAAAAGAGACCATTCCCGATCAAGTAGAGGTTGTGGCCTTATATGGCTCAAAAGTACGTGGAGACAGTCACCTCCACTCGGATATCGATATCTTAGTGATCTTGGCAAAAGAAGATCGGGCGCTAAGGCGAACTATTCTCAAACGAGCGGCCCGCATTTCCTTGGAACACAATGTGTTACTTGGCCCACGGGTAATGGGTTTAGAAAGATGGGAACAAATGCGAGGCTTCTCTTTCTACCGCAATGTCACCAAAGAAGCTGCAGGAATAGCCGTTGTCAAAGGTGACCTAGATCTACAACCGGCACAACTTGCCACGAGTGTTTGACTCATTATAACCAGGCAATAGACTACATGTTAAAATGAAAAAGCGAGGTGGCGTAAACCACCTCGCTTCTGCTTTAAGTTGATAAAACCTAAAGCGCCATACAACAAACAAAGAACACAGATTTTTCAGTGTTTCGCCATGGGCATGCTACGCGATCCGCGTTTTCCGTGTCCAAAAGCATTTCAGAACATCGCTAACTGAACAACTTCTTCCTTTCGCAATGCTTCTACAAATTCGTCTTCTTCGAGGACAACCATCCTTGGACTCTGTCCAATCGGCGAACCAGAATCTTCTATTTGATATTCTTCACCATCTTTAGAAATAAGAACTATATGATGGGCAAAACCGACGACTTTCCCCTCCTCCAAAACTCTCTTAACAGGATTCTCCGCAGGTTCGAAATATAATATTGAACGCAGTGCTTGGCTTATCCCTGGTATCTATTCCCAAATTATGATTTTATTTTTTTGTAACTACTCAGGTGTCATTTCGAACGGAGTGAGAAATCTTTCGCTCATAGAGGTGAATCGCTGGTCGAAACAAAGATTTCTCCTCGTTATTCGGCGAAAACCACGCCGAAACCTCGTCGAAATGACATGGGTGAGTAGTAAAATTTTTTTATCTTTGATAATTCACAAACAATAGTCATACTAAGAAGAATATTTAAATATACCGAGATGGTTCAAAATAGGGTAGAAATTGGTGGACACTTTTCATCACGGGTAGACGCCCAATCGTATTGGGCACGCCTGTCATTAGACGCCAACACAGTTGGCTCGCTACCCAGGGTGTTAAGTTAATTGTGAACCATCCCAATATACCGGTATTTATTACTCTTGATGGGGGAAGGTTCATTTTAGGCTAGAAACAACCAGACACTTTTCCCATTAAACGGATGTCATTGCGAACCCCCGTTTTTTGGGGGTGTGGCACTAGCCTGCGGGCTGTACACCGTGAGGTCGTGCTACGCGAGGGACACCTTCACTATCCCGAGGAGTAGCAGGTCATATGCAATCGCCCTGATATAAACATGAGTAGGCCAAGAGCAAGCGTCTAGAACTACTCTACTTAGCCTTTTATCTCAACGTGAGACTACCTGTTTTGTAAAGAGCAATTAAGGTTGAAGGGTCATAAAAGTGTGTTATAATCTTGCAAACAGAGGGAAAGCACGAACGTAAGCCTTGAGGGTTCCGCGTTCGTGAAAAAATAGGGGAAAAAGCCTATGCGACAGACGTCAGCTTTGTCTGAGAGCTAGGCTAACATGCGGGTGTCGCCAAGTGGTAAGGCATCAGCTTCCCAAGCTGACATTCGTCGGTTCGAATCCGATCACCCGCTTTTTCATTTTGTCCCGCTTGTAGATAGAAGGGGTTTTCTTTCTACAACCTATTCACCATCGGATTCGAAAGATTTCCGCTACAAGCGGAAGGTGTAAGTTAATTTTATTCATGAACTTATACCTTCCGTGTTTTGATTAAGGAGCGTTGTTTACAAAAATGAGTTCTAAGCCAATTATTCTCTGCGTAGAAGATAATGTTAGAAACCGCACATTACTTAGACGCATACTCCAACATCAAGGGTATGAGATCCAAGAAGCTGAAAACGCGAACCAAGCCCTGGAAACCCTAGAAGATCTCGTCCCAGATTTGATTCTGATGGACATCAACATGCCTGACATTGATGGCTTTTCCTTAACACAACAATTAAGGAAGAAACCAAAATTTGCAAATATTCCCATAATAGCCATTACTGCAAATGTCATGAAAGGAGATCGAGAACGCACACTCGAAGCAGGTTGTGATGGCTATCTCGAAAAACCAATCAACATAGAAAAGTTAACATCTCAGTTGAGCTTGTTCTTAAATGACAACAGGAAAAACGATGACTGATTCTAACGTTGAAAACACAAATGCTACACAAGATACAATTCTAAAAGATACTACAGTTCTCGTCGTTGAAGACAATGTTTCTAATTTTGTGCTCATTGCCCGGCTGCTAGGGTATATGGGCGTTCATTGTGAATGAAAACTTCAGGGTACGAAGTTGTTGAATACGCCGATACACTCCCCCGCTTGGACTTAGTGCTGATGGACATTCGCTTACCCTATGAGGACGGATATGGGGCCTTGAAACAGATTCGCTCCGCCCCGAAACTAAAAGACACGCTCATTGTAGCCGTGACCGCTCATGCCAGTCGGGAAGAGATGCAGAAATGTCGAGAGGCAGGTTTTGACGGCTTTATCGCCAAACCAATCGATCCGGACCTCTTCCCAGAACAGATCAAGCAGATCCTGTTTGGAAACTCGATTTGGAGTCTCGGTTAGTTTATCTTCTTTTTAAGGGAAATTATTGTAGAGTGTTCTTATGCCAAACAGAGGCCCGGCGGATGGCTGAGTTGGTTGAGCGCTCCCCGCCTGTCGGGAGACGTCCCCTGGCAACCTGATCGTTAGAGCGACCCCGTGAAAGCGAGTTATAGTCCCCCTCCGGAGATGCTGCGCGAAAATCTTGGCTACATTTCTAAAATGGGAATAAAAAGAACCAGGTTTCGCCGCTTCGCTTACAGAAACCTGGTTCTTTTCTTTCTGAATTGGTGTGACGTAATTTATTCTACATTGGGGTCAAAGACATACCCAGTCCCACGAACATTGCTTACCCATTCCTCCATGCCGGGGAAAACAGCCAATTTTTTCCTCAGACGGCTGATCATAGGCCGCAAAACTTCGGGCGCTTCCCACTCAGATGTTTCATAACCCTGTACCAAGAAGACTATCTCCTCGTGGGTCATAACGCGAGCGCGATTCTCTAAAAATGCCCCCAATAACTTGCTTTCTGTAGGGGTGAGGTGAGACCGTGTGCTGCCACGCCATATCTCTCTCCGCTCCAAATCTACCATAATGCCTTGAGGCAATGAGATTATACGACGCCCAGGCAATTCCGGCGTGGTAATTCCTTCCACATCCTTGAGTTGATTTAGCGAGGATTCCAATTGCTCAATTAACAATTCTTTGCGCTGTCGTTCAGTTTTCTCTGTAAAGCTGTGCTCAATGCTTGTTAGAATATCCTCAGTTTCAAAAGGTTTCAATATATAATCATGAGCACCTATTTTTACAGCGGCAATTGCTGATTCTAAAGAGCCATGGCCGGTGAGAATGATGATCTTGGTTGAGGCATACAACAAGTTGGCTTGGTGCATCACCTCAACGCCATCAATACCAGGCATCTTAAGGTCTAAAAGTATAAGATCAAACTCTCCCTCATTGAGCATCTCAAGGGCGGTTTCGCCGCTCCCAGCGGCTTCTACTGTGTAGCCTTCTAATTCTAAAATATCTTGAAGAGATTCACGAACAGCTTTTTCATCATCAACAATCAAAATTTCAGCAGACATAGTTATCCTCCAATGGGTAGGGTGAAAATAAAACAAGTCCCTGCTTTATTAGTATCTTTTATTTCTATTTTTCCTTGATGCTGTGAAGTAATAATATTATCACAGATGGTCAGTCCAAGTCCACGGCTTTTCTCCTTTGTGGTAAAAAAAGGATCAAAGATCCTATTTCTAATCCCAGGTGGAATACCATGGCCTGTATCTTTAATCATAATTGATATTTGGTTTTTTTGCAACACTGTTGAGGTGAATAGTTCTCCTCCTTGGGGCATGGCCTCCAAAGCATTGGTGATCAGATTGATAAACACTTGTTCTATCCGATCCGGCCATCCCCACATATCGGGTAAGTTTTCATAAAAATCAGCATGCACCTGAATATTCTGCTCTGAAATTCTAGGCGCATATAAATCCAACACATGCTGGAGCAATTTGTTGATCGAAAAGGTTGTCTTAGCTTTCTGGTCAGGACGATAAAAAGTCAGCATATCACCCACGATTCGACGCAGGCGAGAAAGCTCCTGTTTGACAATGGCTAGATAATGCTCCCGCTTCTGTGGCGTATCTGCTCGAACTACTAAATCAAGATTACTCTGCACAGCCTGAAGAGGATTATTTATCTCATGGGCCACATTGGCCATTAACCGCCCAATCGAACCAGCTTCTTTGATGTGTTTCAAAGTATCCTGGGTTTCTTGAATCTGCTCTCTCTGGGCCTTGATTTCAATTTGCTCCCGCAAGCTTTTGATGGTAGCAGCAATGTAGCCGTTAAAAATATTTTCGACTCCTAAATCAAGGCTGTCGAAATCATTTCCTTTTTCATCCCGGCCTATAATGACAATGCCCAAGTGAGATTCAGAATCTCGTATTGGGCTCCAAAGCAAAGAGGTCAAACCATATTTTTCAAGGACATCCCCCGCGACACGAGGTGACGAGTCTCTTAAATTGATGATTCCAGGCTCGTAAATCTTGGAAATCTCCGAGAGAGGTAGAGGCTTGCCACTCGTCTTTATGACTTCAAATTGATCTGGGTCTCCTTTCTGACGTATATAAACAGCCACATTTTCACATTCGAAAACAGTCGCACTTGCCTCTAAGCTCAATTCCGCCAAAGCGTTCAAATCTTGAACCATGAAGATATTTTTCAAAATCCCCAAAAGGGGCTCTAAAGCTTGGAAACGTAAGGATATTAGTTTCTGACGCCGATTTTGGATAGCCATCTGAAGGCAGGCAACGACTTCCTCTTCAGAAAATTGTTTGATAAGCAGGCCATCTACTCGGTCCAGAAGAGAATTCACGGCCATCTCAATATCTCCCAAGCCGGCCATCAAGACAACGGCCAACCCAGTTCGCCGCTGCCGAGCAATTTCAATGAATTGACGGCTATCCATTCCTTTCATACGGGCAGCTACGAGCAAGACATCAATAGGTTGTTGCCGCAGAATTTCAAGACCTTCCTCGGGGAAGTTTACGCCAAAAACATGGCCCTCGCCTCCATTGAGCGCTTGGGTACAAAGCTCTGTAATGCCTTGATCCTCGTCGAGTATTAAAATCTCTAGTTTTGAAATTTGGTTCATGGGGCCTTTTATTGCATATCCAAACAGATAACCTTCCATTATTATATCATCTTTGATGTAGATAGCAACCTTTCTAGCTTAAACGTGCCCACTAAAATGTTGTTATCATTTCGCCAGGTCTAACCTCGCAAATTCTCTGGCTCTGAAGTGGCGGGTATTGTACCTCTTCAGGCACACCAAATGGGTGTGCTCGCTTTGCGTACCTCCGGTATGCATGCCCTGGCCGGAGGCCCGCAAAGCGTGGGCAACACCGTGTGGCTACGCGAAAACCCGCCCCGCGTTGACCTCGCTGAAGTGGCGGGTATTGAAACCCGCCCTGCGTTGACCTCGCTAAAGCGGCGGGTTAGATGCAATCGCCCGGGGAGCGGCAAGTGGGCCAACTGCAGACAAGCATTTTATAAAAATCTTACATCCAATTATTGACGTTGTGCGCCCTGTGTCTTATAATTCTCATGCTTCTAAAGGATGGGGAAGTGCTGGAATTGGCATACAGGCACGGCTTAGGACCGTGTGCCCTCGTGGCATGTGGGTTCGACCCCCACCTTCCCTACTTGGACAATTATTCTAACCTGGAGGGGCGTCAGTGTTGGCGCCCTATTTTATTGTAAGCTCAGATATATAAAGCGAGGTCAACCTTGAAAGTAGAAAAAACTTACCTAGAAGATGAACACCAACTTAGGCTCAACGTAGAAATAGAACAAGATGCCTTTGATAAAGCGAAATATTTGGCCTCGAAAGAACTCTCTAAAGGGGTAAAAATTCCTGGGTTCCGCCCTGGAAAAGCTCCTTATAACATCGTTGTCCAACACGTGGGTGAGCAACGGGTCATTAACGCAGCGATTGAAGATATTTTGGATGAAGTTTATCCTGACATTATCGATGACCTGGATGAGGAGTTATACGGGCCTGGCCAATTAGTGGATATTCCCTCTTTGGAACCACCCGTTTTCGAGCTTCTTGTGCCCCTTCAATTCGAGGTGGAGCTAGGCGAATATCACTCGCTGCGGATACCCTACGAACCGCCCACTTCACCTCAGGAAGACATAGATGAGTACATTAAGCAACAACAATTACAACAAGCCACAGTGGAAGAAGTGGATACCCCTGCTGCGGAAAATAGTTTGGTAGACACAAAAATTACGGGGACGGTGGCGGACGCTGACCCCGATGACGAAGACGCCCAAATTATGACCAATCAACCTTTGCCCGTCCTTGTCAAGTTCGAAGGCGATGACGATAGCAAAGAATGGCCTTTCCCAGGGTTTTCGCGCCAATTATTGGGCGTTTCTCCGGGCGACACCTTGGAGTTAGTTCACGAATATCCTGACGACGAAGATGTCAGCGAAGATTTACGCGGGAAAGAGGTGGTCTATAAGGTGAGTGTAGAGAGCATCAGGGACCGCGCCCTTCCCGAATTTGACGATGAATTCGTTCAATCTATTAGTGAGTTCGAAACCGCAGATGATTATCTTGAATCTATTGAAGAAGAGTGGCATCAACAGACGATAGCGGAGTATGATTCAAGCTATACGGAAGAGATTTTGGACACCATCGCAGAGGTTAGTACGTTGAAGTATTCTTCTACCATGTTGGAAGACAGGGTCGAAGAAAAAATGAACGATGTCAGGCAGAGTTTGGAACAACAGGGGTTTGCCTTAGAAGATTATTTAGAAATGCAGGACAAAGATGAAGAAGCCTTCCGGGAGGAAATTACGGAGAGTGTTGAAAGTAACATCCAGCGAGGGTTATTGATGGGTCAGATACTCGAAGCGGAAGACCTAGAGGCCTCTCCCGACGACGTGACAGCAGAGTTCCAACGAATTATTGATATAGCCTTCGAAGACGAAGATGATCCAAAACGCAAAGATTTTTTGAACGGCGCAGACTCTTTAGAGTTGGTCAATTCAATTGCTTCTAGGATGTCCACGGATNTAGTTATCAAGTACTTGGTTGCTTTGGCGAAAGGTGAAGACACCTCGAAGTTCAAGAAAGCGACGGAAGACGAGACAGAATCTGCTGAGGAAGGGACAGAGATAGAAGAAGAAGTTGAAGTTGAAGTCGAGAATGAAGTTGTTACTGAAGATGATGAATTGGTCGAGGATGAATCCGTTCCCCCCTCCGAATCTGGCGAACTCCCAGAGGGAGAAGATGTTGAGGAACAGGATTAAGGGAAAATTACCCGCAACGTTCCGCAGCTCGTTTTTCATCCCCCAAATTTAATTTTTTAGGAGGTAGTATGAATTTAGAAAATCCTATTGCGCAAATCCCGATGGTGATTGAGAAAAAGGGACACAAGGAGCGCTACTATGACATTTATTCTATGCTGTTGCAAAACCGCATTGTTTTTGTGGGCACGCAAATTACGCCCCAGATGGCGAACCTGATTATTGCCCAGTTGCTTTACCTGAGCAAAGAAGATTCCGAGGCCCCCATTCAGATGTATGTGAACTCTCCTGGGGGCGGAATTTACGCCGGACTGGCCATTTACGACACGATGCAGATGATTCCGAACACGATCAATACGGTGGCGGTGGGCGTTACGGCTTCTTTTGGGACGGTGTTGCTGACGGCTGGGACAAACGGGCAACGGTATGCCTTGCCCCATGCCACAATTCACCTGCACCAGCCTTTGGGCGGGTTCCAGGGTCAGGCTGCGGATATCGAAATTCAGGCTAATGAGATTCTCCGCTTGCGAAAACGCCTCAACGAAATCTTGGCCCATCACACCGGCCAAGACATTGAGCGGATTGCCGATGATACTGACCGCGACTACTGGATGAACGCTGAGCAAGCGGTCGAGTATGGCCTGGTAGATAAAATTTTAGACCCGCCCAAAAAACAGGCTCCCCGCGAGGATGAGGACGAAGGATAGGCTTTTGTTTGATGTCTCGCAGATACGGGCGTTGATTTTGGACATGGATGGGGTGGTTTGGAAGATGTACCAGCCTTTGGTGGATTTACCAGTGGTTTTTACGCGAATTCGTGAAAGCGGGTATAAGGTGATTTTGGCCACCAATAATTCCACCAAGACTCCCGCGCGTTATTTGGAGCTGTTGGAAGAATTTGGGGTAAAGCTGGCCCCGTGGCAAGTTATCAACTCTTCGGAGGCTACGGCCAGTTATTTGCGTCAACAGCATCCTAAGGGCGGCTTGGTGCACGTTGTGGGGGAGGAGGGACTCCACCGGGCCCTGGAAGTGGCGGGGTTTCGGCATGGTGACGGTGAGTCTGGTGGGGAGGTTCTGGCCGTTGTGGCCGGAATGGAGCGAAACATAGATTATGACAAAATCGCCAGCGCCTCGTTATTGATCCGGGCCGGGGCAAGTTTCGTTGGCACCAACCCCGATAAGACTTTCCCCTCCCCGTATGGCCAACTTCCCGGAGCGGGGACGATTCTGGCGGCCTTGGAAGCAGCCTCCGGCGTGGCCCCTGTGGTGATTGGCAAGCCTCGGAGCGGCATGTACGAGGTGGCCCTGGAACGCCTGGGAACTTCGCCACAGGAAACGCTCGTGGTTGGCGACCGCTTAGAGACAGATATTGCTGGGGCGCAGAATATGGACTGTTATTCGGCCCTGGTGCTTTCGGGTGTGACTTCGCTTGCGGCGGCTCAAGATTGGTCTCCTAAGCCGGATATTATTGCCGAAGATCTTAATACGGTATTGGATATTCTAGCGAGTGAAACCTAAAGAGTAAAATGTGAGGAGTAGACGCCTAACTCCGTTTTTAGTCATCATTACGAAAACAGGGGTGACCCTTGGACACGATGGCTTAAGTTCGTTGGTGGTTCATATTTATGAAAGCATTCATTTACGACCAAAGTTACGAAGCAATTCTCAATACGCTTACCGCGTGGGGAGAACCCAGCTATCGCGCAGACCAAATTTGGAAAGGTTTGTATGAACGTTTCTGGTCCACACCGGAGCAATTCACAACCCTGTCCAAAGAATTGCGTAAGAAGCTGGGGGATGAGTATGCTTTCAGCCATCTTCGAGAGGAGAGAGTCCTGCGAGCGAAGGATGGGTTGACTGTGAAAATTCTCTTCCGCCTCCCAGACGGGAAGGCTATTGAAACCGTTCTCATGCACTACCCGTTTAGAAACCGCCAAGACCGGCACACTGTGTGTATTTCTACCCAGGTGGGGTGCGCTATGGGATGCACTTTTTGCGCCACAGGCCAGATGGGTTTTCAGCGCCACCTGAGCAGCGGGGAAATCATTGAACAGGTCATCTATTGCGCCCGCCAATTGGCGGAAAGTGGACAATCGTTTACCAATGTGGTCGTGATGGGCATGGGAGAACCTTTCCACAACTATGAGGCTACTTTAGAGGCTATCCGGCGACTCAACGATCCCAAGGGGATGGAAATGGGCGCGCGGCGCTTTACGGTCTCTACCGTGGGTGTCGTTCCCGGGATCCGGCACTTTGCGCAGGAAGAGATCCAGGCCAACTTGGCCATCTCGCTTCATGCCGTAGACGACGAGCTGCGCTCCTCTATGTTGCCGATCAACAAGAAATATCCCATCCGCGAAGTATTGAACGCTTGCCGGCAATACACGGAAAAAACCAGCCGCAGGGTCACTTTCGAGTGGGCCTTGGTCAAGGACGTCAACGACACACCTCAACAGGCACAACAATTAGCCCATCTCCTCAGGGGAATGTTGGCTCACGTCAACCTCATCCCCCTCAATCCAACCGAGAAATTTGCCGGAGAAGCAAGCTCTGAGGAACGGGCCAAGGCTTTCCTGGCTATCTTAGAAGAAAATGGGCTTTCATGCAGCATTCGCCTCCGCCGGGGGATCGAAATCCAGGCCGGATGCGGGCAATTGGCGAGTGGGAGTTGGTAGACTGGGAAATTGGTAGACTGGGAAATTGGTAGATTGGGAAACTGGTAGATTGGGAAACTGGTGGACTGGGAGACTGGTAGACTAGGAGATCGGTAGACTGGGAAATTGGTGGACTGGGAGATTGGTAGATTGGGAAACTGGTGGACTGGGAGATTGGTAGATTGGGAAACTGGTGGACTGGGGAATTGGGAGGAAGAATATCTCCCCTCCAATACCACCAATCTACCAACATACCAATCCCCAATCCACCAACATACCAGCCTACCAATTTACCAGTTTCCCAGTTTACCAGTTTCACCAACCCACCAATATCACCACCCTTCCAATTTCATGCTACAATAGGATAGAGACTTTCGAGCATGAGTTACTCTTTTTAAGGAGGAGTTATGCCAAGCCAAGCTTTTCGGTTGATTTTCCCCCCGCATCTCTTAGATGAACCGGTCATCAACACCTTGATGCGTCAATACGATTTCACGCTCAATATCTTGCGTGCCAATATTACGCCAGATGAAGGTTGGATGGATATTCATGTTACTGGAAAGACCTCTGAAATAGAGAATGCCACCCGGTGGTTGAAAAATCAAGAGGTAGAAGTTCTCTCACTTTCCAAGTAAAGACCGCCCAAGGACTTCTCCTAAAACCTTCACTCAATGTCATTAAGTTTAGCTCGGTTGTAGACCTGACAGGTTTCCCGACGCGACATTTTTAACTCGATTCGGTGCAACCAAGAGCATATTTCTGTCTAAAAGTGTCTCTAAAACCTGTCAGGTCTGGGCCAAAAACCTTAACTAAATGACATCGAACCTTCACTATTCACTTCACCCAAACCCTAAAGGTCTGTATTCGTATGCGCCTTAGACCTTTGGGGTTTTGACTCCAAATCCCACCACATTGCCTATGAGCGAAAAAAAACACTCTCCTAAACAACTTGCCCTATTTAAAGTTCACTTCAAAAATGGCGATATCTCTCATATGGCGGATACCTTCCGAAAGCTCCACCCCGCAGATCAGGCCAAGCTCTTCGAAGAGCTGGATTCCAAAGCTCAACTCTCCCTTCTCCAACCGCTCGAAATCGAAGAAGTAGCCGACATTTTTGACGAACTGGACGACGAAGAGACCTTAGAGGCCGCCAAAGATTTATCGCTGCCTTATTTGGCACAAATCCTGGATGACATGGATCCCGATGAAGCGGCCGACTTATTAGGTGATCTTTCGGCCCATAAAATGCGGCGAGCTTTATCGCTCATGGAGGAAACGAGCGACGTCCTCCCCCTTCTACATTATCCTGATGAGACCGCCGGCGGGCGGATGACCACCGAATACCTAAGTTTGGACCAGAACACTTCCGCTAAAGAAGCCATTCAGTTCCTTCGAAAATCCTCTCCCCCCACCGACATCCCCTATTACCTCTTTGTTGTTGACGAAGCAAGAAAATTAATAGGTGTCACCGGGTTAAGGGAATTAGTGTGTGCCGAACCACAAGACGCTATCGCCGCCATCGTGGACAAAGACGTAATCTCGATCCTTGCGACAAGTGACCAGGAACAAGCCGCACGCCTCATGCAGCACTACGATCTTTCTGCGTTACCGGTAATTGACCGGGAAAACACCCTTTTAGGTGTTATTTCCCACGACGACATCCTGGACGTCATGGAAGATGAGGCCACAGAAGATATTTATCGCTTGGCTAGCGTTTCTGATACCGCGCTCGAGCCAAACAGCGCTCTTTTTAAACAACTCTCTGGACGATTGCCTTGGTTGCTGCTGAATACAATCACGGCCTTGTTCGGCTCCTGGATCATCAGCAACTTCGAAGACCTCTTTATACAGGTAGCTGTCTTGGCATTCTTTCAATCCATTGTTGCCGCGCAAGGGGGCAATGCTGCCAGTCAGAATGTAGCTATGATCGTAAGGGGACTGGCGCTAGGGGAGATGGACACAAAAAAAATCTGGCCCGTGTTGTTCCGCCAACTGGCCGTGAGCCTAACCCTGGGCCTCATCATCGGAGGATTGGTGGGCGTGGGCGTGGGATTCTGGCAGGGGAATCTCTACCTGGGCCTGGTGTTGAGCCTGGCCCTGCTGGGGAACATGCTGGTGGCCGGCGTGGTGGGGACGTTGACTCCCGTCATGCTCCAAGTGCTTGGTTACGATCCCGCCCTGGCGTCTACCGTCCTCGTCACCGCCCTCACGGACAGCCTAGGCTTTCTCATCTTTCTTAGCCTCGCCCAAGCTTTTTTACCCCTTATTCAACAATACATTTAAGATCGAGGTGTGAAACCATGACCGCGAAAATAATCCTCAACCCCTACGCCAATCGATGGATAGCGGCCAAGAGACAGCCGGAATTGGAGGCTGCTCTTAAATCATCAGGAATCAAATACGATCTAGTCGTCAGTGAGCGTATTGGGCATACTATCCAATTAGCTGCTCAAGCAAGCCAAGAAGGATTTTCTCCCATCATCGCCGCCGGGGGAGATAGCACATACAACGAGGTTGTGAATGGCATCCTCCAAGAACCAAAGGGTAAAAGTTTACCGCATTTTGGGATTATGCCCATGGGTACAGCCAACGATCTGGCAGACAATTTATCTATACCCAAAGATTTATTCCAGGCCGCCCACCTCATTTCCCAAGGTAAGACTCGCCAACTTGATGTCCTTCAAGTTAATCAGCGTTATTTTCTAAATAATTCCGGGTTGGGAATAGAACCAGTTGTCACCCTTATCCAGAATAAGATAAAACTCATAAAAGGTATCCTGCGCTATCTTCTGGCAACATTGATAGCCATAGGCCAGAACCCGCAATGGGAGATGGATTTAACCTGGGATACGGGACAATACAGTGGCCCGGTGACGATGGTTTCAGTGGGCAATAATCCCCGCACGGGAGGGCTGTTTTACACCGTTCCTCACGCTTCTCCCTTCAATGGGAAACTAAGTTTTGTGTATGGCATAGCAAAAACCAGGCTTAAAATATTGCGCCTGCTGCCCATGACCATGAAGCCAGCCGGGAAAGGTAATTACGTCAATCACCCCAACGTTCACGAAGTGGAAACTCGAAAACTCACCATCCAAACCCGACCCGCCACACCCCTCCACGCCGATGGAGAAATCATCTCAGAAGCCATACAGGAGCTGACTTATACCATCCACCCCGCCCAAATACCCATGTTGCTCCCTTGAAACAGGAGCAATTCTAACCAAGGGGCTTCCCTTTTTTTCCTTCTTAATGTAGAATTTCAGTATGGAAGTTCAAATAGCTATCACAAAAATTAAAAAATATGCCACTTCATCAAGTGGTGACACGGCTGAAGTCATCGAACGCCCTAACGGCGGCATGTCTGTTGTCTTGGCAGATGGGCAAAGCTCCGGTCAAGGGGCCAAGTGGGTCTCCTCCCTGGTAGTTCGTAAGGTGATCCAGTTTTTGGCTGATGGCGTCCGGGATGGGGCCGCGGCCAGAGCAGCCTCAGACGCTCTTTTTACGGAGCGGAAAGGAAAAGTTTCAGCGACCCTGAATATCTTCTCGGCCGACCTTCAATCAGGCACCTTGGTGATAACCCGCAATAACCCCGCCCCGGTGATCTTAGCCCGTGGACCGAATATCAAGTCGCTAGAGAGCCAGTCTGATAGGGTAGGGTTACGACGAGATACACGCCCGATGATTACCGAAATCCCCCTCGAAGCAGGTTTAACCGTGGTGGCATTTACGGATGGTTTGATCCACGCCGGTGCTTACGGGGATTCCATGGACGTGTGTACCAGCCTACAAGCCAAGTTGGATACAGAAAATCCCTCCGCCGATGATATAGCCGACTCATTGATAAGCCATGCCATCAAATTAGATAGGGGTCGCCCCCGAGACGATATTAGCGTCGTGGTTTTACGAGTGACCTCCACGCCCGACAAATTAATTCGTAAAATGAGCGTTCGTTTGCCCTATAATTCCCTAGGAAAATGAGCACTGACCGACTTAGAATAACAATACTAGGACCTTGTGCATCTGGTAAGTCAACCCTAATCGCGGAACTAAAAAAAAGAGGCTACCAGGCCAGTCACATTGCCCAAGAGCACTCATTTATCCCCGATTTATGGCACAAATGGGCCGGGCCTGACATCCTGATATTTCTAGATGTCTCCTATGACATCTCGAAACAACGGCAAGGCATAAAGCATTGGTCTCATTCCTTGTACGAAAAACAAGTCAATCGCCTTCGGCATGCTCGGGAGCATGCCGATTTGCTTTTAAACACGAACAACCTCTCGCCAAGAGAGGTCGTTCAGCATGTGCTGGAATATCTTGATCAGTGGGAACGTTGAAAGCATCCACGTTGTAGCCCAATCATATTAGGCGATTTGCATCTGGCTTATGGCCCAGCCGCCAACACGGTTGGCTCGCTACCCCAAGAACTTGAAATGTGACATTGTCATGCAAATTTGATATGGGTAAAAAGCCAACCTAAGGCCTATTGAAAACCTATTGATTCGCCTCAACAACGCTTAATAGCTGCTCTAAAACCTGACGAAGCATCGGCTCAGGAAGTGCGCCCACCTGTTGGTGAACGACTTTGCCATCAGCAACAAAGAGCATGGTTGGGATGCCTCGAACGCCAAATTTTTCAGCCCATTCACTATGGTTATCAGTATTCACTTTGGTAACAATAACTTTTCCGGCAAATTCTTTGGCTATCTTATCCAAAATGGGGGCAACCATTTTACAAGGTCCGCACCACGGGGCCCAGAAATCCACAATCACTGGCAGATCAGATTCTAAGACAGTTTTTTCAAAAGCGGCGTCTGTTACGTTAATAGGTTCATTGATCATTTTTCCCTCAGTCATTTTTTCTCCTTCGAACTAGATAATATTTGATAACTGGAACGGATATAGGCAGTTTTACCCAACATGGCGCTGGCAGAACAATACTTCCCTTCGGAAAGTTCAATCGCCTGCTGAACAGCTTTATCTGTCAAATCATAGCCCCATAAATAATATTCAATCTCAATTTCAGTATACACCCTTGGATGATCATCAGCTCGTTTGGCGCGTATTTTCACCTCGAATTTTTCGGGGGTTTGGCGTTTCTTCTCCAAAATGTGTACGACGTCATATCCCGTGCAACCAGCGAGGCCGACCAAAAGCAACTCAATGGGAGAATGCCCTTTCTCATCGCCTAGCCTTCCCATGAGAAGATCCTTGCCATCAGCGTTGTGACTCCGAAACGCCCTCTCACCTTCCCAAGAAACTTCTACTTCCTTCCATGTATCACTCATAAAAAAAATACCTTTTCATCGACAACTTGTTTAACTTACTCTATTATGCCACACAAGCTGGCTAAAAGTATAAAAACAATATTAAATCGGCGCGTTTAGCAAACCCAGGCCCCAAATCCCATATACACATACCACAAACCATTGTATAATGCCCCAGGTTAAAATTGATACTGGAAATAGTATCATTTCAAAAAAGCGGGGCAAGACCCGGTCTCAGCCCCGCCCCAAGGTTTTGAGAAGATACCAAAGACACAATACATTATACTCAACTACAATCACTGACCGGAGAAACTATGTCCCTAAAATTAAAAAAACTCCTCGTAATCCCATTACTACTCATTACAATCTTTTCTTTCGTGCAACCAGCTCAAGCCGAAGAACCCGTCGTCTACGCCGTATTTTTCTACTCTCCCACATGTCCCCATTGTGAAGAAGTTATCGCGACCGTACTCCCACCTTTAGTTGAAAAACACGGCCTCCAACTTCAAATCTTCGCCATCGATACTTCAACAAGGCCCGGGAATGAATTATATCAAGCGGCCGTTAAAGAATTCAATATCCCCGACGACAGGCTAGGGGTGCCAACCATGCTCATCGGTGAACATATTCTCGTGGGAGGAACAGAGATACCCCAACAACTCCCGTCCATCATAGAAGAAGGCTTAGCCCAAGGCGGTATCGACTGGACTTACTTCCCTGGCCTAGAAGAGGCCCTCAACGCCCCTCCTGAGGAAACCTCAACCGAGAGCGCGGAAGAAACCGGTTGGCAAGAAAAATTCCAGCAAGACCTGGCTGGTAATATTTTATCCGTGATTGTTCTCGCGGGAATGATCGCCGTCCTCATCATCCTCGGCGTAAATTTCGAGAAATATCCCGTCTCCAGCCGTTCCATACAATATCAGTGGCTCATCCCCGTCTTGGCCGTGATCGGTCTTGGCGTAGCAGGATACCTAACTTTTATAGAAACTACCCAAACAGAAGCCGTATGCGGCCCGGTTGGGGATTGCAACTCCGTCCAACAAAGTCCCTATTCCACCCTCTTTGGTTTCCTCCCCATAGGCGTGCTGGGCGCCATCGGCTACGTGATGATTCTCCTGGCCTGGGTCTTCCACAAATACGGCCCTCAAAACTGGAACTCGCAAACCATCACCGCGCTGTGGGGATTCACGCTCTTCGGAACCTTCTTCTCCATTTATCTCACCTTCCTAGAACCCTTTGTGATCGGCGCAAGTTGTATATGGTGTCTCAGCTCCGCCGTTATCATCACCGTTCAACTCTGGCTTAGCACAGATCTCGCAAAAGCCGCCTGGAAAAAGAAGTAGCTATTAGCAAACTCACTAGAACCGACTAATATCAAAAAAGTCACCACAAAGACACGAAGTACACAAAGTTTTTTAAAGCACACAAAGAACTTCTTTGTGAACGTTAAGAGATTATTCATGCTCTTTGTGTCTCTGTGGTAAAAAAACTATGCACGAACTAGCCATAACCCAAAGAATAAGCGAAGTCGCCATCCGCCACGCCCAAGAGAACAACGCCACCCGCGTCACCGACCTCTACTTGGTTTTGGGCGACCTCTCCTCCGTGGTGGATGACTCCGTTCAATTCTACTGGGATATCGTTACCGAAGGCACCCTCTGCGAAGGGGCCACCCTTCACTTTAAGCGCATCCCCGCCGAACTGCGCTGCAAAGATTGTGAACACACCTACACCCTTACGAACGGCAAATTAAGCCTGTGTCCTCAATGCGAAAGCGCAAATATCGAAGTCCGCCAAGGAAAAGAATTTCAATTGGAAAGTATCAACATCGAATAGAGGCGGAGGTGACAGTCACTGGCAATCTTCGATTGCCAGTGACTGTCACCTCCGCCCCGAAAAAGGATAGCCAATGCCCAAAAAAGTACCTGTTGTCGAAAAAATCCACAAAGTCAATGACCAACTTGCTCTCGAAAATCGTGCCAAACTTGATGAAGCTGGTGTTTTTAGTGTTAACCTTATGGCCTCACCGGGCGCTGGCAAAACCTCCCTCATCGAGCGCACTTTAAAAACCCTCGGTGACGAGTACAATATTGCCGTCATTGATGGTGACCTGGCCTCCAGCATCGACGCCGACAGGGCCGCGGCGGCCGGAGCGACGGCTGTCCAAATCAACACTGGCGGTTCTTGCCATCTTGATGCCCACATGCTCCGCAACGCCTTTGCCGAACTTGACTTGAAGAAATTTGACCTCCTACTCGTAGAAAATGTCGGCAATCTGGTTTGCCCGTCTGGCTTCCAACTTGGAACCCACAAAAACGTGCTTATCGCCTCCACCCCCGAGGGAGATGACAAGCCCTACAAATATCCCAAAATGTACCAAAATGTGGATGTGCTCATCATCAACAAAACCGACCTCCTCTCTCTGCTTTCCTTTGACATGGAATACTTCACCAAAGGCGTCGAAATCCTCAGCCCGGGCCTGACCACCTTCCCGCTTTCCTGCCAAACGGGGGATGGATTTGACGCTTGGATCGACTGGCTCGATACACAAATGATGAGTGACGAGTGACAAGTAACGAGTAATGAGTAAGGGTGATGAATATGGCCGAAGATATCTATAGTGAAGGTGTCCTCACCGAACTCCACCGCTCGGTTGCGCCGAAGGCGTGCCGTCGGCAAAACCTTCACTATCCCGAAAGTAGAAAAAATGCCTAAAGGTTTACGAATTCACATCAAAGGGATTGTCCAGGGCGTGGGATTCCGCCCTTTTGTGTATGGATTGGCCACGCAGCTAAATTTGACCGGTTGGGTGCGCAACACCTCTGCGGGGGTAGATATCGAGGTGGAAGGAAAGCCCGACCATTTGGAGGCTTTTCACCGCGCCCTGGTGGAGGAGGCCCCACCATTGGCCCAAATCGACTCCATCACGCGGGAGGAGTACCCGCCCAACGGGTTCACCACTTTCGAAATCGTCCACTCCCAGGCCCTGCCCGACGCCTTCCAGCCCATATCCCCCGATGTCAGCATCTGCGACGATTGCCTCCGGGAACTCTTTGACCCCGACGACTTCCGCTACCGTTACCCCTTCATCAATTGCACCAACTGCGGGCCGCGTCTTACCATCATCAAGGATGTCCCCTACGACCGACCCAAGACCACCATGGCGCCCTTTCCCATGTGCCCGACCTGCGCCGGGGAGTACGAAGACCCGCTCGACCGCCGCTTCCACGCCCAACCCGTGGCCTGCCCGGAGTGCGGCCCTCACGTGTGGCTGGAGTTCAGTGAGCAGTATTCAGTGAGCAGTGAACAGTGGTCAGTAGACAGTAATCAGTTATCAGCGGGGGAT
>JAANWX010000026.1 GCA_018263575.1 Chloroflexota bacterium | reverse complement strand
GGAGTGTTGCTTTCTCTCCCAATGGCCAAGTGCTGGCTTCGGCAAGCAATGACAAAACCGTCAAGCTCTGGGATCTGACCCTCGCCTTCCCATAAGCTTCAGCCCCCTTAGGAAATCGCTTAAAAACAGATCACGGCACACCATCCCTGCCGTGATCTTATTCATTTTTAACACTGTAGGGGGACTTGCTATGGTAAAGTAGTATTAAGGAAAGCCAACTATGAAAAAAATAACCATCCTACTACTTGTATTTGCTGCCCTATTGATCATCGGCGCGGTCTACCAAAACAGCACCCAGAAGGACACCCAAAAGGAGACTACCATGACCACCATTCCCGAAGGCGCCCAAAAAGCCACTTTTGCCGGAGGATGTTTTTGGTGCATAGAACCTTCCTTTGA
The DNA here is from genome assembly GCA_018263575.1 of Chloroflexota bacterium. Classification (GTDB taxonomy): domain Bacteria; phylum Chloroflexota; class Anaerolineae; order Anaerolineales; family UBA11858; genus B10-G9. The sequence goes on along the minus strand of JAANWX010000026.1, from coordinate 24,531 downwards.
AAAACTAGATGGCGTTTATGACGTGATCGTCGGTTATACTGGCGGCCATGTGGAAAATCCCACCTACCAACAAGTCACCACTGGAACAACCGGCCACTATGAAGCTGTCCAAATTAGCTATGATCCCAACACAATCTCTTACCAAGAATTACTTGAAGAGTTTTGGCGACAATTCGATCCTACAGACGCGGGCGGCTCTTTCGTTGACCGTGGCCCACAATATCGAAGCGCCGTCTTTTACCATACCCCTGAGCAGAAAACTATCGCCGAAGAATCCAAAGGAAAATTAGACCAATCGGGACGATACGACGCCCCCGTCGTCACCGAAATAATAGCAGCTTCCACCTTCTATAAAGCGGAAGAATATCACCAAGATTATTTCCTCAAGCAGCCTCTGCAGTATAAGAATTATCGCAAAGGTTCAGGGCGCGATCAATTTCTGGATAGCGTATGGGGCGACGAAGAAAACGGAAACTCTGGTGAAAGTTTTCAAAAGCCCGCCAATAGTGAACTTAAAAAGACCCTAACGCCCCTGCAATATGAGGTCACGCAAAACAACGCCACAGAAAAAGCTTTCCAAAATGAATACTGGGATAATCACGGAGAAGGAATTTACGTAGACGTTGTTTCAGGGGAACCTCTTTTCAGTTCCCTAGACAAATACGACTCCGGTTGCGGCTGGCCTAGTTTTACGAAACCAATTGATTCTGGTATAGTAGAGGAAGTAGAAGATACCAGCTTTGGCATGACACGCACAGAAGTCAGAAGCGAAACAGCCGACTCCCACCTGGGACATGTCTTCAACGACGGCCCCGGCCCCGATGGCCTCCGGTACTGTATTAATTCCGCTGCGCTTAGATTTATCCCCAAAGAAGAATTGGAAGCCGAAGGCTATGGAGAGTATTTACAACTCTTCCAATAAAACATTATTGGCCTATCTGTATCGAGTGTGCAGGTGACACAGGTGACAGTCACTTTGCAAGTGACTGTCACCTGTTTTTGTAAATTATCCAAAGGCGCTAAAGTCATTTTATGAAACAGAATTCTAAATCCACCTCTCTCGAAGACCGCGTTGACGACCTGCGTGCAGCCCTAAAAGAAGCCGATTTTCACCAACTTGCCGCCCTCACAGGATCTGTTTATGAATTCACTGAAGGTGAGGAGGGGCACTTTAAACTTCCCATGTGGGGAAAAAAGATCGTGGTCGCCACGCAGGATTTTGTCGCTCGAGACCTTCGAACTCGGCAGCCCCTGGATTTGCTTTCTCAAACCTTTGTCGCCTATTATTTTCACAACGCCAAACCCTATGTGTCTGAAAGAGACTGGATTTCATTCACAAAAATACCCGATGGTAAATTCTACAACGCAGCCCATAAGGAACAAACCACGAACAAGTTGCTCAATAATTTTGGTAATGATTACCAGGCCTTCGAAGAAGCGGCCCAAAAAACAGGTGGAACACCAGTGAATTTTGGTTCCACAGCTTTTAAATTTCAGATCTTCCCCAAGGTCGCTCTCCTGGCAGCCCTATGGAAAGGGGATGAAGACTTCCCTCCTTCCTATCGCATATTATTTAACCATGGAGCCATTTATCACCTCAACGCAGAGGCCTATGCCATTTTAAGCAGCATGCTCACAAAACGATTACTCAAAGCGAAATGAACGAGGAGAATAAAAAACATGAAAATTGCAATTAGCGGTAAGGGGGGCGTAGGAAAAACCACACTATCGGCCCTCTTAGCCCAGGTCTACGCGGACGCTGGGCGCGACGTTCTGGCCGTAGATGGTGACCCCTCCCCCTGCTTGGCGGGCGCGCTGGGCTTTCCCGATCAGGTACAGGGCAAATTAAGTCCCATTGCTGAGATGGATGCCCTCATCGAAGAACGCACAGGGGCCAAGCCAGGCACTTCGGGGGGATTTTTCACCATTAACCCGCGCGTGGACGACATTCCCGAGCGCTTCAGCGCCACCCACCGGCGGGTACGTTTACTCGAGATGGGGAGCGTGGACCTGGGCGGGGCCGGTTGCATCTGCCCGGAAAGCGCCATGCTCAAAACCCTCTTCACCCATTTGCTCTTCCGCGATGACGAAGTGCTCATCCTGGATATGTACGCCGGCGTAGAACACCTCGGCCGCGCGACAGTCGACTTTGTGGACGCTATGATCATTGTCGTAGAGCCCACGCGCCGCAGCTTAGGAACCGCAAAACAGATAAAAAAATTAGCCAACGATATTGGCCTCGAACGTCTCTGGCTGGTCGGGAATAAAGTCCGCAACCAGGAAGAAAAAGAGTTTCTGCTTGCCGAATCCCCCGGCTTACCCCTCCTGGGAACCCTGGCCGCCGACTTTGGCGTCCAAGAAGCGGACCGCCTGGGCATACCAGTTTATGATCATGTGCCAACACTCCGGGACGCAGCCCAAAAAATGGCTAAAACACTGGACGAAAACATAGCTGAGTAAAATAGAAACCAGATTTCTATTCACTTATACCAAAGGAATAAACAAAAACATGACCACAACCATAGCTTTAGCCGGTAAAGGCGGCACAGGCAAAACCACCGTAGCAGGCATGATCATCAAATACCTCATGCAAGAACAAGAGGGGGCAATTTTAGGCATTGACGCCGACCCCAGCGCAAACCTGAACATGGTGTTAGGCTTAGACCTCGGCCTGACAATTGGTCAAGTTCGTGAAAATCTTTTGGAGGAAATAAAAAATTCCCTTAAACTAGGTGGAGCAGCCCGAGGAACGCTCCCTGGGGGCATGTCAAAACAAGATTATTTGAACTACGAGGTTCAATCCGCACTTGCAGAAAGCAACCGTTTTGATTTGATCGCCATGGGACGCTCAGAGGGACAGGGCTGTTATTGCGCCGTCAACCATAACCTGCGGGAAATTATCGACGATATTAGTAAAAATTATCGCTATGTCGTCGTTGACAACGAAGCGGGGATGGAGCATCTCAGCCGGCGCACAACGCGCGATGTGCAACATCTTTTCATCGTTAGCGGCCCCACCCAGCGCGGCATCGTGGCCGCGGAACGGATAGTCAAGTTAAAAGATGAAATAGAGATCAATATTGAAAACGCTTATTTCATTCTCAACCGTTTACCGGGCAAAATGCCGCCGCCTCTCCAGGAACGCATCGGCCAAATGGATATTCCATTTTTAGGCGTAGTCCCCTCGGACGATGAATTAGTCAACTTCGAATTTAGCGGCCGCCCGCTCGTAGAACTAGGTGACCATTCCCCCGTTTATAAGGCAGTGGCCCGAATGATGGACCAGACGTTGACCTAGCTAAGCAAAACAACCCCCTTAATATAATAGAAGTCCCCGGCACTTTAAAAGTGCCGGGGACTTCTATTAACAATATCGACCTTTACCTATTACCCGCTTGCAGCTACCACCTCGACTTCAGGGAAAAACTGGTGGATTGTGCCCTGTACCCACCCTTTTAAAGTAGCCGCTGAAAGCGGACACCCCAGGCACGCCCCACCAAGTTTTATGGTGGCCACATCGTCTTCGAAAGCGACCAACTCCGCAGACCCGCCATGATATTGCTCAATATAGGCACTAATTTTCTCGACCAAGTCCTGCATTTGTTCTTCTCGGGAAGAATTTTCAATCATGGCTTAGTCTCCTTAACCTTGTAATCCTTGGTTCAATAACTCAGCTACTTTATCTTGCGTGTTTGTTAATCGATTAGCAATCACTCTCGATAAACGATCAACAATAAGTATACCCATTTCCGGGTATTCGCGGTAGAGCTTTTTCAGATCATCACCTTTTATACGGAGTAATTTTCCATTCTTGGCACATATTGCCCCTGAGGTGTATGTACAACGACCTAAAGCAGCCGACCATCCAAATAAATCTCCCTTTCCAAGTTCCGAAATGGTCAAGGCCGCTTCTTCCTTAGGATTGAAGTGAATGACAACTTCTCCTTCCACTACCAGGTAAAGATGCTCGGCCTTCTCTCCTTGCCTAAATACCTCCTCCTCGGCTTTACATTCGACATTCTCAATGAGAGGGCGCAATATATTCAATTGGTCATCATCTAACGCATCAAATAAAGATAAAAATTCTTCAGCCATTGTTTCTCCAATAAGTACAAAATGAAACCACCCCTACACTAACCTCCCCTTGTATCTATTTAATGTACTGTAAATTGGAGATTTTTGTCAGTAAGAAAACTCGTAAAAAAGAAGACGTTTATCACTCTTCGCATCACCGCGCCATGATTTGCCGGGCCGCCCTGCGACCAATCTCTACCGCGAAATTCGTTCCCCGGTCCCAGGGATAAACCTGGCTCATACTGGCAAAGTACAATCCCTGGATGGGCGTTTCGAGCGAGGGGATATTCTGGGAGTGGTCGACCTCAGGAACTGGTTGGGCGTATCTTGTCCTAAATAGCCACGATTTTCGAACCCAATCCCGATGAAAATTAGTGTTGATCTTTTTCAGTGAAGGCAGGAACCGGCTCAGAATCTCCTCTTTGGACAACGAAAAGTATTCATGGCCCGGGAGACGGTAATCACCGCAGTAGATGATATGGTCGCCGCCAAAATAGGTCGGGGAGAGGTAATTGGTATGCTCCACCAGGGCCAGATAAGGGAAACCGGCCCCAGCGGGAAGATTGAACCAGTAGTAGCCTTCTTCTGAAAGTTGGCGTTCGAGAGCTAAAATCAGGACAACGGCTCCCATGCTTTTCAGGCCCTTCAACTCTGCCAGGTAGGTTTCCGGCAGGGAGGGGGCCAGGCGGGTCATCAAGCGGGGAGAGGTGGTCACCAGGACTCGCTCGTAAGCTTGGCTGCCACGGGGGGATTCGACGGTTAAGTCACCCGTGACGCGGGTAACGGGCGTTGCGGTGTGGATTTTCACCCCCATCCCCCGCAGGTGGGCGGCAAAATCATCCCCAAAAGCCTGGAAACCACCCTGATACGTCCCCAGCCGCGAGGTTCGGGCGTGGAATCTGGCCCACATCCAGGCCATGTTGACTTCTTTATAATAAGGGCCAAATTTCCCCTTCATCATCGGCTCCCACATGGTCTGGTAGACTTTGTCGCCAGCCCATTTTCGCATCCAGGCGTCAACGGTGGTTTTTTCAAGGGCAGCCCAGTTTTTGGTCAAGCGCAGGTAGAGTCCCACCAATCCAAAACGGATTTTGTTAATCCCCCATCCCAAACCGGGGAAGATGAGCGCCTGAAGGATGGAATCAAAGGGATACCATTTTTCTTTGTGCTGCAAAACTGTATAGGGGCGTGGAAAGAGGACTTTGTCGCTCAGGCCCAATTCTTCTATTAGGCCTAGGATGTGTTCGTCGGAAGCGAACCAGTGATGGTAATAACGTTCCAGAGACCAATCCCAGCCCGGTTCTTTGAATCCGGAGGCCAACCCGCCTACTTGTTCCGCGGCTTCGTAAATTGTCACTTTATGTCCGGCTTGGGCCAGATCATAAGCAGCGGATAATCCGGCTATACCTGCTCCGATAATGGCGGTTTTCATGGGTAGTCGTTAGTCTGGTAGTCTTTGGTCTGGTAGTCGTTAGTCTGGTAGTCTTTGGTCTGATAGTCGTTAGTCTGGTAGTCTTTGGTCTGATAGTCGTTAGACGGGTAGTAGCTCAACCGGGTTGAACGGTTCTAACCCGGCCTTTGGCTTTAGTCGCCAACTCGGTTGGCTCGCTACCCCAAAAGGTATTGAAAGGCTATTTCTTCTTTTTCTTTTGTTTGGAAGATATCTGATAAGAATCAGGCCCGGAGCCTAGGAACGGTAGACGAATGATTTCATATTGGATGAGCAAAGTAATGATACCGGCGATGACCATCACCCCTGCCGCAATGCGGGTGATGCTGATGTCCGTGCCCGGAATCCGAGGTTGGTCGGGGCGGAAGAACTCAATCAATTCCCGACCTACGCCTTCTAAAATTAGCCATCCGGCAAAAATACTGCCCGGTTTGTACCTTTTTGTGAACTCCAAGGTGACCCAGGCCAGAATCCCAGCGGCAAGCAGGTTCCAAAGGATTTCATAAGCAAACGTGGGATGGAAACGGGTGGCCTCCACCGGAAAACGGGCGAGGTCAGTCCAGGGGCCAATTCTATGGGCGGCGTCAATGGAAATCCCCCAGGGCAGGTTGGTGGGCTGCCCATACAGTTCTTGGTTGATGAAATTAGCCGGGCGAACAAAAGCCTGAGCGATTAAAAAGGCCGGCGAAGCCACATCCAAAAACAACCTGGCGTCCAAGTTGCGGATTCGCATATAAATCAAACCAGCTATGGCACCGCCAAGGATAGCGCCATAAAAATGGAGCCCCCCCTCCCAAGTCTTGATAATGCGCATGGGTTCTTGGAGGAAATATTTATTTCCTCCCAAAATGTCATTGGCCACGTACCATAACCTTGCTCCAATCACCCCGGCTGGAACGGCCCAGAGCATGAGGTCCCACACATATTCTGGATTTTCACCGCGCCGGCGCACGCCCCATTCGGCAATATATCCGGCCAAGATAATCCCTAAGGCCATCATCAAGCCATACCAATGCAGCGCAAAATTTGTTCCGGGGATACGAAAAATAATTGGGTCCATCATTTACTCCTTTTCCTATTATTGAGAATTGAAACGAAATAAGTAAAACGCAATGAGTGAACGCGAGCTTACTCATTGTTCACCGCCCTATTATACCGCATAGACTGTATGCTTTGAAGAAGATAATCCATGTTGAACCAATAATGCTGTCACAGCATAAAACAGGAGTAATAAAGTCGGTTCACACAAGGATTCCAATGACCCACTCCTGCTAATAATTTAGCATCTTCAATAGTTTCTCTTGCTCTCTCCAAACGATATCCGATTAGTAAATGTTCACCCCCCTCACCTCAATCCTTGCCAAGGCACAGCCTGCGGGCTGTACACCGTACGCAAAGCGTCCCAGAGGGATAGGAAGCCATCCCCTCTCCCCATGGGAGAGGGCTAGGGTGAGGGCAGGGACTGAACGGATGCTTACTTAGTTGTGGTTAAGCAGGCTGAAACAAGGGAGCAGAAAAATTACCAACTGGCTCAATGCGATTATTGAAAACGTTTTCAACTATGCGGGCAGATTTCAACGGCAATGTTTCATAGCCGCACTCAGAGCAGACATTCATTTTCAGATCACGGATCACAACTGGTTCAGCATCGCGATAAAAAATACGTGTTACTAAAGCAGTTTCCATTGAGGCAGAGCAAACATTTGGGCATTGCATATCGCTAACTCCTGTTTGCTGTAAGGACAACTGGAACATAAGTAAAACTTTGGGACGATGAAGGAGGGTAATGGTTTCTTCGCCCCTCAAAATTGCTTGAGCAACTTATCGTATTCGGCATGAGAGCCAATCCAGAACCAAAAAATATCATTACCTCCCTCAATCCCAAAGCACGCCAATCAATTCCTACTCGCACTGAATAAAATCAAATCCCACCTTTTAAACGCGCCCAGCTTTGATGTCGGCACGAACTTTCTGGGCCATCTTGGCAAGTTTGTCTTGAGACGCTGCAAAAGCGGAATCCCATCGCTGTTCATCTTCAAGTTCTTCAAGAATTACAGAGGCAATAATATCCTGTTTTTCAGGTGGGAGCGTGTAAATTTTGGTAAGTGCTTTTTCAAGAAGTTGAGTCATAATTTGCTCCGCTTGTCTAAAAATATTTGGGGTCTTGGCGTTTTTTAGAGATTCGCATCCTATGTTACCTAACCTCATTATAACCGATTTCTGGCATCTACTTCTGTTTTCAACTTTAGCTCTGCACTTTTTAATTTTCTAAAGACAAATTCCTTAGATGTATACGCTGGCTTTCTCCCCAAAAAAGGAGACACCGCCTACCTTATGGCCGTGTCTCCCAATCTACCAATTTCCTAATTTACCAATCCCCGCCCCCTAATCCTCCCCACTCATCCACGACGGCTTCGCCTCCCCTTTCTCCGGGAAGCGGGTCAGCACCGTAGCCTCAATAGGCATGGCCACCTTATTTCGTTTCAGCAACGCCTCATCCAGCGACTTGCCGCGCAGGGGGAAGAAAGCAATGGGGGTCTCGGGTTCGTTGTAGCGCTTGTCGACAATGGCCAAGCCTACCAGATAGCCTTCCACATCAATGGAGCAACTGGTCACCTGCCCAATTTGTTTACCGCGTTCGTCAACGACCGGATCGCCATGGTGAGGTCGCCGAGCGCGTTTTTCGTCCACACGGAAACGGATCAATGCCCGCTTCCGTTCTGCGTCACGAGCCATCAAGGCATCTCGTCCCACGAAAAAGGGTTTGTGATATTTCACGTAGCCGGGGAAACCGGCCTCGGCGGGGGAGATGTCGAATGGCCCGGCCAACTCGTGCCCGTAGAGGGGGAGACCGGCCTCGATGCGCGTCGAATCGCGACAGGCCAGCCCGGCCGGTTTCACACCGAATTCCTCCCCGGCCTCGAGGATGGCGTTCCATAATTTGACCATCTGGTCGGGATGGACGAGGATTTCAAAGCCCCACTCCTCGCCAGTGTAGCCGGTGCGGGCAATCACCAAAGGGATTCCCGCCAACTCGCATTCCAGCATTTCGGTGCGGCGCACGCGGGCCAAATCCGCTTTCATCAGGGCGTCATCCGTCAGAGCTTGGAGCGTTTTCAAAGACGCCGGCCCTTGGAGGGCGATGTCACGCATTTGGCGATCACCTGCAACAGGGTCTTTCAGGTCGGTCAGCGTGGCTTTGGCCTCAACCTCTACCCAGGGACGCTGGGCGTCAATCAGCACCTCTCCCTCGTTGACGGCGTTAAGCCAATCCCAATCTTTTTCGGCGTTGGAGGCGTTGACCACCAGGTAATAATGTTCGGGCGTCACGCGGTAAATGATGCCGTCGTCAATGACGCTGCCATCGGGTTTCAGGAAGTAGCCGTACATGGACTGCATGTCTTCTATCCAGGCCGCGTAATTGGAGAAAACCGTGTCTAAAAATGTGGTGGCGTTTGGCCCCGTGACCTCGAAAACGCCCATGTGGGAGACGTCGAAAAGCCCGGCTGCCTCACGCACGGCGGCATGCTCTTCTTTGACCGAGGTGTAGCGCACGGGCATTTCCCAGCCCGCAAAGGGCACCATGCTCCCGCCCAGTTTTTTGTGGATTTCATTCAACTCCGTGCGCTGGAGGGGTTGGTCGGGTTCCTCCCACGTCCAGGGTGCCCGCTCCACGCTGGGGGCGGATTCGGTCAGAGTGGATTGGCCGACGAAGTAGGGCTTGGTGAGGTCAAAACGGTCGGGGTGGGTGGCGTATAAATCCGGGGCGGATGTTCCGGGTTGGGCCGCCGGAACACGGTTCCGGCTCGATCGCGAGGGGGCTGCGTCCACCACTTCCACCAGCACGGGGCCTTGAACCTTGCGGAACAAATCCTCTTCGTCGAAGAGGGTGTACCCATCCCCCAAGCCACGCAGCCAGGAGGTGACTTTGGCCGCGCTTTCGGGAGCGGGGGTGACTGTGTAACAATCCCGGCCCACGGCGTCTTGCTCCTCCCGCGCCACGACCACCTCGGCTAGAAGCTCGCCATGGCGGTTGAGCATGTAGGTGGTGAGCGAGTCGCCCGGCGCGAGGGTGAGGGTGTCCGCGGTGCAAACCTCGTTGATGTGCTGGCGGGCACGCCAACCACTCACGCGCAGGGACACGGGTTGGGGTTGGGGATTTTCATCCAGGGAAGTGTAGTGGGGGTAGCCGCTCTCTTGGTATTCAAAATCAATGCCAGCTTTCTCGGCCAAGACAGCCACGCCACGGCGGACTTCTTCGAGGATGTCAATGTCCACCTTGCCGCGCGGGAGCACCCCAATGAGGCCGTTGTAACCAAAAGGTTTGATGTTGGTCAGCAGGCGGTGGAGGAGGTCGGCGATGGCGTCCATGTCGCCCCCGTCCAGGCCGCGCTGGGTGAGCCAGGGGGTGCCCAGGCGGATGCCCGTGGCGGTGGAGGTTTCTGTGTCGCCGGGGATGGTGTTCTTGTTGGCGACTAACCCGGCGATGTCCATCATGCGCACGGCCGGCTCGCCCCAGATGGGAAATTCCTCGCCCGTGGGGGGCGCTCCCTCAACGGGGATAGATTTGAGGTCAAGGAGCATGAGGTGGGTGTTCGTTCCCCCGTAGGCCAGGCGCAGGTCGCGTTTTTGGAGTCCCTCGGCCAGGGCTTGGGCGTTTTTGACCGTTTGGCGTTGGAGTTGGGTGAATTTCTCGGTTTGGGCAATTTTGAATGCTACGGCCATGGCGGCAAATTTGTTGACGTGCGGCCCGCCCTGCTCGCCGGGGAAGATGGCCAGGTCTATCTCGGTGGCCAGGTCGGAGTCGGTGGTGAGGATGGCCGCTCCCCGGGGGCCTCCCAGCGTTTTGTGGGTGGTAAAGGCCACCACGTCAGCGATTCCAATCGGGTTGGGATAAACGCCCGCGGCTGTCATTCCCGCCACGTGGGCGATGTCGGCCATTAAGTAGGCTCCCACCTCGTCGGCGATGGCGCGGAATTTCTCCCAATCCGGCGCCCAGGGATAGGAGGTGTAGCCGGCGACGATGATTTTGGGGCGGTGTTCGAGGGCCACTTCGCGGATTTGGTCGTAGTCGAGGCGTTCGGTCTCTGTGTCAACGCCGTAGGAGACCACTTTGTAGCGCTGCCCGGAGATGTTGAACTCCGAGCCGTGGGAGAGGTGCCCGCCCTGGTAGAGGTCGAGGCCCATGAGGGTGTCGCCCGGTTCAAGAAGAGTCCAGTAAACGCCCAAATTGGCCGCCGTCCCGGAGAGGGCCTGCACGTTGACGTGGATGTGCTCGGGAAAAATATCTCCATGGGCAAAGGCTTGGGCGCAGCGGCGCTGGGCTAGGGATTCCACAAAATTGGCGTATTCCACGCCTTTGTAAAAACGGCGGTCGGCGTAGCGTCGGTAGTGGGCCAGTTGCCAGGCCTCATCGCGGAGGCGTTCTTCGGGGTCGCGCACCATGCTGCTGGATGGATATCCCTCGGCGTAGATGTTTTGGAATCGGGACCCCAGCGCGTCTCGCACGGCTTGCGGGGCGTAAGATTCGGAGGGGATGAAGATGAGCTTGCGGGCCTGGCGTTCTTCTTCCCATTTTATGAGGTCGTGAACAAAGGGGGCTATTTCTGAGAGGTCGTCGCGGAAGAGAAAATCGTGGGACATGGGGGACTCCTGGGAGATGGTAGATTGGGAGATTGGGAAACTGGGAGACTGGGAAACTGGGAGACTGGGAGACTGGGAGATTGGGAGACTGGGAGATTGGGAGACTGGGAGATTGGGAGACTGGGAGATTGGGTGATGAGGGATTGGGAAATCAGTACATCAGGAAAACAGGGAAACAGGAAAACAGGGAAACAGGAAATCAGGAAAACAGGAAATCAGGAAAACAGGGAAGTCAGGGAATCAGGGAAATCAGGGGAACAGGTAAAAAGGGCTGATATATTAGAGATATATTAGGCTTATTTTAGCACAATTGCGAGGGATGAGGAATGTGAGGGATGTGAGGGATATGAGGAATGTAAGGAATGTAAGGTGTGGGAGGTGACAAAGAATCGGCGAGCGCCAAACTGCTAGGAGCAACGCACTTTCCCATTCAAGCACGTTGCTCCTAATAACTTGTCAAACATGAAGTGAGGGTTTGTAGTGGCGAACGGGAGTTCGCCGATTAGGCACACACAGCGAACCGATTTACCCCAAGTTGTTGAGAAAACAATTATTTTTCATACAAAACTCGCAGCAATTCGTCTCCGGGGGGAAGATCTTCTCCTTGAGAGGGGTCACGTGGGGCTAGGTTTTCGAGGACATCCATGCCATCAGTGACTTCGCCAAAAATTGTGTAGCTTCCGTTTAGGCTGGGGGTTGGCCCATAGGTGATGAAGAATTGGCTGCCATTGGTCTCTGGCCCAGAATTGGCCATGGCTAATAAACCGGCCCGGTCAAAGGTCAATTCGGAATCAGTTTCTACCCCAAAGGAATAACCTGGCCCTCCGAAACCGGTCCCTGTGGGATCGCCCGCTTGGGCCATGAAACCCGGTATTACGCGGTGGAAAGTATTGTCATCATACCAGCCTTCCTCGGCCAAAAAGAGGAAATTGTTGACCGCTAAAGGGGCCACTTCGGGGAAAAGTTCAACGACAATATCGCCCTTTTCGGTCTCCAGGGTGACTTGGTAATCAGCATCTGGATCTATGGTCATGGGTGGGCATTCACTATATTGCTCGTCCTCTAATTTGATCATCCTGATAATGGAGGACAAAATACCGACCTCGGGTTGGGCTTTGAATTGCTGGTAGTTGACCATGATAAAGGGCGTACCAGGAATGCCTAATTGCTGTCCCTCTTCCCAGGTGGCCTGGGCCTTGGCAGCAATTTCATCACTGTTGAAATCGGTCTCGAACTGCTCTTCATCCAGGCCCACTTCTTCTGCTTGTTCAACGACCCAGGTTTTAAATTTTTCTACTGAGAATCCAGCCCACTGGCCTTGTTTTTCATAGAGAAGGTCGTGCATAGTCCAAAATTCATCTTGTAAACCGGCGGCTTCGGCGGCCTGCGCTGCTAAAATGGCCTTATCGTGAATGCTGTCGAGGGGGAAGTGGCGATAAACAACGCGCAGATCTGCGGGGAATTTTTCTTGGAGTTCCGCCAACACGGGCGGAAGCGTAGCGCAGTACGGTCACTGAAAATCACCATACTCAAGAATTGTCACGGCCGCATTTTGTGGGCCTTTGATCCAGTCTGTCTCCGGGTCGGGGCCGAAAAGCTCAATGGCCTCGGCGGACGGGGTAGGTTTGGGGGCGTTGGGGACGCAGGACGGTTCCGCCGCTGAGTCTGGTTCCCCCCCGTCTTCCGTGGTCACTGCTTGGCTGGTGGGGGTGGGGGAAGGTGTTTCTTGAGGGGCGATGGTCGCCAGTTCCTCCTCCACCACCGTGGGGGCAACCTCAGTTTCTGAAGTTCCTCCACAAGCGGTTAATACTAGGGCTACGATAAAAAACATTCCTACCATTATTTTCTTGTACATGTTTTCTCCTATACATAAACGTGAAAGCGTGATGCGTGAAAGCAAACATTATCGTTCACTTAACTATTCTTCGAAAGCGCGGTCGAATTGCTCCGCCCGCCATATCCAGGCCACTTTGCGCATGAAAGCGGCCAAGGAGGGCATTTCATCTCGCAACCCTCGGATGTTGTTCCCCAGCGTGTTCGTGCTGCCGCTGACAGCCCCGCCAGGACGAGCTGCATACGAGCCATGAAAAGCAAAATAAGCCTGATTGAGCTTGCGAATGCGATAACCATGCTCCCAGAAGAACGCCCTGCGCTCTTCCATGTAGGCCTCAGCTTCTTCTACTTGACCATCCGCCAGCATGTGGTCAACCACAACACGCGTCTTGTGCATCTCGTGCCGGAAATCAAAGAGATGGTCCTGGCGCATTTCCCAAAAAGCACGCATGAATTTTTCAGTCTCCGTAAACGACTTCTCTTCTTGAGGCGCTGGGGAAGTAGACGCATACGCGGGGTAAAAACGCTCCAGGACAGCGTCTCGCACTTCATAACTCGCTAAATCGGCCACGGTTTCATTAATGGCCGTCATGCTTGGGTTGGCATAATAGCGCATGCCCAGGGGGCGTATGGTCAGATAATTATGCACCCATTCATGGCTAACAACGTGCACCAACCAGGGCAAACCTCCTCCCTCGACAATCATGGCCGGATAGGTTCCCACGCCGCCTACGCGCACCACCAAAGCAGATACATCCAGGTTTGATTCAAGATCGTTTTCTAGGCCGGTGATCTCCTCCAGGGTGAGATTGGGGATAAGCATCAGGTTGATGTCGGTGCGAATCTCATCCCGGGGGGAGATGATCAGGGCGTAAGACTTGTGGACAGCTTGGTAAAGGACCGGGGGGATGGCCTGCCCCCCCACCGTGATTCCCAGTTCCGCCAGGGCGGCGTTGATTTGGCCTTGGAGCACCTCCTCAGCCAGGGGGGTGAGGTTTTGGCGCTGGGCACGTTTTTCTGCCAGGTCAGCTTCGACGGTTTTTGCCTCACGTTCGGGGTCAGTTATGCTGGGATCGCTGTAAATGTCCTGGAGATCCCGTTCGAGCTCGAAAACCTCATTGACCACTTCCAGATATTCTATAAGGAATTGGCTGCCATCCGTGCTCGGCACGTAGCGTTCCGCGCCCAGGCTAAATTGCCCAAATTTATTCCCCATGGCGCGGGTCATCCAAGACAGGTACTCAAACTCGAAGGGCCGGGAATATGCCCTGACACGCTCTCTTTGCTCAGCGAGATTCGGGGCCGACCGGGCCACAAATAATATTACAAGAAAGAGCGCCAATACAACGCGCAACCAGCGCGAGAATTTTTTCATCATAAGGGTATCATCTCAAAAAATAGAGGGCTGATGTAGGGCGATTTGGTAAATCGCCAGTCGAAATACCATTTCGACCTACATTTCCCCGGAATATTGAGAAGTTACTCATAAGAAACCACAGAACCCGTAACTCGCTATATAATTGGCATAGATTGTACCATGGAGAAGAAAGCGACAAATTAGAAAGATATTAGATCACCCCAGGGATGCTCGTACCGTCCTTGACTCGTATTTTGCGGTAGTGGTAAGATGAGAAGCATGTATTTAAACGGAAGTAAATGGAAAATGACCAAACGTCCCCGGCGGAGGCCCCGCCCATGGCGTATTTTAATCTTGTTGCTATTAATTGGAGCTGTTGTCTACGTTAATCAGACGATTGTCCCCATCACCGAACCTCTGTTCGTTCCCACACCAACACCTACCACAAATCCTGAATCGTATACCAACAGAGCTGAAGCCTACTACGAAGAGGGGAAATTGCTCCAAGCGATTGAAGCCTATGAAGAGGCCATACTCGCCGAACCAGCCGATTCCACGCACTATGTGGCTTTGGCGCGCGTTCAAATTTTGGCCGGCCATTATGAAGAAGCACTAGGAAATGCAGAACTAGCTGTGCTGCGCAATAGTGAGAATCCCTTAGCTCACGTGGTAAAAGCCTGGGCGCTGGATTTCATGGGAGATTACGTCTTAGCGGAGGCCTCCATAACAACCGCTTTGGATCTGGCCCCCGAAAATGCTTTCGCGCATGCCGTCTACGCTGAAATTCTCATCGATAATGGGGAATTCGAAAAGGCCAGCGCTGAATCCCTGCGTGCCTTGGAGCTAGACCCTACCTCGTTAGAGGCTCATCGGGCCAGGGGGTACGTTTTATATTGGACGGGCAACTACGAAGAAGCCATCAACCAATATAATGCCGCCATCAACATTAATAATAAAATTCCCAACTTGCACCTCATGCAGGGATATAGTTATTACGCCCTGAGCGAATATGACCAGGCCGTAAAAGCCTTCAGTCAGGCCAATGCCCTCAATCCCTCTAACCCCGATCCCGATTATGAGATTTCCCGCATTTACCTTCTGGAAGGTCTCTTCAACCGCTCTGTACAATACGCCGCGCAAGCCGTTGAAGATGCCCCTTCCGACCCCAAAATGCACGGTAACTTGGGCGTTATGTACGCTAAAGACGGTCAAAACACAAAAGCTCTTGAGCATCTTGCCCTAGCCGTCCATGGTGGGATCACAGAAAGCGGAGAGATCGTCACAGGAATTCCCCTCTCGTATAAACCACGGGTAATTGAAGTTTTCTCATCCTACAGCCTAACCCTGGCTCGCACGGGCAATTGCCAAGAGGCGATCCCAATTTTCCAGACCATGTTGAGCGAAGTCGGAGAGAATGAAATCGCCGTGGCAAATGCCACCGAGGGATTAAGCATCTGTCAGGCCAATATCGAAGAAGAGCCAGTGGCCCCTACCCCCACGCCATAGTGAAAATGGATCAAAAGCTTACTGGTAAACGCCCCTCTTTTCGGAAAGAAAAGGACCGCATAAACTTTAGCTTAATCCTTATCCTCTTAGCCCTCATCGTTGGCGGGACATGGTTTGCCAATGAGGTCTATAAAACTGATGGGCGATTCGACCCCCTGTTTATGCCTACCCCTACCGCAACCAGGACGCTAAATTCTCACATTCAAGAGGCGCAGGCCTATTTTGACGCTGGGAAGATCTACGATCCCGAAGATCGGGATGCTATTGATGCTTATCAAGACGCCTTGGAAATGGATCCCAGCGACGCCGAGACGAGAGCGGAGCTTGCCCGCCTACTGACCTATTCATCCAGCCTCCTTTCTACGCATGACGAGCGCGTGGAGCGCCTCTCCAATGCCCGCCAGGAAATAGAACGCGCCGCCGCGGACGCCCCGGATAGCAGCAACGTGCAAGCCATCCGGGCCTTGGTCTTAGATTGGAGCGCCACAGCGGTTGCCGCCAACCAGGAAGAACGCCAAGAATGGCTCGCGGAGGCGGAACAAGCCGCTAACCTGGCCATCACTTTAGATCCCGATAATGCGCTGGCACTTGCTTTCTACGCGGAGGTTCTCCTGGACCAAAATCAACTGGGGCAAGCCAGAGAGCACGCTCAATTAGCCGTTGAACAAGGGCCGGAGTTGATGGACACACACCGTGTGTATGCCACGGTGATGGAAACTTATGGGGAGTATCGTTATGCGATTGAGGAGTATAAAGAGGCCGCTGAGATCACCCCCAATCTCACTTTCCTATACATTCGCATTGGCGTAGTCTATCGAGCCTTGAAGGTGTACACGAGCGCTTTGGAATATTTTGACAAAGCCATCACCATCAACAACTCTAATGGCGTTCAAGACCCCCTCCCCTACGTAGGCATTGCCAAAACGTATGTGCGGATGGGAGAATTTTTTGTGGCAGCTTTAAACGGTAAAAAAGCCATTGAATTCGATCCTTATAACGCCAACACCTATGGGCAGTTAGGAGATATTTACGTCCGATCCCGCAACTTCGAGGGGGCCTTGCCTGTCCTAAAATGCGCTGTAGAGGGGTGTTCGGCGGAAGAGAATGAGGTAGGCGGGGTGGATGTGGAGCCGTTGGCTTTAACGAATTTTGAAATTGCCTATTACTACGCTCGATATGGCTCGGTTTTAGCGGCTTTGAGTCGCCCCAACGCTAATTATTGCCCGCATGCCCTAGAAGTACTTGATCAGTTGGAAGATGTCTACGGCGATGATCCAAATTTAATGAACATCGTCGCCGAGAACAGAGCCATTTGCAATTTATTAGAAGGTTCCTCCACGCCCTAAGTGAGTCTGGGAAAATCCCTTTATTTTTTTCATATCACGTAACTTTATTTCGATGTGCGCAGCGTCTCCATTTCGATGTGCGCAGCGTCTCCCGACCGCGCACCTGAAGTGACCGAAGGTCTTCGCGTAGCACACCCTCCGGGGTGACTATCTTGGAAAAATATGGCTCAATGGCCTGGAGACCTGCGGTCAGATCCGGAATCCCCCCATCACCGAAAGAAATCCCATACCCGTGCCCAAAGGGGCGGACCCAAAATTAGCAGCCCGATCAAAACGGAGAAAATGGCTGTGACCAAGACCGCCGCCGCGCTGACGTCTTTGGTAATTCTAACCAGGGGGTGCGGTTGAGGATGAAGTAAATCCAATAAGGTTTCGAGGGCGGTGTTAAAAAATTCTGCGGCCCAGACAACGGCCATGGTTAGGAGAAGGACGGCCCATTCCAGGGGCGTGATCGTCAACCATACCCCCATGGCGATGACAGCGGCGCTAATGCCCGCATGAACCCAGGTGTTTGGCTGGGTGCGCAGGGAGTAACCTATCCCTTGCAGGGCGCATTGAATGGATTTCCAGCGGGATTTTAGAAATGAGATCATGTCCCTTTTTACTCATCCCCCCCCATTTCAATATCCAAGCCCAATTTCGCCAGAATCTTTGCTTGGAGACTCCACATGCGGGATTGTTCATCTTCGGTGGCGTGGTCATGGCCCAAGAGATGCAGGACACCGTGCGCTACCAATAATTGGATTTCTCCTTCCACGGCGTGACCCCGTGTTTGGGCCTGCTGCTCCGCCATGGGATAAGAGATCAGCACGTCTCCCAGATAGTGTTCCCCCGTGTCGGGGTCGGTGTATCCCGCTGTAAAGGAGAGCACATCGGTTGGGGAATCTATTCCCCGGTATTGGCGGTTCAGGGATCTCATCTGTTCATTGCCGATAACCAGGACGGTCAAGCTGTTAGTTTCCGCCGGGGACGCAGCTTGAAGAGCGGCCACTACGGCTTCTTCCAATATTTCTTCATACACCACACCTTGGAATTGCTCTTTAACTTCGAAAAGTATCATCTGGTTATCCATTTACCCCTCCATAGCGACTGCTTCTCCGGCAACGGGCACCGTATCCTCTTCATTCGAGGGTTTTTTCTTCACTGTAGGATAGTTCACTCGCGAGTGATACGTGCCCTTTAAGGTAGCGGTGAAGGAATCGATAATGTCGGTGAGGTCTTTCAGGGTGAGCGGCGTGTCGTCCAATTGACCGGATTCAACCCGCTTATCAACCATTTCTTTAATTAGCCCCCGCAAGTCCTCTTCGCTATCGGGGCGCTTGGCGCGGGCATAGGCTTCGCTGCCATCTGCCAACATGACCAGGGCAGTTTCTACTGATTGCGGCTTGGGGCCTGGATACTGGAATTTGGAAATATCAACTTGAGATTCGTCACCATCTGCGGCGTTCAAAGCTTGTGTATATTGATAACGGGCTAGAGAGTCACCGTGATGCTCCAGGATAAAATCTTGAACCCGCTTGGGGAGGTTATGCTTGCGGGCCAGCTTTATCCCTTCTGGGACGTGTTGGATGATAAGTTGAGCGCTCTCGGCCGGGTCTAGTTCATCGTGGGTGTTAAGCTGGCCAGGGACCTGGTTTTCGACATAAAACGCGGACAATTGGGTTTTGCCGACATCATGGTAAAGCGCTCCTACCCGGGCCAGAAGGCTATCAGCGCCCAGGTGTTCGGCGGCCTGTTCCACCAAATTGGCCATTTGCAACGTGTGTTGGTACGTGCCAGGCGCTTCTTGTAAGAGATATTGCAACAAGGGGTGATCGGGGCGGGTCAATTCCATTAACTGAAGGGTTGTCGTCAAGCCCAAAAGGGGAGCTAGCGTATATTCAATAAATATCGTCAACCCCACCGAAGCAGCGCCATAGAAAACAGCGGCCCCAAACAATGTCACCAAACCCATTATGTCTGTGCCAGGCGCGAGGACACGATAAGCTGCTACTATGACAGCCCCAGAGACGGCAATAATCCCCGCGGTTGGAATATAGGAGGCAATCCGCCGGGGACGACGCATGGCCAGGACACCTATGTTACCGCCAACCGCGTAATAAAGTGTCAAATCTAGGGGGTTGGGAAGGCCATAGGCCATGAGGATGGCCAAAGGTATGGTGGTGAAGAGCGCGGTTTTTCGATCAATGAGAGCGGATACTATCAAGGAGTAGGCGGCCACGGGGAAGAGATAAGGGAGGACAACATGGCCGGTAACGGTCAGGCGTCCCAGGCCTAAAAAGACAAGAAAGAGGCTGGCTACCAAGATCAGTTTTTTGGGTTGGTAGGTTAACTCCGGATAGGTGAGGAAGAACAACACCAAAAGAATGGACATCAACAAAACAATGGCAATCGCCCCCGCACGCGTTTCCCATCCCCCGTAGGACGTCATCAGGCCCACCTGTTCGAGGGCTTCAATATCGTCCGCTCTGGCAATCTCCCCCCGCCGCAGAATGGTCTCCCCCGCGGCTATGGAGCGCGTGATGGGTGGGGTCTCTTCCCGGGCAGCTTCCCGAGCCTCTTCGGTTTGCTCTTCGCTATAAAAGCTATTGGGGGCAACAAAAGCAGCCACAATTTCAGAAACTATTTTCACCTCTTCCTCTGGCAGAGAGAGGCTGACCAAGGAAGGCACGTTCTGGCGGGCTTGTTCCAACCTATGCTCGCGGATCGTGCTTCGCATGACTTGTTCCAGAACCACAATCGCCTCTTGACGCACCGAGTGCCAGCGCGCATCGTTGAGAGCCAAAAGCGCAGACGCCGTCCTGGAAGAAAGCCGAATGTCCTCCAAGGCCGTCAGATCGGTTAATTTTTGCTCTGGCGTGGCATATTCATCTTGCCGGACGGTTTCTATAAAGTTCAATACCTCGCGAAGTTGTTTTAGCTGCTGGCGGGCAATCGAAGTATCAGAGTTGGTATAAATTTCCACTACCCCCCCAGCCGCTTCCTCTTTCTTTTGTTCTGTAAGCACGTTGCTTACATAACTCACCGCGTAAGGTGCAAGAATATCTTGGGGGGCTACCTGGCTTTCTTGTACAGAAACTGTAGAAAGAGATCGGGACAAGGGCCAATCAACTGCCAACCAACTCAGGCCCGTGGTAATGAGCAGTATCAAGCTTAAAAGAATATAGCGGCGAAAAGAATTCAAGCGGCCATTGTCTGCCATAAGTTATTTGATTCTATCCCAGAATCTCGCGCACCATCTTATTGGCCACACCCCCATCCGCGCGGCCTTTGATTTTGGGCATCAACGCGCCCATCACCTTGCCCATCTCTCGCATGGATGTCGCCCCAACATCGGCAATCACTTCCTCAACAATCGTTCGCAGTTCTTCCTCACTGAGTGACTCTGGTAAAAATTCTTGGAGGATAGCAATCTCAGCCTCGGCCTCTTCGATCAGACCTGGGCGCCCGGCTTGTTGCGCACCTTCAATCGCCTCCCGGCGGGCTTTGACCTCTTTTTCCAAAACACCCAAGACCTCTGTTTCCTCTAACTCCTCCTGTTTGGCAACTTCAGCGTTCTTAACCTGGGCCAACGTCATGCGCATCACCTTCTTGCGGAGCGCGTCCTGAGATTTCATGGCTTCTTTCAATGTTTCACGCAACTGGGCTTTTAAATTCATTTTTACTCCTGCCTCCTCTTCTTCATCCCATCGGATACTGCATCTTATGCCCCCCAATCAGGTGGAGGTGCAAATGGAAAACAACTTGACCAGCATCAGGGCCATTGTTAATAATCAAACGATACCCCGACTCCTCAATCCCCTCCTCCTCGGCCAGCGTTCGGGCCACGGTGAACAAATGCCCCACAAGCTGCTCATCCTCTTCTTCTAACTCGCTGACCGCTCTGATGTGCTTGTTGGGAACAACCAAAATATGGGTGGGGGCCACCGGGTTAATATCCCGAAAAGCCGTCACCGTACTATCACTGTACACCGTATCGCTGGGTATTTCACCGGCAAGAATTTTACAAAAAAGACAATCCGTCATTGTGGGCCTCCTTTTCTAGCCATGACTTCCGGGGATGCCTCGCGAAAACCTTAGCCACATCTTCCCCGTTTTTCTCTGGGGGATTGGCGGAACCGTCTCCCGATAGTCACCATTTTGCTATATTATACATCATCCCGTTATTTTCCCCTTAAACCCGCTGGTGTTGAGCGAGTCCAGGTGCGTGGGAGTGATCTGATTCCACCGGTTCTCCGGGGACTCCGCCCGCACGCGAAGGTAGTTGTCCGTCAAACCGCGCAAGGCCCATCCCCCACCCTCGAGCTCGGTGGCACTTTCCCACAGCACGTCTAGTTCTTGCCCCACAAAACGCTGGCCATAGGCCGCCGCAGAGGAGGCTAAGACCTCCCGCATGCGAGCGTTGCGCTCCTTGCGGAGGGGGTGGGGAACCTGGTCGGGCATCTCGGCAGCGGTCGTGCCGGGGCGGGCCGAATACGTGAAGGTGTGACCATCGGCAAAGCCCATCTCCCGCACAAAGGCCAGACTCTCGGCAAACTCCTCTTCCGTTTCTCCTGGGAAGCCAACCATGACGTCAGTGGTCAAGGCAACCTCGGGAACCACAGCCCTGACCCGGTCAAGGAGAGCGGCATAACCAGCGGGGGTAATTTTGCGGGCCATACGCCGCAGCGTGGCAGCGCACCCCGATTGAAGCGGCAGGTGCAAATGGCGGGCCACCCGGTCAGAGGCCAACAAAGAGATGAGCGGGTCGTTCACATCCCAAGGTTCAATAGAAGAAAGACGCAAACGGCGCAAGCGGGTTTCTTTCAGGATTCTCTCCACCAAATGGTCCAGGGTTAGAGGATGGTCAAAATCCTGGCCCCACGATCCCAAATGGATGCCGGTGAGCACCGCTTCTTGGGCACCTCCCCGCAGGGCAATGCGCACGCTCCGCAGGACGTCTTCCGCAGGGAGGCTGCGCCCCTCCCCCCGCGCGATGGTCGTGATGCAAAATGCGCACCCGTTATCGCATCCATCTTGGGCTTTGATAACGGTGCGTGTCCGCTCCCGTGGGCCAGGAATGGGCACACGCGCTAACGACTGGTCATCGGAGAAATCTCGCCCTGCGCCCAGCACCGTGGGGACAAGGGCTTCTTTTTGAGCGTTGGAAATTACCCGGCTGACGCCCTTGAGCAGGGCCGCTTTCTCCGGTTCCAGGCTGGCCCAACATCCCGTGGCCACAACTTCCCCCGCGCCCTCCCGGGCAGTGCGGCGGATCATTTTCCGGGAATCGGCCGCCGCGGCAACCGTGACCGTGCAGGTGTTGATGACCGCCAGGTCAGCTTCCGCTGGATCTGATGTCAGGGTATGTCCCCCGGCTAGGAGCTGTTGGGCGTAGGCTTCAATCTCACTTTGATTCAAGCGGCAGCCAACCATGTCTAGGTAAATTTTCATAAAGTGGTCTTAGTGGTCGGGGGGTTGGGGGTAGGGTAAACGCATTTGGCCCCTATTCACACAGAGATAGTAAAGGTGTCTCTCGCGTAGCACGACCTGGGGTTGCCCCGAACTGATTATTCCTCTAGCTTTCTGACGACAAAATTATCAAAGAGAATGTCCACGCCAGACTCATCAAAAGCGCCCGCAATCAGGCCGACATCACCACCCGCTATGAACGTATCATCGCTTGTCTTGGCTATCTCTTCCTTGTTTACACTCAAGGTCAAATTCTTCCCATCACATTTGACCTGCAAATTATTTGTCTCCTCTCCCTTTTTAATGTGCGGGGAGGGGTACATTTGGTCAGGTTTGATAAGCGTTCTCTCGCCATTTTGCATTTTTCCAATCGCGTAGAATCCATCACTGCTGATGAGGAAAAAATAAAAATTCCCTTTGTCTTGATAACGACAAATCACTCCAAAATCATTATCATCTGGGCCGCCTTTTTTGGTGGCCCTTACCTCAATGATCACATTTTTTAGATCATCCAAACCTGGGTTGGTCCAAAAATCAACCCAAGGCTGTTTGATAAGGAAACGATATTGTTCATCATCCGTATAATCAGTTATCCCTTTTCCTTCATTGACCCGATCCCAACCGCTAGAGGGGTCTGAGAAATCGTCTTGAAATTCAATTATTCCATTTTCAGTTCCATCTTGGTCGTTGTCCTGCGTTCCAAAAAAGCTACAGGCCAAGGAGGCAACAAGTAGCGCGAGCACGGCAAATAATGTTTTTAAATTGATTTTCATGATAATCTCCTGTGACCTATAGCGCCTTAACCCGCTATCTCTATAGTGAGGCAAAACCTTTCAACCCCTCACCGCGTAACCGTTCACCCACCTTCGCCCCCCAACCCCCAATCCTGGGGGAGTCAGCCTTCCCCCCAGAGTTGGGGGGATAGGGGGGCGTGAATGGTTACCTCACCGCTTTTTTGAGAAAACACATCCTCTCTCTCCACAAAGTATTTGTATAAAAATATATCACATAATGGGCACAAGGGCAAATCCACCCCTGGCCGTGTATCTGCTCGCGTTGGAAGTGGTGGCCTTTGCCCTATGTTATTTGCTATATCTCCCCTGGGATGTACTTATTCGCCACGAGGAATTCTTTCTTCAATTTCTCGTAATAACAAAGGCAAGTTAGGATGTGAGAAACTAATTCCTGGGGCTGGTTTCCGATTATGCTTTATATTCGGGGGGATATGCTTATGATGGGGATGTGTTGACGCTAATGAAGAATCATTACTCAGTAAACGGGTTGAAAACGCATCACTTTTGCCAGGTCATTTTTCTGCATTTTCTGGGTATATTTTTCCTTGCGACGCAACCAAGTCTCAAAAATGCCCTTCCACCGGCTAAAATCAGTGCGCGTTTCATCATAAGCATCATATTCTTCAAGCTTGCCTGTTATCAAAGCAGAATAGAAATCATCACTGAGCACACCGTATTTCTCTTCATAGAGGGTCAGTCGCCTCTCAAGAAGCTTCATTTCTAGAACTAATTCGTATATTTCCATCGTACACACTCCATGAGGATAATTTCAACGAACTGTTTGCTGACTTTATTATACAATGAGAGGCAAGCAATACTATACTTCTTTCTCTCGCATTGCTAAAGCAGCGGCAAATGCGTCGGCGGAAGCCAAAGGAGTTACTGCCTTGATCTTTCGTTAAAAGTACACCTGCGCCAAGCTGTAAACCAGCTATTATCTAGCTTTAGTAACTTGCCTGTTCAAATCTTTATCAATTCGCTCTCGTAAATATACTTTCATTAACGATTGATATGGAACATCCATTTTGTTTGCTATCAATTTCAACTCGTTTAACATTGTCTCTGACATACGCAGTG
>JAANWX010000025.1 GCA_018263575.1 Chloroflexota bacterium | reverse complement strand
CTTGCTCAAGTGGCAAGCGGGTACGGCTCGGCGCTGGGTTTTACGGCGACTGCGCGCGTGGGTGCGCCAGCCGCCTTGGGAGCAGCAGCGGGAGCCGTGCGGGAGGTGATGGGGGGGAGATGCGGTTTGGTGTTCATGTTGGGGGGATTATATCATGCGAAATCAAAAACGGGGGTTTGGATTGTGCGAACTGGTTTTCTTTTACCTAAGATGAGTTGATGTAAATTCTCTACAGTTTTGGGTGAAAAATATTGCTCGCCTGTTTCTACGTCCACACGGGCAGGTACGTTTTCAATGATGTAGAATTGGCCGTCTTTGTATAGGGAGTAGGTGACTTTTTGGCTTGCTAAATTTTCTTTTTTTTCTGAAGACATAGTTATCTCCGTTTTTTATGATTTATCCATCGTGCTGGATTGGGTTCATACGCAGTAATGATTTTTATTATTGATCGTGAAGGGTAGCTACATTGAATATGTATTGGTCTATTGCGAGATGTGGTTCCAAATATCAAGCAACTAGGCCCATATTTGTCATGGGGATAATCTTCGATTATTTCGCCCTTACTGATCGCCTCTAGTATTTCTTGAACCGATATTTCACGTAAAATTGTTTGGTCAACTGCATGCCTTGAGAATTCAAATTTATCTTGAGAAAATTTCACGCGAAGTTCTTTGATGATCGTCATACATCAATTATACAACAAAAAGCCCGGATGATGAAAATATCCGGGCCGAAATTACGTGAAAATGGGTTTGCTCAGGTGGCAAGGGGAGACGGCTCGGCGCTGGGTTTTACGGCGACTGCGCGCGTGGTTGCGCCAGCCGCCTTGGGAGCAGCAGCGGGAGCCGTGCGGGAGGTGATGGGGGGGAGATGCAGTTTGGTGTTCATGTTGGGGGGATTATATCATGCGAAATCAAAAACGGGGGCAAGGTTTTCGAAGTCTAACAGCTTTTGGAGACTTCGAAAATCTTTGCCCCAAAACATTGAGAGGTTACGGCCTATTAGATAAGCTCGTTTTCGACAAGGATAGCCTCTACTTCTCCCATAAACTGAAATACTGGACGTAGCGACATTCCCTCAGGCATAGGTTCATGACGGTGAACTGCTCCATAAGGATGACGGTGCCAATAATTCTGCTCACGATCACACCCATAAATACGTTGGCTGCCACGGATGAGGGCGAAACTTAGCCTCCCTGTGCGTTCACTGAAAAAAATCTGTACAAACAAGCCCGCAGTAATATTGAGACGAACTTTCAGTGCATTGTCGGTTTGCTCTACCTCGCTAATAATGTGAATAAACCAATAATATCGCTCGGCTTCATAGATTTCTCGCAGAAGACCCTTAATCGTCATAGAAGTCGCCCGTAGTTAACTCGGCCAACTTGCGCTGCATGGTGTTTATACCGCTAATGGCCAAGTCCCATTCTATAGCGTCAGATTCGACCTCCCACGTATACCCTTGTTGTTTCACAATTTGCTGGCGCTCGAATTCATCGAAATTCAGGTCGTATTTTTCACGCATGAGCCGATCAGTCATATTGTATTGGGACAATCGACGCCGATATTCTGCCTCCAATAAAGCTCTCAACTTACCGTCTGTGGTCTTTTTCAGCGGTAGATCTTCAATGTGCTTCGCCACCCTCGAGGAAATTTGAATCGTCTGGTTACTCATAATCAAGCTCCTTATTTTGTTCTACCTTTCGATTCTAACACATAGAGTATCTAGAAACCAGCAATATTCATCTGTTGGATATGATGGAATCTGATACGTGGAAGGCCTTCGAGGTTTTCATATCTCGCACTTGCTGGGGTAGCGTTTGCAAAACAGCATAAAGTCCCCGGCACTTCTGAAGTGCCGGGGACTTTATGCCTCACAACTCCACTGGCGAAATCACATCCTTCCCAAACTTCTCCCGCAGCTTTTCTAACCCCTCCCGTTGGCGCTTCAATTCCGACCAAAATTCCTCCGGCATATCCGGTTCTTGCTTGTATAAGGTCTCCATGCGCTGGAATTTTTCCAGGTATTTGCCAATCCGCAGGCTGAATTGCTCCACGTATTCTTCTTGCGTATAGTCTCTATTCTCGAAGGCGTGGTCGAAAAGAGATTTGAGATCCTCGTAGAGCGGGAGGTAGCCAATGGGAGTTGCGATGGCCTCGAAATCGCCGTGGACGCGCCCTTCGGCCCACAAGACCCAGGCTTTTTTATCCATGATCTCGTTCAGGTATTTCCCGGCCTGGTTTTTCAAGAAGTAGTTGGTGGCAAAGACCCTCGGCGTTTTTTTCAGCCTTCGCCCAAATTTCAGGTGATTGCGCAGATAACGGGCCAGGGGAACGATGACGAAGTCCATGTTGGCCATGGGGCTGGATTTGCGCTGGCCAGTGGCCCCCAGGGTGGCGGAGGTGGTTTCCGATTCGATGGTGGCTCCCATGAAGACCCCGTGCTCCCAGCTCAGGCTTTCGGCCATAGGGACGTTGGTGTCCGAATCCCGTCCGCCGTAGAAGATGCCGGAGATGGGGACGCCGTCGGGGTTGTTGAGGTTCTCATCGGCGTTTTCCAGGTCACGGATGCGCAGGGTGTAGCGGGCGTTGGGGTGGGCCAGGGGGATTTCCTTCCCGGCCCCGTCAAGGTCACCGCGCTCCCACGCCCCGGCGTGATTGTGCCCCGAGTCGGGGACCTCCCCCTCATCCCCCATCCCCAACCAATAGGGTTTCCCACCATTCACCAGGACGTTGCTGAAGATCAGCTCTTGGGGGGTGTGCAGGGCCTGGAAGATCATGGGGTCGTCATCGGGGTTCACGTCCCGGATAATGCCGAACACGCCTCGCTCGATGTTGACGCCCCGCATTTCGCCCCCCTCCCCCGCCCGGAGATAGGCGATGTCATCCCCGACGATGGTCGCCCCGGGGAGCATGGCCGTGGACGTTTTCCCGCACGCGCTGGGGTAGGCCCCGGCGAAATAAGTTTTACGGCTCTGGTCGGGCGGATAGAAGGCGGAGATGAACATGTGTTCCGTCAGCCAGTCCTGATGGTTGGCGCGGTAGATGGCCAGGCGCAGGGCCAGTTTTTTGCAGGCCAGGGAGTTCCCGGCGTATTGGTTATTGACGGAGAGGACGCGGTTTTCCAGGGGATCGACGTAAATGCGGCGCTGGGCGATGTTCTTGGTGGTGTTGTTCTCGTCGAGTTCCCCCGCGCTGTGCCAGAAGTAGAAGAAGTCATCTTTGTCCTCTAACCGTTTGAATTGCTCATAGCCCTGGCGGTAGAGCATGTCTTCGCTGTGGGCCACATAGAAGGAATCGGTGATTTGCAAGGCGGAAATGGAGAACCGTGAGTCGGTAGGCCCCAAGCAGAAAAAGCGCACGACCATGGTTTTTCCCCGCATAACGCCATCCATGAATTCGAAAATTTCTTCGAGACCCGATTCGCGTTCTACCACATTGAGGCCCCGGCTGAGGGTTTCTCCCGCCGGAAGCAGGGTGGCGGTATGTCCTTTGTCCCGGGCCTGGTCGTGATAAGAATCGTAATGAACGGTGTGACCTTCCAGGGCTAGTTTTTTCTCTTCCCCACGTTCAATGGCAAGCTGGCGTACCCTTGCGATATCGGCGGGAGAGTCATCAAAGACCATCACCTCGTTGGGTTTCATTAATTCAATGGCCTGCTTGACCACATGCATTACTTTGGGGTTGTTGAGAGCTTCCAGTTTTGATTGATCTGGTTTAGAGATTCTGGTTTTCATAAGGGAGATTCCTTTATAAAAAATAGTATACATTGTCGTTTGAGTATATCATCTCAAGAGACTATGTTATTCACAAGGGTATTCCTGTTCGTCATTCTGTTAACGAATATCAGTTTTTCTGGCTGCCCGACTAAACAATAGGGCGAGACACGTATCTAATCCACGCAGGTGGATTTTGCGAGCCAGCCTCGAATTATATTCGATGGCCCCTGTAATTTTGAGATGATACGGTCATCGTTAACAAAAAAAGAGCCTGATGACTATCATCAGGCTCTAAGGAATAAGAATTAAATTACTTGAACAAATCAAGCTGAAAGCGGACTAGCAAATCACAAAAAATGGGCAAGTTATTTAGCTTTCAGCCCTAAGAGGAGAAAGAAGGTTATTTTTCAAACCAATACGATAAGCCTAAGGCGCCAGGCCCGGCGTGGGTGCCAATGGCGGGACTAAGCTCAGAAAAAACTGTTTCTACAGTGTTGAACCGTCCCTTTGCTTCTTCAAGGAGAGCAACGGCAGCTTCATGGTTGTTAGCGTGGAGGGTAGCCAGGTGGACTTTAGAATATCCCTGCGCTCGCTCTTCAATTATATCCAGTAATCTTGCCAGGGCCTTTTTCTGCGTTCTAACTTGGTCTATAGAATCAACTATACCATTTTCAATGCCCAAAATAGGTTTCATATTTAGCACTGTGCCCAAGAAGCGTTTCGCTCCCCCAATGCGTCCGCCCCGATGAAGGAATTCTAGGGTATCAACCACAAAAACAACACCTGTTTGTTCTTTTGCGTTCTCTGCGACCTGCTTACATTCTTCTAGTGAAGCTCCCTTTTTAGCGGCTCTTGCAGCGGCCAAAACCTGAAAGCCTAGTCCCATAGATAGACTTTCTGAGTTTATGATTTCAATATTTGCATCAGGGACTAATTTTTGAGCTTGAGTTGCTGAAGAAATGGTTCCCGACAAAACATTTGAAATGAGAACCGCTAAAATATCATAGCCCTGGGCATGGAGGCCTTGAAATATCTTCTCGAAGGTTGGGATTGTGGGCTGAGAAGTACTGGGCATGGTTGTAGCACTTTCCAGGCGGGTATAAAATTCCTCTGGACTAATATCAACTCCATCGTTGAGAGATTCTTCACCCCAAATAACAACCAAAGGAACTACATTGATATTGTATTTATCAATTAGGTCTTGGGGAATGTACTGTGAACTATCGGTAACAATTGCGACTTTAGACATAATTAAACTCCTTGGCATACAAGTAGATGATAGATTACTTTATATACAACGAAAAAAAAACTCGTTAGTTACGCGGAATTGGTCGAATTGGTCGAATTAGTCGAATTAGTCCTATTAGTCTTATTCGTCTCATTGGTCTTACTAGTACAGTTAGGGTAACCGTTCAGCCCCTGCCCTCACCCTAACCCTCTCCCCCTGGGAGAGGATTGAGGTGAGGGGGTGTGAACAATTACCACTTAGACAAGTAAGACCAATCAGACCAATAAAAAACGGAGCGGGAATTCCCACTCCGCCACTAGCGCCCTCGGCGTGACTCGAACACGCGACCCCTTAGTTCGCAACCAAGTGCTCTGTCCACTGAGCTACGAGGGCATAATCCATTGCCAGAGGATTCTACAATAACTTACTTGAAAAGGCAATGGTAGGTGGTATAGTAGGGTTCTATGCAAAAACATTCCCTGCGTTTTCAAACTATTCTCTTTGCCATTACCCGCATGGTTTTCAATACCGCGTACCGGATGATTTATCCCTTTTTGTCGGTTTTCAGCCGGGGCTTGGGTGTGGATATTTCTACACTCTCCCAAGCGCTGGCGAACCGGTCACTAGTGGGGGCTTTGGGGCCTTTTTTGGCCGCTATTGCTGACCGCCGGGGGCGTAAAATAGGGATGCTCTTCGGAATTTTGCTCTTCATTATTGGCATAAGCGTGATGATCCTTTGGCCCTCCTTTCCATCTTTTGTGATCATGTTAACGCTCACTACGCTGGGAAAATATGGTTTCGATCCCTCCATGCAGGCTTATCTCGGCGACAGAATCCCCTACGAACGAAGGGGGAGAACATTGGCGGTCACCGAATTAGGATGGTCTTTGAGCTTCATTGTGGGTATTCCTGTAGTGAGTTTTTTAATAGCCCGCCGAGGATGGCAATCCCCATTTGTGAGTCTGGCCATCACGGGCATCCTGATTGGAGGTGCTTTACTATGGTATGTCCCAAGTGATTCTCCACCCCGAAACAAGAGCACGAATATTTGGCGCAATTTTTGGGATGTACTCAAGTATCCCCCCGCCCTGGCTGGGCTGACAGTGGGTCTAACTGCGAGCACGGCCAATGAGGCCATCAACCTTGTTTTTGGGGTGTGGATGGAAGATGCCTTTGGGCTTAAGATTATTGCCTTAGGCGGAACCGCGGCAGTTATTGGATTTGCAGAATTGGGGGGAGAAACCCTGGTGGGCGCCTTTGTGGATCGTTTGGGCAAGGTGCGGGCTGTCACCATTGGCCTACTCTTGAACAGCCTGGCTGCGTTAAGTTTTCCGCTGCTGGGACGCAACGTTGCTGGGGCCGTGGTGAGCTTGTTCCTGTTCTACATCACTTTTGAATTCACCTTGGTGAGCATAATCCCCATGATGACCGAGATCATGCCCCAGTCACGAGCAACTTTGATGTCTTTCAACGTGGCCGCTCTCTCCCTTGGTCGCTCTCTGGGAGACTTGGTCACACCCCCACTTTATAATACATGGGGGATTATTGCTTGCGCTGGAGCTGTTGTTCTTTTTAATTTGGTTGCTATTCTGGCCATGCAGTGGGTGGGGGAAAAGTGATCATAAGTGGTACAATGTTTTTAAGATGCTTTTTGTCAACGGGAAAAATCTGTTATGAAAAAACAGGCTTATCAACATTTAACAGCTCTGAACGAAGCCCTCGACCAATTGACAAAGTACACCCTTCCTGTGGATACACGGGGGGCGCTGATGACCGTCCGCCAGCGGATGCAGGAATTTGAGCGTTCCGTGGAGGAAGATTCAAACGGGCAAGATAGTATGGCCGCCGTGTATCGTGTGGCCCAATCTCTGGGAGCAACCCTGGACTTGGACGAGGTGCTCAACAACGTGATGGATGCCGTGATCGAGTTGACAGGGGCCAAGCGCGGTTTTTTAATGCTCCTCGAGGCCAATACCGACCAACTTTCTCTGCGAGCGGCGCGGAACATTGCCCAGGAGACACTGGACGCCGACGACATGGAAGTAAGCCGCACGCTTATTCAATCGGTGGTGGCAGGCGGGGAAGGCGTAGTAACCACCGACGCCCAGTCGGACCCTCGTTTCGCCGAACAAGAGTCAGTGGTTTTTTATAATTTGCGGTCAGTATTATGCGCGCCCCTCAAAACACGGGGGAAGATTATCGGCGTGATTTACGTAGACAACCGCGCCAAGTCAGGAATTTTCGAGAAAGACGACTTAGAACTCTTGACCGTTTTCGCCGCCCAGGCCGCTGTTGCCATTGAAAATGCCCGCCTCTACACACAAACGGATCAGGCTTTGGCCGCAGGGGTCAAGGAATTGGAGACACTGAGTCAAATAGACCATGACTTGACCGCTCGCCTGGATTTCGAACACGTTTTAGGGCTGGCCCGCGAGTGGGCGACCAAGGGGACTGGCGGGTTGGAAAGTGGGGTATTCCTATTTGGTGAAGAAGCGCATGTCTTGACGCTGGCAGATGGGCCAAGTGACGGGAAATGGTCGGCTCCATCACTTAAGGAAGTGGCCGCTTGTCTGCAAAAAGGCGAACCCCAGATTTTATCCGGTGAGGAGGGAGAAGTGGTTCATTTGGTGGCTCCTCTCCCACAAGCCGGAAAAATGATGGGGGGCTTGGTCATCTCCCACAAAGAAGGCTTTTCGGAAGAGTCGGTTCAATTTGTACAACGATTAGCAAGCCGCGCGGCTACATCTATTGCTAATAATCGCCTTTACCAAGCCGTGGATCAGGCTAACCGATCCAAATCACAATTCTTAGCCATGGTGACCCATGAACTGCGCATCCCGCTGACTTCCATTAAGGGCTACACGGATCTGATTTTGAAGGGAAGCGCGGGAGCTGAAGTGACGGATTTACAAGAGCAATTTTTGGGCGTGATCCGCAAGAATGTGAACCGGATGGCGGATTTGATTGCTGACTTGGCAGATATTTCTCGCATTGAGCGGGGTATTTTGAAATTGGATATTGAGGATATTTCTGTGCTGAAGTGCTTGGAAGATACTTTGGACAGCCTCCGTCACAAGATTGAAGAGCGGGACCAGACTTTGGTGGTAAAGAAAGCGGATATTCCACCCGTGGAAGCTGACCCCAAGCGCGTGATGCAGGTCTTGACGAATCTGGTCAGTAATGCCTGGAAATACACGCCGGGGGGGGCATGATCACCATTAGCGTGATGGAAGGAAACGAGGTTGTTCGAATTAATGTCGAAGACACGGGGATAGGTATTGGTCCAGAGGATCAGGTAAAATTATTTTCCCAGTTTTTCCGTTCGGAGGATCAGTTGGTGCGGGATCAAAATGGTTGGGGGCTGGGGCTGAATGTGACCAAGCAATTGGTTGAGATGCTAGGGGGGGAAATTGGATTCAAGAGTCAGTTGGGTGAGGGAAGCACATTCTGGTTTACGCTTCCAGTAGCTGAATAGGTTAAAGGAGGATGTGATGAGTAAACGACGCAGAGGATCTCGATATATTCTTTTGGTGCCTAAACGGGCCATGGGACGGTTGTGGAAGCCAAGTTTTTTGACCGGATTGTTATTAGCACTGATTTTGTGGCAAACGCAAAAAGGGAACTTGATATTCGATCGCCTGGATAACCAATTTTTATTGGTTGGTGGAATGATTTTTGCCTTGCTTTTTGGGGCCTTCGCCTTGGCCGCGCGGAACATGAATTATGTTCAGGCTTACCCTACCCATCTTCGTTTGGTAACACCTTTTTTGCGGCTAAAAATTTCTTATAGGCGTATCCAAAGTTCTCACCCTGTTAATTTTGGGCAAATTTACCCCCCTGCTGAAATGCGTTGGGCGCAAAAGCGGGTGTTAAGGCCTTTTTTCGATAAAACGGGCCTGGCGGTCAGGTTAGCTGGCTTTCCTCTACCCTATCGCTTTTTGCGGCTTTTCTTGCCACCACAGGTTTTTTTACCCAGCAAAAAGGGATTTCTTTTTTTGGTTGAGGATTGGATCACGTTAAGTACAGAAATTGATAGTTTGGCGGAATCTTGGCGGGCTAAAACAAGCCACAAGCAGTAACTTCTTCCTATGTGATATATATCACATAGGAAGGGTGATAAACTACAATCTACTTACACGAATAGGTTGGTATGATAGGCGACGCGACTGGGGTTGAACATGCCCCGGTATCGTGAAAATATGTTTCCTCCTTTGGCGATTGTCCTTGTTGGTTTTTTAATCAGCGAGGGCAATTGTTTTTAACCAGGCCTTCGCCATCGGCACAACCTGCGGGTTGTACACCGTACGCAAAGCGAAGGTTTTACTTCACCGCTGGCGGTTGGCGCAGCGTGAAGTGAACGATGGTGCCCTTGTCGGGAACACTTTCCACCTGAATTTTGCCGCCCTGGGAGAGAATGATTTTTTTGGCAAGCGATAGCCCTATCCCTAATCCCCCATATTGACGTGTTGTGGAGCCGTCTACTTGGTAAAAGAGATCGAATATTTTGCCCTGGAGTTTTTTGGGAATCCCAATCCCTGTGTCCTGAACGCTTATATAAGGGTGGCCATCTTTGGTTTTTGTCAAGCGTATGGTGACTTCTCCATTCTCTTTGTTGAATTTGATAGCATTGGAAATTAAGGCATCGAGTATTTTTCCTGTTTGGTTCGAATCTGCGAAGGCGTACACATTTTCTGGGGGCAATTCGGCAAACAAGGAAATATTCTTTTTATGGGCATTTCCTCGAAAACGTCCAACTGCTTCCCTGATTTGCAATTTGAGATCGACTTTGGTGGGGTGCTGGCTCACACCCGCGTCCTGCAAGGTGGTCACCGCGTCTATGATGTTGGTAAGCACAGCGAGTTTTTCTTTGATTTCCTGAAGGGTTTCTCTATGTTTTTTTCGTAAATTCGAGGCCTCTTCTTCCAAAATGCTGATATATCCAATAACTGTGTTAAGGGGTGTGCGCAGCTCATGGCTGATATTTTGTAAAAGCTCTGATTTGACGCGCTCGCTTTCTTGAGCAATCTCAGCCGTCTGTTTTAGGGCGTAGGCTCTTTTTTCTAGGGCTTCGAATAAGTTAGTGTTGACCAATGAGATAGCCGCGTAGTCGCTTACGGCTGCGAGAAGTTTTTGGGTGTTTTTCTGGAATGGCGCTGCTTTCTCGCGAACCAGGACTAACATGCCCATGGTTTCTTGTTGAACGTTGATAGGGACGGCAATGGCGGATTGTCCCAATTTTGAGACCTTGAAGCGTCCCAGTGATTCCCCGTGAATGGCCAATGTCTCTCCTGAAACGGCCACTAAAGAACTGATGCCATCATCCCAGGGTTTGTTCAATTTTGCGGCGATTGTCTTGGGCAAGTTATTATAGGCCCGAAGAATAAATTCCTTATCCTTTTCTTCACGGAGCAGCAGCCAACCTCGATCAGCATTGGTGGCATACATGGCCCCCTCAACGACGTTCTTGAAAAGCGCTTTCTGGTCGGTGGTGGAGGTGACGGTCTTGCCAATCCCCAAAAGGGTGATTAATTCCCTGACGCGCTGCTTTAATTCTTGATTGGTTTTTTGGACTTGCTCCGCCAGTCTGGCCCGTTCGCGCTGGACGCGGACCTGTTTCAAGACCCGTTCCACGGCGGAGACAACTTCCGGCTCCTGGAAGGGCCACATCAGGTAGTCAGCAGCCCCCAGCCGGAAGGTGCGGATGACTTCGTTTTCCATGCCTTCTTCGGCAATGATGATGACCGGGGTCTCCACGCCTTGGGAGGATAAAGCCACTAACAGGTCTTTGCCGCTCAGCCCAGACAGGTTCATGTTGGCGATGATCACGTCGGGTGAAACTTGAATGGCCTGGCGGATGGCTCCGGCGGCATCTTCGGAGGTGTGAATCTGGTAGCCGAGCGGTTGCAGAGCCTGGCGGGCGACGAGGTCGCTTATTTCAGGATCGGGTTCAACAAGAAGGATGCGTTCTCTTTTCGTGGCCATGGGAAAACTCCGGAGTTAATGGACAGAATAGTAGATACCTTAATAAAAGCACGGTTTTGAGTTCTAGGGGAGATGGGGAATCAGGTGACCAGGGAGCAGGAATCGGGTGACCAGGGAGCAGGTAGCGAGTAGGGCGGGTATCCCTACCCGCCGTCTTCGGTGCGCGGCACGGGTGGCGAGTTGCGAGTTAGGAAGTGCGAGTTAGGGGTTAGGGCTGATCTCTCAAGGTCTCCTGACCTGAGAAGGTGTGCTGACCGGAGGTCTCCGGTTGCGAGTGGCGAGGGTGGAGTGAGGAAGGCGAGAGAATCATTGCAGTTTCCAAATTATCCTTGTGATGGCGGAGCGGAGTGTGCTATACTCAAGGCGCCGCAAAAAATGTGCAATTACTTCGCCGCTGGAAGAAGGAGGATTCATAAAACATGAGCGCTAAACCTGGAGGACACACAGAGAAATTTGGTCTTTGGCTGACACAATATTTAAAGGCTAGCGATCATTTTCAAAACCTCATCGTCTTCTATGACCATGGAAACCCGGATCAGTATCCCAATGTCGCCGCTGTAAAGGGATTTTACGGACAGCAAGTCGCCAATAGAAACCGCCTTGCGGATGTTGATGTCCTGGTGGCGAATCAGGATTACGAGATCTTGCTCTTGATTGAGATCGAAGAAAGCAAAATGCCTCCTAAGACAATACTGGGGGACGTGTTTTCAATCTTGTTTTGCAATCGTGTGGCAGTAAAAATCGACGATGGCCAGCAATACTTCTCCATTGGCCCCGAAACGCAGTTGTTCGTCGCCGGAATTGTTCCAGGCCGTGGAGACGGGCGAGAAAAAATCGAAGAGGTAATACGCCCCCGTTTGCGGCAAATCCGTGTTCCTGAGGATGCTATTCAAGTGAAAAACATTGACTTTGTGTATGGCGATGACATCTCGGAGACGCTGTGCAAGCTCAAGTGTAGAATGAAAACGATTTTCACGGATTCCTCTGTTTTTGCCAATGGCACAGACTAGTACGTGACGGTATGAATTCTTTGAAAATTAATATTTACAATCCAGGTGCGCTGCACTCCCGTCTTTTGGAGTGCGTACCCAGAGGGCATAATAATTGCACCTGGAAACCGCAGAAGGACTTCCGCTGAGCAGTACTAGGGGCTGTGCACTGTGGGCAATCCGCGAAAATCCGCGAGGCCGGTGTTTTTCTGGCACATCCGCGTCGCCGTAGGCGTACGGTGTTGCCTACGGCACGCAGAGCGAGCCCGCAGGCTGTGCCCCTGGCAATCTGCGTTCCATTTTTGCCCATCTAGCCATAACCTGAGTAGTTACGAGTTGCTGAAGAAAAGGTGAAAAAATGAATAGAAATTATAAGATCGTAGAGCAAGGATTAGCACTGTGGCAAGAACGCTATAGCCGAGAGATGCTTCCCATCGCGTCAGAAGTCACCTTGCGGCGGGACATGATCACCCTGCTTCAATTTGTAAGCGACAACAAAGTTGTTGGCACGCAAAGTACAGGGAATATGCCCCTAAAAATGATTCGCGCTGTCACCGCTCAATTTGTGAATCCACCAGTCTTGGATCATGAAATAGGCGGCAAAATGCGCAAACTCCGCACAGAAGATGATGTATGGCCTTTATATTATTTACATGTTTTGGCTGAAGTGGGCGACTTATTAATCACAAAACCATCACGTATTTGGCGATTAACCAAAATAGGGGAAGATTATTTAGAGGCAGACGCTTTATCTCAAATCCAATATCTGCTAAGAGTGTGGTGGTACAGAGTCAACTGGGCAATTGCCTATCCCTATACCGGAATGGGAGATGCTCCTCCTGACTTTTTTAATTATCATGTTCTTGATAGCTTGATATCTCTAAAACCAAACTTGAAGATATCATTTGAAAAATTCGCCAATGAAATCATAGAAAGAACTGGGATGGTTTGGGGAGCACAAGATAGCGAACACGTGGATATAATTTTACAAGGTGCTATTGAGAGAATGGTGATAGGGATTTTAGTAAATTTCGGTGCCATAGAGACTGAATATAAAGAGAAGCCATTAGGAGCAGGAACTATTCCAAAACTCAGCACCTTTAAGATTACCCCCTTTGGCAGAGTTTTATTAGAAGCCCTGGCCGTTCTGAGCCAGTAACCCATGTCCCCCCCAAAATTCCTGTTTTTGGCATTTGCCCTTTACAGAATGCTTCGCGAGAGGGACTGAGGGGGGCGGAGATTAACCAACAACTTTTTAGCACTCCCATGTGGAAAGCCGCCCTCAAAAATTTTGTCAATGAGAAAATGAAGTATAATGGAAGTAGATTGAATTTCCTCATTTAGAACGGAAGGATGTGTTGGCAGTTGTTAATTTTTGAGATGATACGTTTTGGAGAAAATCATGAGAATCACCCAAAATCAAATGAGCAAAATAATAGAAATGGCAAAAGACTATGGGGCAAAGCGGCTAATTCTCTTCGGAAGCTATTTAACCAATCCCGATGACGCACGAGATTTAGATTTAGCCTGTGATGGGATCAGCGGCTGGAAGCTCTACGAATTTGGCGGTCATCTTGAAAACGAGTTGCGTATCCCCGTTGATATTATTCCATTAAATCCACAAACTCGCTTCACACGCCAAATTGAGCAGAGAGGGAGAGTTCTGTTATGAAATTCGCTGAACTTCGCGAAGAAATAGAAATAGAATCAAAGCGGATGGAAATTGTAGTTCAAGAAATTATAAAGTTGGACGAAGACACATCTCATACTGAAGCGACACATCGAGAAAAGACTGCCGCATCTGCCTATTTGGCCCAATTTTATAATGGCGTGGAGAACACGTTAAAAAGACTGTGCCGATTCTATGAAGTTCCGTTGCCAACATCTTCAACGTGGCATATTGACTTGTTTAGACGTTTTTGTTCTCCGCCAAAAGAGCCTTTACCTGTATTGTTTGGCGACACTTTAATTACAGATATGGCGGGCTTACGAAAATTCCGACATGTTGTTCACCATGGCTACGGATTTCAACTTGATTGGGATCGTTTAGTAGAGGGAATGAAGAAAATAGAATCAGTTTTTGGACGATATAAGAGTGTGCTGCTTGTCGAACTATCAAAAATGGAAGATGAAAACAAAGCTTAAGGGGATTTTCAAGGCCCGCCCTCCCTCACCTCGCCTCCTCATCCCCCTCCTACTCCTCCTACTCTTCATCCCCCTCACCCTCCTCATCACCCTCACCCACGACCTCCCCGACGTGGACACCCTGCCCGACCGCCTCAACGCCCCCAGCATCCGGGTCGAAGACCGAAACGGGCAATTGCTCTACGAATCCCTCAGCGAAGAAGGTGGGCGGCACACGGTTCTCTCCCTGGATGAAATCTCCCCTCACCTGCAGCAGGCCACCCTGGCCACCGAGGACCGTAATTTTTATCAACATCCGGGGGTGGATATATGGGGGATTGCCCGCGCTTTTTGGATTAACCTTCGGGGGAGAGAAGTCCTGGCCGGGGGGAGCACCATCACCCAGCAGGTGGCGCGGGGACTGCTTTTCACCCCCGAAGAACGCTTCGAGAACACCTTGCGCCGCAAATTGCGGGAAAGCCTCCTGGCCTGGCGTTTGACACGCCGCTACACCAAGGACGAAATCCTCGCCCTCTATCTCAACCAAAGCTACTACGGGGGATTATCCTATGGGGTCGAGGCCGCCGCCCAAACCTACTTTGGCAAACCCGCCGCTGAACTGGATGTAGCCGAGAGCGCCCTCCTGGCCGGGTTGCCCCAAGCCCCCTCTCTCTACAACCCCTTGCTCAACCCGGAGGCGGCCCAAGAGCGCCAACGAGTGGTGCTGGGCCTGATGGAAAAAGAGGGTTTTCTCACCGCCGAGGAGCGGGAACTGGCCGAGGGAGAACCCCTGGCCTTCACGGCTTCTCCTTATCCCATGGAAGCGCCTCATTTCGTCTTGTGGGCCCGCGCCCAGGTGGACGATTTGCTCACCCCAGAGGATCTGAAAAGCTCCCTCACCGTCCGCACCACCCTCGACCTCACCTGGCAGCACCACGCCGAACGCGCCATTCAGAAGCACCTCCAAACCATCCAAGAGGATAAAAGCGGCCTGGGACATAACGTCCACAACGCCGCCCTGGTAGCCCTCGACACCCACACCGGAGCCATCCGCGCCCTGGTGGGCAGCCCCGATTATTTCGACCAGGAAATCGCCGGCGCCGTCAATATGGCCCTCACCCCCCGCCAACCCGGGTCAGCCCTCAAGCCCTTCATCTACGCCGCGGCCTTTGACCCCGCCCAAGCCGACCCCTGGACGCCGTCCACCATGATCCTCGACGTCCCCCGCAACTTCACCCTCCAGGACGGCAAATCCTACGCCCCAAAAAATTACGATAACCGCTTCCACGGCCCCGTTCTCGTCCGCGAGGCGCTGGCGTCTTCCTACAATATCCCCGCCGTGGCTGCCTTGGAGCACATTGGCTTAGAAACCCTCTACGGCCTGGGGGCGGATTTGGGCCTGAGCACGCTGGACGCGCGGGAAGAAAGCGATTTATCCCTTGCCCTGGGTGGAGATGAAGTTTCTTTATTGGAATTAACGGCCGCTTATGGGGCCTTCTCCAATCGAGGGTATCGGCTCATTCCCTTTGCCATTGCCAGCATCCATGACTCTCAAGGCAATCTGCTTTACGAGGCTGCGCCTAGTGAGAGAACCCGCGTTTTAGACCCCCGTGTGGCCTGGCTGATTTCCGATATTTTGAGCGATAACACGGCCCGCACGCCGGGATTTGGCCCCAACAGCGCCCTGCTCATCGACCGTCCCGCCGCCGTCAAAACCGGCACGACCTCCAACTTCCACGACAACTGGACTATAGGCTATACGCCCGGGTATACCCCCGACGACACTCTGGGGGATACGCCCGGCCTGGCGGTGGGCGTCTGGGTTGGCAACACGGACCACGAACCCATGCTCAACGTGGATGGCCTCAGCGGAGCGGCCCCCATCTGGCACC
The DNA here is from genome assembly GCA_018263575.1 of Chloroflexota bacterium. Lineage (GTDB taxonomy): Bacteria > Chloroflexota > Anaerolineae > Anaerolineales > UBA11858 > B10-G9. The sequence continues at coordinate 9,673 of JAANWX010000025.1, read as the reverse complement.
AGTTCATCCGCACGGTTCTGCGCGGCGTCCCCGAGACCGATTTCGACCGCCCTCCGGGGTTGGAGCGGGTCCGGGTGTGCACCCTCTCCGGCCTCCTCCCCAGCGAGGCCTGCCCCTACCAACGCCTGGAGTGGTTCATCGACGGCACCCAGCCCACGCAGGTGGATACCTTTTACAGGGAGGTGGAAATCGACACCACCACCGGCGCTTTGGCGGATGCCGACACCCCTCCCGAACATCGCCGGACGGTGACGGTGCTGAACCTCCCCCCCGAGGCCCGGGCCTGGGCCAGGGGGGAGGGAATCCCCCTTTTCAGCGACCTGGATACCCAGCAGTCCCCCAACCCGGAACACCCCCTCCTGATCATTTCCCCCGGCCCGAACACAACCTACTACCTCTCCACCGACGTGCCCGCGGCAACCCAGCGCATCCACATTGAAGCCCTCTTGCAGGGGGAGGCTGAAGCGGTCACCTTGTGGGTGGATGGGGAAGAAATCGCCACCTTCACCCATCCCCCGTATGAGACCTGGTGGCCCGCCCAGACCGGGGAGCACCAAACCTGGGCCGAGGCAACCACGCCGGAGGGGGACATAATCCGCAGCGAGAGGGTGAACTTTACGGTCAAGGCGAAGAGTGATGAGTAATGAGTAAAACGTGAGGAAAAGAAATCATATTTTTGAAGTACAATGGAGTAAATAAAACTATGGCACGTAAACAAATTATCCCTAACGAAGTACGTACCGAAGTCGAGCGCATTATCGCTGATTTCAACCGTGAAACATTTAGAGATTCAGGTATTGCTTATTCGGCCCATTTCCGCACAAAATATCTTTACCTGAAACGGAATGATTATGGAGACCCAATGCCCATTTGTCGCCTGACCTATACAGGGGATATGGATGACTGGGATTTTGCCATCTATAAATACTCCGATGAACGCTACGCTGACCATGAGATGTTTCCCGGGATGGGGGAGGTAGACGGAACCGTGGCGGGGGCCATGCGGGCTGGGCTGGAAGCGTATCAGGTTATGAAGTAGAGGTAGAGAGAAGCCGATTGAGAAACTTAGAGGATGTGTAACTACTCACCCATGTCATTTCGACGAGGAACGAGGAGAAATCTTTGCTAGCGAATGCAAGATTTCTCACTTCGTTCGAAATGACACCTGAGTAGTCACGAGGATGTTATGAAAAAAATAAACCTTGACAAAGTTCGCCGCCTAAAACAATTCAATGATGTTTGGGAGGGAACCACACGCCAAGGGCGTTTTTGGGTTACCCCAAAAGACCGGGATCCGTACCGTCCTTACTACATAAATTTTGTCAGTAATCGAGGCAAAGTTCTAAGCACAAGCACAGAAGAAACACAGCCTACACTTGACCAGGTTTGGGAAAAGTTGCTCAAGACCATGCGCCGTCCCATGCTTGGAGCTGGGCGTAGACGCCGCCCTAAAATGGTGGTCATGGATGATGAACAACTTGTGGCCGACCTTGCTCCACGTTTGGCAAAGCTTGATATCCAATGCCAGTATCGGCGTCAATTGCCCCATCTGGAAAACGTTCTCGAAAGCTTAGAGCAGCGTATGAATCGTAACTTTCCTGAGATGCCCAGCTTGCTGTCAGTGCCCAATGCGACCATCCCTCTGCTGGAGCACATATTCACAGCCTCGGCCAAGTTCTACAGGCTGGCGCCATGGGAAATATTGCCTTACGAAATTCCCTTAGAAATCTGTTATCCTCGGGAGGCCAAACCTCGTTATGCCGTTGTGATTGGGATGAACAAAGAAAGTTATGGCATTTCGGTGAATGATAATTGGGAAGACGTACAAATGATGCTGCGTGGAAAAGTTCCCGACTCCCCCTCTGAGTCTATGAGTTGGGTTGCGTTCTCGTATGAACTGCCTATAGCACTCGCTTACGATGACCTGGATGCCATTAGCCGTTATGATTGGCCCATTCCTAACCCACAAGCCTATCCGAGTATTGTTCGGGCCAATACTGATAAGGGTCTCAGCCGCCCCACCCGACAAGACATTGCTTGGTTGGAAGGCGCTTTGCCGGCTTTGAACATATTCTTTGAAAACCAATTCGGATTTGACGAGTCTAGTGCATTTCCAGGCAAGTACGAACTTTCGGTGCAAACAATCAGTGGGCCGGCGAAGGTGCTAATTCAACTTTCTGCCGAAGACATATAATAAAACCGCATAAAGAGTTTCGCCGTGATGTACTAGGCAACCCAATTGGCTGTCTTTAGCCCTGAGACCCTTTCGAATTCTCTGACATTATTGGTTACTAAAGTTATTCCCAGGTTGAGAGCGTGAGCGGCAATAAGAGTGTCTAACGATCCTATTGGTGTGCCCAGACTCTCAAGTTCTGAGCGAATTTCCCCGTATACCATTGCGGCCGGACGATCAAAGGCACAAACAACCAAAGGGGCTAGGAAATTGTTCAATGCTTGTTGATTTTGTTCTTGCCGCTGGCTTTTTTGAACCCCGTATTCTAATTCAGCCACGGTTATTGATGATACTCCTATTTTGCCTGGCACGTACTCTTTGAACTTATCTAATACTTGTGGGGGGCGTTGCTTGATGATGTAAATACAAATATTCGTGTCAAGTAAAAATTTCATTCGAAGGTTTCCTCGCGTTCTTGGGTTTCGGGTTGTTCCCGCTGAGACATAAAATCATCTGAAAACTGCTCTAAGCTTTCAAAAAGCACTTCCCACGGTTCCTGGTAGGGGAGTATCAAAACACCCTTCCCCTCTTTCTTGATAAAAACCTGTGACCCTTCAAATCGGAACGTCTTTGGCAGTCTGATGGCTTGGCTTCCGCCATTCTTGAATATTTTTGCTGTTCTCATAATACACCTCCAATAAGTAGCATCTCAAAAGAAGTACGTTGCACTTCGTGGTCCGCCAGGGGAATTGGTTAGGTTCGTGGTGAATCACCCAAGAAGTATATATAGATAGTATATACTAAAATAGCATAGATGGCAATATCTGAGTTGTCTTCTTCAGTAACGTTCTATAGCTTGACAGAAAGTCCACCACACAATATTTTAGATTCTCTTCAAGGAGGTTTACAATTGACTTTACACATTGGGTGGCTAGCCAACCAAGTTAGCGTCCATGGCAGGTGTGCGTGCCCAAAACGACGAGGATGTTTCGGTCAAATGCGGACCGAATTAAGAGAAATCTTTGCTAGCGAAGGCAAGATTTCTCACTTCGTTCGAAATGACACTTGCGTAGTTACTCATCCCCAAAATTATTCAAAAATTGGAGGCTCAAAATGACCAAAGTTGATTTCAAGAAAACGCTAAAGCATTTGTATAAACCCCCCAAGGAATTTGGAACCGTGGATGTGCCCGAGATGCAATTCATCATGGTTGACGGGCACGGAGACCCCAACACGGCCCAGGAATACCAGGATGTTGTTGAGGCGCTCTATGCCGTGGCCTACAAAATGAAATTCATCAGCAAAAAAACGCTAGGGAAGGATTACGTCGTCCCACCCTTAGAAGGGTTGTGGTGGGCCGAAGATATGGAAACGTTCACCACCCGCGAAAAATCTGCCTGGGATTGGACGATGATGATCATGACCCCGGACTGGATCACGTCTGAAATTTTCGCTGACGCCGTAGAAGAAGTGCGTAAAAAGAAGAATCCCGCCGCGGTGGATAAAGTCCGCCTGGAAAAGTATCACGAAGGGTTATCCGTGCAGATCATGCACATTGGTTCTTACGATGATGAGGGGCCTATTATAGCGGAGATGCACAATGACTTCATCCCTGAAAATGGATTCGTCGAAAATGGCAAACACCACGAAATCTATCTCAGTGACCCACGGCGGGTTGCGCCAGAGAAGTTAAAAACCGTGCTGCGCCAACCTGTTAGAGCTAGAGAGGAGTAAAAAAAAATTGGGGCACGGCGCGAAACGCTCAAGGCGCCACGGCAAAAAGGCACTTCAGATACGCGCTTTCCTTGAAGGTGATGGGGTGATCGAGGGCGTGACCCGTGCGCTTGATCTCCCGCAGGGGGCGGCCGTCCCGCGCGGCGGCCTGGTTGACCGTGTCGAAGAATGTCTCCGCGTCTACCCGGCTGGAGCAGGAGGCTTGAACCAGCGTCCCGTCAGGGACTAACACGTCCAGGGCCAGGCGGGTCAGTTGGGCGTAAGCTGACAACGCGCCCTTGATTTGGGTTTTCTTCTTGGCAAACGAAGGGGGATCGACAATGACTATATCAAAGCGCTGGTTATTTTCCCCCATCGCTTCCAAAGCCTCAAAAGCGTCTCCCTGAACGCTCTCATACGTAGCGGCCGCCACGGTTGGGATGGTTTGGTTGAGGGCCAGGTTACGGGCGGCAGCCTCCAGGGCCGGTTGGCTGGCGTCAAGGTCAACGATCCTCCATGCCCCGCCCCGGGCCGCGTAGACCGAAAATCCCCCGGTATACGAGAAGGCGTTCAGGACGCTTTTCCCGGTTGCGAGTTCCTCCACCTGGGCGCGGTTGTGACGTTGGTCGAGAAAGAAGCCGGTCTTTTGCCCGTGGATGGGGTCAACCTCGAAGCGTAACCCGTTTTCACGGAAGATGATGGCTTCCTCTACCTTGGGGCCGAAGAGGAGCATCCCATCCCGGAGGCCGTGCAGCGCTTGAGGATGCTCCAGCATAGACTGGCCGAGGCGCAGCACCAGGCGTTCGACGGGCGTGGCGGATTCCAAGGCGGCGATGAGGGCCTTGAGGTGGGGAATCCAGGCAGCGGTGTAGAGTTTGAGAACGGCGGTATCCGCGTAACGGTCGATGACCAATCCGGGGAAACGGTCGTTTGCGCCGTGGACGAGACGGTAGCCGGTGGTGGCCTTTTTGGGGGGATGCCCGAGCAGGGGGGCGCGTTGGCGAGCGGCGGCGGTTAATTTTTCCTCGAACCAATCCCGGTTGATGGGGGCCGGCTTTCTATGCTGCAAGAGCCGCACGCGAATGGACGAGTGGGGGTCATAGAGGCCGACGGCCAGAAAACGGTCGCGGCTGTCGAAAACCACGGCCAGGTCACCAGGTTTCCCCCTGTGGCTTTTCTTTGTGATGGATTGATCAAAGAGCCAGGGATGTCCCGCCCGCAAGGCGCGTTCTGCGGCAGGTTTGACGTGGATGGCCAGGTTCCGGTCCGATGGTGGGGGGAGATTGTGGATGGGGTTGGGCATGTTTGTTTTTACTTTCTCGATCTCCATGATGTTTTGATTTTATCATAGCCCTGCTGGTTGAAGGGGCAAACCTTGATACAAGGTAGGGATGTGTTGGGAGCACTCACCATGGTAAAATGACAGGGATGCTCTAGGGGGCAAGTTTGCACACCAACAATGAGGCTATAAACACCAAGGGCAACACCGTTTTGCTTTATATGCTCCCCCAAGAAGATATGATGTGTGGTCGAAAATAGGAGAGAACCGATGCGCACTAAACAAGAGGTGTTTGACCTCATCCTCGGCGTGGCGGGGGACGATGACCGCGTCAGGGCCGTGATCATGAACGGCTCCCGAACCAGCCCCAGCGCTGCCCCGGACATCTTTCAGGATTACGATGTCGTCTACCTGGTGACGGAGGTGTCCCCTTTTCGGGATGACCCGGCCTGGCCGGAACAGTTCGGGGAGTTGATGATCATGCAGCGGCCCGATGAGATGGGCGACTCCCCCGCCCGGGAGGAAGACCCGTACGCCTTTCTCATGCAATTTGCGGACGGGAATCGGATTGACCTGACCGTGTATCCTATAGCGAAATTGGATGACATGGAGCGGGACAGCCAAAGCATTTTACTCCTCGATAAGGATGGGATCATCGAGCCGTTTCCCCCGCCCAGCGATGACGATTATCTCCCGAAGCCGCCCACCCCGAAGGCTTTTGCTGATTCTTGTAATGAATTTTGGTGGGTCAGCGCTTATGTGGCCAAAGGTTTATGGCGGGAGGAGATCCTCTACGCTAAATCGATGATGGGGTATGTGCGCACGCAGTTGATGAAGATGCTGGCCTGGTATCTGGGCATCAAAACGGATTTCTCTGCCAATCTGGGAAAATTTGGACGATATTTCGAGGATTATCTGGAAGATGACTTGTGGGATCTGCTCTTGGAAACTTATTCTGACGGTGATTACGAGCACACCTGGGACGCGCTAGAAACGATGTGCCAGCTTTTTCGGATCACGAGTCGGGCGGTCGCGGAGCATTTTGATTTTGAGTATCCCCGCGAAGAGGATCAAAAGGTGAGCGCTCATTTGCGGCATGTGAGGGATCTTCCTAAAAATGCGGAGGAGATGTATTAAGGCAAGTAACTCGTCAGTCGAAATACCATTTCGACCTACATTTTCCCATATTTTTGAGGTGAAATGTGTAGATCAAGATCCGCCGCGCCATTTGGTTCCATTGTCTCCTGAACGGCTCTTTCACGCATGGTTTCGCGCAAATTATCGATATCCTGGGGCAATATACGTAACATTGGCCAAAAAAGCCCTAAGCCAATCAGCCAAGCCGCGGTGCACATCACCAGGAGGGCTGAACCCAAAGAATATTTGGTAGCGATCACCCCGGCCAGGAAGGGGGCTACCGCCGTCCCCCCGTCCTCGAAGAGCTTGCGCAGGGAACCGGCCGTGCTCCGCACCTCAGGAAGGGTGATGTCGTGCAGGATGGCGGTCACATTCGGGGAAGGGACGGACATGCTGAATCCGGTCAACCCTATCAGAACCAGGAAAAGCTGACTGCGATGGATGGGGAGGGTCAGGGTGAGGTAAAAGAGCACGGCGCCGGCAACTATCCCTGCCCCGGCCACCGCCACTCTCCCCAACTTGAAACGCTCGAATAAGCGATCCCCCAGGTTCCCACCAAACAAGAAACCCAACGATATCGAAGTGATGACGACTAACATGGCCAGCATCGATTGCCCTGAAGTGTATCCGCGTTCCGTCTCCAAATAGCGGAAAAACCAAAAGGTGAGCACGTTCCAGGGAATAACGCCAAAGAAGCCTTGCAGGGTAAGAAGAAGTAAACTTCGATTCTTCAGCAAATCTCGCACTGCCGGCCAGTTAATGCGGTACTCGTCAAAGTCTTTAAGATCCCGCAGTTCTGGCTCGGCGCTTCCTCTCGGCGGATCACGAATGATGAAGAATATCAGAAAAGCGGTCACGACCCCTACGCCTCCGGTGACCAAGAAAACGTTCCGCCAGCCAATTCTTCTCCCTAAGGTGGTTGCTAAGATTGTCCCCAGCATAAAACCCAGCGGGCCGGCCGTATGCATGAAACCATAAAGTCTCCCGCGCAGTTTGGGGCCAAAATAGTCAGAGAGTAAGCTATAAAGCCCCGAATGGCTGGAATCATCAATGCCTGTGCTGGCTCGGGTGATCATGAAAGCGCGGAAGTTGGGCGCTACCGCACTCAGGGAAGTCGTTATCCCCCAAATCAATGAGGTCAGGGCCAGCGCCTTGGGACGGGCGTGACGATCATAAAAATATCCCCAGAAGGGATAAAGGAAAGCGGCTACTACAAGCGCTAGACTAGAAATTGCCCCCATCTGGGCTTCGTTGATTTGGAATTCTTCCATGATGGGCGTCACCAAAGGTGAAATGACCATCTTGTCGGCCTGATGGAAGAGCAAGAAGGTGAAGAGGATCAGGACCACAGAGCGTCGATAACGAGTGTTCAGGGGGTCTCCTTTATCGCAAAGCTCTGGGCGCTTTCAGAAAATAGGGGGTATTTTTCCTCGAAGAGATCCTTCGGGGTGGTGAATGTCAAAACGTATTCTGTGTCCTCATGAAGCAAAAGGTATTGAGTGTAGACAATTTCTAGGGGGGCTCCGTCCGCGTTCGTCACCGCGGCTTCGTAAATAAGTTCGGCCGCTTCAGTGCCTCCTACCAAGCTCCTTGTTTGTGTGATTTGTGTCTCCTCGCTGAAAGTTTCTTGGAGTTGTTGGATGCTTTCTTCAACATAGGCGTCAAAATCAAGTTCGACGGCCAGATCGCTGATGACGATATTAAGATTGGTCACCACGTCAGACTCGGCCGTTTCCCCATCGGCGACCAAAAATCTCACGCCACTGGCCACTATCTCCTCGAGCATGGTTGGGGTATATCTCTCTGCAAGAGAGGGATTCGTGGTGGCGATTTCTGACAACATTTGGTCATAATCATCCGCGTACAAATCAAAATATACCCAGTCAGGGGGGGCGGAAATGCCCCATTCCTGCTGGGGGAAGGTGTAGCGAGTCCAGCCAGTCTCGTCGGTGGTAATGTCCAAGGCGCCCACGTCTTGTGTGGGGGTTGGCGTAACCGTGAAGGTAGGAGTCGGGGTTGGGCGGGGTGTTTGGCTGGGAATGGGTGATGGCGACAGCGTCCACGTGGGGGGAAGCTTTGCGGGGGGCGGGGTGGCTTCAACCCCTTCTGTGGCGGTTGGTACTTCTATGGTCGCTGTCGGCGCGGGAATGACCATTCTAAAATAAGGCTCGATGATCTCCGGTGGATTTTCCGGGTCAATCAAGGCCAATAAAGCCACTACTGCCAATAACACGATCAATATCAAACTAAAGAAAACAGATAGTATTTTCCCAAAGCAAGAGCCCTTTTTCTTCTTTTTATCACGGGTTGATTCCTCAAATGAACTTTCTTCGGGAGACCATACATCCGATAATTTGCCATCTTTTGGTGATCGTTCATCCCGAAAACCCTCTTCTGATCTCACTTTTTCCAACCTGCTCTGCAAGCTGCCCTTATTCGAAGACTCTTTTTTAGACCATGGTGATTGGTCCCCCCAATCAATGGATTCTTCCTCCTCTCCCCAATCATCTGGCAATTCCTCTCCTTTGTCTTCTGTCAGGAAAAGTTCTTCTCTTTTCTCCTCAGGTAAGGATTCTTCGCTTCCCCACCCATCATCCAATCCTCCTTCATCCTCCCAGCCTCCTGCCAAAGGATCTTCTTGATCATCTTCTCTCAGAAACGATTCCTCAGACTTCCACTCATCGGGCACAGCATCTTCGCTTCCCCACGTGTCGCCCAATGCCTCTTCCTCATCCCAGTCTCCTGCTAGTTCCTCTTCCCCAATACTTTCTCTCAGGGTTGGTTCTTCGGACTTCCACTCATCGGGCACAGCATCTTCGCTTCCCCACTTCTCATCCAAATCCTTTTCCTCGTCCTCTTCCCACGCTACTGATAATTCCTCTTCAGTAAAAAAGGGTCTTTGGGACTCTACAGGTTCATGCAAGGCCTTTAATAAATCTTGCGCAGTTTGATTATCTGGATTTATGGAAAGTACCTTTTCGAAGCAAAACTCCTTTTTCTCAGAATCGGCTACATAGCGCCCTAATGCCAGCCAAGCCTTTTCAGACTTTGGAGTTCTCTTTAAAACCTCAGCGAAGAATTGATGCGCTTTTTGTAAATCCCCGGCCTCGGCTGCAGCAATTCCTTTGCGGTATAGGTCTTCTTCCATAGCCAAATTCCCTGCTCTACAAATTAATGTCTTCTTTTTGTATTCTACTATGAATGCTTATGTGTATTATACAACCTTTTGGGGAGGTTTTCGAGCATCTTCTACATCTTCTCAAAAAAGGGTGGATGTAGTCTTTAAGATAAATAGGGCAAGGGAGCGTTTCATACCCTCTTCCTTACCCTATTGATATTGGATCGGATGGTCCCAAGCGCAATGGGTTGGC
>JAANWX010000024.1 GCA_018263575.1 Chloroflexota bacterium | reverse complement strand
AAGTCAATGTCATTTAGTTAAGGTTTTTGGCCCAGACCTGACAGGTTTTAGAGCACACTTTTAGACAGAAATATGCTCTTGGTTGCACCGAATCGAGTTAAAAATGTCGCGTCGGGAAACCTGTCAGGTCTACAACCGAGCTAAACTTAATGACATAGAGTGTAAATTGGTAAATAGCATGCTTGTTTAAGTGTTAGTTGTAGTCAAGGAGGTTCAAAATGTTTGGTTATTTTGCGTTGATTGTCATCGTTTTACTTATGTTGGTCTATGCTGTAAAAATTGTGCCTGAGTACCAACGTCTGGTAGTCTTTCGCCTGGGCCGGTGCGTGGGAGCCAAAGGACCGGGGTTTATTTTGCTGATACCCTTTGTCGATAAAGCCCAACGCGTGGATTTGCGCGAGCAGGTGCGGGAGATCCCCCACCAAACGGCCATCACGTCCGATAACGCGGGGATATCGCTGGATTTCTTGTGGTATTACAAGATCCTTGACCCCAAAGAGAGCGTCTTACAGGTAGGGAAATTCGAAATAGCGGCCCAGGGAATCGCGACCACGACCTTGCGGGCGGTTGTGGGTGGCATTGAGCTCGATCAGGTCCTCACCGACCGGGAGCATATCAACAACATGCTCCGCACGCGCCTGGACGAAGTCACCGAACGCTGGGGCGTTAAGGTCACCAACGTGGAAATCCGCGAAATTATTCCCCCTCGAGAAATCCAAGACGCCATGAACCGCCAAATGACGGCCGAACGCGTGCGCCGGGCTTTGGTGACGGAGTCAACGGGAGAGCAAGAGGCGGCCATCAACGTCGCTCAAGGTGATAAACAGGCCAATATTTTGCGCTCCGAGGGAGAAAAGCAATCGGCCATTCTCAAAGCGGAAGGAGAACTGCAGGCGCAGGTTCTCCGCGCGGAAGGATACGCGGAGGCTTTGGAGAAGATTTACGCCAGCGCCCAAGATATTGACCAGAAAACAATTACCCTCCAATACTTCGAGACCCTCAAGAAGATGGGCGAAGGCGAATCCACCAAGTACATCTTCCCCATGGAGTTCACCAGCCTATTGGGCAACTTCATTAAGAATAAAGGGGATGAATAACCTGGGCCGTGAATAGGAATGACCCAACACCAGGTAGCTGCGCAAAAATTGTGACAGCTACCTGGCGCGATTTGAATGCTTTGAGACGTTTGGAAAAAGCATGTTTCAAGGAAGATGCCTGGCCGATTTGGGACCTTTTGGGTGTTCTGACCCTTCCCGGTGTGGTGCGGCTTAAGGCCATGGTAGAGGGGGATATGGTGGGATTCATCGCCGGAGATGAGCGCCGTTCTGAGCAGTTGGCCTGGATCGTCACCTTTGGCGTTTTCCCCGCCTTCCAGCGCCAGGGGATCGGGAGCACCCTGCTGGCCGAATGCGAGGCGCAACTTGATCTCCCAGCCATTCGTCTCAGCGTCCGCCGCTCTAATGAGGCGGCCTTGCAGCTATATAAAAAATTTGGCTACCGCGAAGTCAATGTGTGGTCAAATTATTATGTGGGAAAAGAAGATGCCCTGGTGCTTGAGAAAAAAAGTTCTAGACGAAGTAGATTCCAATGATATACTAGGGGGTATGAAAAGAATACTACTCATAGCCACACTATTTCTCACCACCCTGGCCTGCCGCCCAGTCGTCACCGTAGGTTGGGGGGAGGTGCTCATTGTGGGCATCATCCTGGGTGTGCTCATCGGGCCGTTGCTTTTGCGGCTTTACCACCACCTGAGAAGAGATGATTAATTCAAGTAAGACCCCGCAGGATATACGGTGTTACGGTAGACAACCCACAGGTTGTAAGCTAGTGGCTATCCAGCTAGAGCTTCGATGACCAGTCTATTTGCGCTACATAAAAACCTATCATCTCCCAAAGAGGTCTGATATAATAAAGACCATGGAAACTACAATTCGAGACTTTACCACAAGAGAAGAGTCTGACCTAACTGGATTGTATTGCTATTATTCACATCCGTAGTCGTGTTACGCCATTAAGCCTTCGTGACACTTCTACAAGCGCCCCCTTTTACAGCGGGCGTTTTGTTTTATAGGAGAAGAGCATGAACCAAAAAATGACCATTGACAAACAAGTAGCCCTCTTAATGCAGGGCACGGAGTATGGCGATGAGCAACTCCAAAAAGCTATGGGCGAAGAGCTGCGCGAACGCCTGATTGAAGCCGAGAAAGAAGGCCGTCCTCTCAGGGTCTACTGCGGCTTTGACCCCCGCACCTCAGACCTTCACCTGGGGCACACTGTTCCCATGCGCAAATTGCGACAATTCCAGGAGTTGGGACACGAGGTCACCTTCGTGATTGGCAACTACACCTCACTGATCGGTGATCCCTCCGACAAGGATAAATTGCGTCCCCAGCTCACTCAGGAAGAGGTAAACCATAATGCCCGCACCTACGCAGAGCAAGCCTTCAAAATCCTTGACCCTGACAAGACCAAAATCGTTCACAACGCCGACTGGCTCTCAGAATTGACCTTCTTGGAATTAATCCAACTGGCCTCCAACTTCACCATCCAGCAATTCATGGGGCGCGAAAATTTCCGCCAGCGCTGGGATAAAGGTGAACCCGTCTACCTCCATGAGACTTTCTACTCGATCATGCAGGGCTACGACGCCTACCACATGCGCACCGATGTCCAGGTGGGTGGCTCCGACCAGTTGTTCAACATCGTCACCGCGGCCCGCAAGTTGATGACTTTTATGGGCGAAAAGCCCAACATTGGCCTCATCATGGGCATCTTGCCAGGCACGGATGGCGAAGTAAAGATGAGCAAATCGCTCGGCAATCATATCGCGCTATTGCTGGAGCCATCCGATATGTATGGCAAAGTGATGTCCATACCTGACAAGGCCATGGGGGATTTCTTCCGGTTGGTGACACGCTTCACCCCGGCAGAGATCGCCAAGATCGAGGCTGAGCTAAAATCTGGCCAACTGCACCCCCGCGACGCGAAGATGAAGCTGGCGCATGAAATTGTCTCCATCTACCACAGCAAAGGGGCCGCCCAAGAAGCACAAGCCGCCTTCGTGCGCGTTTTCCAGAAGAGCAAAATCCCTGAAGATATGCCCGAATATAAGCTAGAAGAAGGACAGACTGTTTTGGATGTTTTGTCCGCCAGCGAGTTGGTGAAAAGTCGCGGCCAAGGACGCCGCATGCTCAAACAAAACGCCGTCAGTTTGAATGACGAGAAACTACACGATCCCTTCGAGGAATTCCCCGGCCCCGGCGTGTTGCGCGTGGGGAAGCGGCGCTTTGTGCGCGTAGTGGAGGAGTAGGGCAAATTTACATCCCACATGGCAAAAATCTCTCATTTAGCACTCGGTGACTCATATACAGCAGGAACAGGGGCGACTCCTGGGGCTAATTGGCCCGCCCAATTAGCACGCTTGTTGGATGGTCGAGGGTTTTCCACAGCGGAGCCTGTCCTCGTGGCCAGGAACGGCTGGACCAGCGCGAATTTACTGGCTGTTCTTGATCGAATTGATTTTCAACGAAACTTCGATCTTGTCACCTTGTTGATTGGCGCCAATGATCAATTCGATGGTGTGCCCCTGGAAGAATATGAGCGTAATTTTCAAAATTTACTCGGCAAAGCAATCACCTTAGCCGCTGATATTCCTAAGCGGGTGATCGTCCTCTCCATCCCGGATTGGAGCGTCACACCCTTTGCCCATCCCTTCGACCGCGGCCAAGTCGCGGCGCAAATTGAGCGTTTCAACGCCATCAACCGTCAGGGAGCCAAAGCAGTGGAGTGCGGGTATGTAGACCTCACCGCTCAATCTCGCTGCGCAGCGACTGATCTAACCCTGCTGGGGCCAGATCGATTGCACCCCTCCGGAAAAATGTATGCTAACTGGGCGCGGTTTATTTTACCTGTGGTTTTGGGGCGTCTCTAAATTTCCCCTTATCAGGTTAGTTATTCATCACTCATTACTCTTTACTCACCATGAAATTCACCGCTGATCTCTCACGCGCCCACCAACTCGACGCCCAAGATGAATTGGCCTCTTTCCGAGACCGTTTCGTCCTTTCTGACCCTGACCTGATCTACCTGGACGGCAACTCCTTGGGCCGTTTGCCGAAGGCCACCGTGAGGCACTTGGGTGAGGCCATAGAACACCAGTGGGGAGAAAGGCTCATTCGTGGTTGGAATGAAGGGTGGTTTCAGAAACCTCACGAACTTGGCGCGAAAATTGCCCAACTCATTGGAGCCCAGCCGGACGAAGTCGTCGTTGGCGATACGACCTCGATCAACCTCTTCAAGTTGGTGGTCGCTGCCCTGCGGGCTTATCCGGGGCGGAAGAAAATCGTCAGCGATGAGTTGAATTTCCCCTCCGATTTGTACGTCTTCCAGGGAGTGATCGACTTATTAGCTGCGGGGCACGAGTTGGAACTAATTCCTTCCAGGGATACAATTTCCATCCAAAGGGAGGATGTGGAAGCCACCCTGGGGGAGGATACGGCCTTGCTCGCCCTGACGCATGTGGCTTTCAAGAGCGCGTTTATGTACGATATGGAACACATCACCAAATTGGCCCATCAAGCGGGCGGGTTGGCTCTGTGGGATTTATCCCATTCTGTGGGTGCCGTGCCGCTTAAGCTCAATGCATGGGATGTGGATTTGGCCGTGGGCTGCACCTACAAATATCTAAACGGTGGGCCAGGGTCCCCCGCTTTCCTCTACGTGCGCCGGGAGTTGCAAGAACAACTCATGCAACCCATTTGGGGATGGTTTGCGACAAAAGCCCCCTTTGATTTTAACCTGGATTTTACCCCTGCGGAGGGGATGAGCCGCTTTCAGATCAGCACCCCTCAGGTCTTGTCGATGTTGGGGTTGGAACCCGCCCTGGATATCCTCCTCGAGGCGGGGATGGACCGTTTGCGGGAGAAAAGTGTTCGCCAGACGGAATATTTGATTTTCTTGGCGCGTGAATGGTTACTGCCCTTGGGATTCAGTCTTGGCTCACCGCTTGATTCCGCCCAACGCGGGTCCCACGTTTCCCTGCGCCATCCGGAGGGATACCGCATCAGCCGGGCCATGATTGAGTCCCCTCCCCTGGACCGGGACGTCGCCACGCAGGCCGGGCCGGATAGGCCAGGCACACCTGCGGTGATCCCCGACTTCCGAACACCCGATAATATTCGCCTGGGAATCGCCCCACTCTACACCTCCTTCACGGACATTCACCGCGCCCTAGGTCGGATGCGGGAAATCGTTACGGAGGGAATTTATCGAGAATATTCTAAGAAGCGCTTGGAAGTGACGTAGGCTGGAGGTCTCTTTATCATCTCAAACGGGAGACCTCCGAGGTTTTTGGAGTGCAAACCTCGGAGGTCTTGGCCCTGAAATATTGAAAAGCAACTAAGAGCGCTCAGCAGATCGCGTACTTTTTTCATCCACAAATAGTAACATCACCAACCCCACAATCAAGAAGACCATAACGGGCAAAAGGGCCACGCGCTGGCCTAATTGCTCCGCGTAAGGCGCTCCCCCTTCCAGGTATTCGAACCACAAGAAAGAGGCTTTTTCTCCCTGTGCTTCGAACCATAAAGCTGCTTCGGCGGCCACAAAGCCATAGATGGTGGGACCAATGAAAGAGGACGTGCGGCCGGCGACGGCGAAGAAGCCGTAGAATTCCGCACTCTGCCCGGGGGGAGCAAGCAGCCCGACCATGGCCCGGCTGACGGCCTGTACAGAAGACAGCGCCAACCCGGCCACACCACCCAAGATGTAGAATCCGGTCACGCTTTCATCCGCAAACAAACCCACCACAGAGGCCAACATGAGGATGAGGAAGGCCACCAGGGAAACCTTGCCGCTGAACCGGTCGGCCATCCACCCGGAAATATAAGACCCGATCACGCTGGTTCCTTGGACAATGAGCATGAAAATAATGATTTGCTGTTGATCAAGCCCAAACATGACCACGCCGAAGATGGCCGCGAAGTTAATGGCCATTAACACACCATCATTGTAAATCAGGAAAGCGATCATGTATTTGATGAATTCACGGTGTTCGCGAACGGACTTAATAGTGTGTCGCAAACGCTTGAAGGCTAGGGCGAGATAATTCTCCCCAGCGGGCAGGTCTTTTGGTTCAGCACGCTCCCGCAGCCAGAGAAAAAGCGGGGTGGCAAAGATGGCGAAATAAAGCGCGGTGATCACCAAAGAGAGGCGGACAATGAAACCTCCTCCAATGAACATGACCAGCGCCAAAACGAGGAGGAGACAAACAATCCCCCCCATAAGGCCAATGGCCCACCCATATCCTGATACGCGACCGATTTCATCAGGTTCAGCCACTTCAGGGAGAAGTGAATTATAAAACACTTGCCCGCTGCGGTATCCAATTTCGGCCAAGACATAGAAGAGCATGCCGATGACAATGTCGCCTTCCTTTACAAAGAAAAGCAAGGCTGTTGCCGTACAGGCCTGGATGGTGAAAAGGAGGAGAAAACGTTTCTTCCGGCCCGAGTAATCGGCAATCGTTCCCAGGATGGGGGAGATGAGGGCAACGACCAACATGGCAATCCCCACCGAAATCCCCCACAGGCGGGAACCTTCCACACCGCCCACTACGACATCCTTGAAATACGCGGCATAGATGGCCAGAATAACGACGGAAGCATAGGCGGAATTGCCAATATCGTATGCATACCAGGCCCAACGTTCACGGCGTGTGGCTTTTGTCTTCATGGTAGTTTTCTCCTTTGCGCATGCTGAAGGATGAGGTTTTCTTTGGTAATCGGTCACTTCCCCTGTAGGGCGATTTGGTAAATCGCCACTAGCCTATGGGCTGTACACCGTAAGGCAAAGGGTGACTTTGCACCGAAATACCATTTCGACCTACATTTTTGGGATGGAAGTGGCCAGTTACGTTCTTAGTATATAACCCCGCTTTGTGGACACCGATACGATTGAGCGCGAATCGTGAAGAGTAAAACGTGGGTTAGCGTCCACCACCCCAAAGCGACAGACTTCAAAAGTCTTCAAAACAACGTTTTTGTGTTTGATAGTTCGGAAACGCTCGTGAATTTCTCCCAAAGCGCCCTATGAGGCTTTTGAAGTTTGCCTTGCTAGAAACTCATCAACGATACGTGGCCTCGCCATCTTCGAAGACCATACTGCGACGGCGATAAGCCCAGCACATATAAGAAACCGAGACAAAGTAGCTGGCCGGCAAACGGTGCAAGCCCTTGATCTTCGTCCCTAAGACGGTGGTCTTCCCGCTGAATCCCATAGGGCCGATGTCGAGTTGGTTGGCTTGTTGGGTAATTTTGTCTTCAAGTTCCGCTAATACAGGGTCAGGGTTGGTGTCATCCAGGGGGCGGAAGAGGGCTTCTTTGGAGGCGGCGTATGATGAACCACGGTCACCGCCGATGGCCACGCCTAAGGCCCCGGGGGCGCATCCCTTCCCCTGTGGGTGGAAGACGGCGTCCAGGACGACTTTCCGCACCCCGTCCAGGTCACGTCCCGCACCCAAAGCGGCGTTGGGCAGTTTGTACTGCGCTCCAACATTCTCACATCCCCCACCTTTGAGGATCAATTCAGCGGTCAGGGAATCACCTTCCACCTCCTCGAAGTGGACAGAGGGATAATGCTCGTCTCCTGTATTATCTCCGGTATTGGTACCGGTGACGGCATTCACTGAGTTTGGTCGCAAATAGGTCAGCTTAGTCGCTTCCACGACTGCTTCCTCAATTTGGGTCCGCAGTTTACGAGTGCTCCAACCCTCGGGGTGAGCTACGTAAAAAATGGGGGTTCCTGTGTCCTGACAAATGGGAGTAGAATTTTCCCGGGCCATCTCCACGTTTCTTAATATTGTATCCAAGGCGCCCTGTGCGGCAGACCCTTCCTCCTCATCTACCCTAGCTGCTCGGAGGCGTTTTTCAACGTCAGCCGGTAAATCGGTGGCCGTTAAACGCACTAATTCCAAAAAGTGTTTTGTCAGATCAGGTTGCATCATTTACTCCTTAGATAAAACAAAGTAGGGATTTTTTTATTATAATACCTTAACTTCAAAAAAAACCAAGGACCAGCTAACACATTGGAACAGGAATTAACTCACTACCTACAACATTTTAAGATTTGTGCTATACTTACCATGTAAAGATGATAAAAAAGACTTGGTTCAAATGGGCTGACAGGCTGTATAATTGGCAATTAAATGAAGTGGTTGCTTCACTCCTGGAAGCTGCTGGGCCTCTCACTCTGCTTGGTGCACAAGCCATATATTTTGGGCAACCGCTCTTATCTGTATTTGCGGCAAAAGAAAATACCCAAGCCTTAGCTGAGTTGCTCGAAAGCCCCACCCAACAACAAGCCTTTATTGAAGTTTTACGTTCATATCCCCTCAAAAATGATTCTGGAGGATATTCCCTGTGACAATAACTGGATTGATAGGGTTGTCAATTGTGGCAAGTTTCTTCGGGTTGATGATTATCTTCAACGTGGTTAGAGGCGGTTCCACAAAGGCAGATTTGCGGCCCATTTCAGCGTATACAAAACTCAAACGGGCAATCGGCCTGGCGGTTGAAGATGGCTCGCAAATCCATGTTTCTTTGGGAAGGGGAGGAGTCACCAGCCCTCAATCTGCTTCAGCGTTTGTGGGCCTAAGCATGTTAGAGCAAGTCATCCGCATTGCTTCCGCTGGTGATCGCCCTCCGGTCGCCACAGCGGGGAATGCCGCCCTCTCTATTTTAGCTCAAGACACAATTCACGGAACCAGCGAGAAAATTGAGCTGAAAAGCAAAAAAACATCCTCGGGAGAGTTAAGGGGGCTTACTCCTTTCTCCTATGCCGTGGGAACTATGCCAACCATCCGAGATGATCGGGTCTCGGCAAATATTTTGGCGGGATGGTACGGCAACGAGGTCATCTGGCTCACTGCGGCTGGCAAACGTCAAAATAGTTTCACTATGGCAGGCACCGCCCATCTCCCAGCCCAGGCTGTGATGTACTCTACAGTAGAAGAACCCCTTATTGGCGAAGAACTCTTTGCAGGCGGAGCTTATTTGGGCGCTGGCCCTATGCACATATCTAGTCTAAAAGTCCAAGATGTCTTTCGTTGGATACTTGTAGGGGGCATTCTAATCGGAATCTTATTGAAATTTGCTGGCTTTGGCCAACTTATAGAAAATATACTGGTAGGCACACCGTGAAATTCAAATTCCGCGCCCCATTAGCTACGGCAATAGCCATGTCTGTAGGTCTAGTAGTCTTATCTGGTTATTTTATACCAGCCGCTGAACCCCTGCGTTTTATTTTGCTTCGTGTGGGTATGGTATTGGCGGCTGTTGCTCTCCTGGTAGGGGTGATCAATCTCCTATCCGTACACATCCGGAAAATGGCTGACAAGGATTCTAATAGTTGGAATAGCTTTATCTTGGTCGTAGCCCTTTTGGCAACCCTAGGAATTGGATTTTACGATATGTTCAAGGCTTATATGTACGGCAACCCCAATTTTGAGTGGACGAATTGGATTTTCACCTACATTCAAAGACCCATAGAAACCAGCCTTATGGCTGTAATGGCTGTCAGCCTTGTTTATGCCGCTACCTACTTATTAAGAAGAAAGATGAATTACCTGGCCATAGGTTTTTTCTTTATCGTTTTGCTGGTTCTCCTGGGCTCTATTTCCCTTTCGATGATGAACTTCCCAATTCTCAAAGACATACGGAGTTGGATCGTACATATCCCGGCGGTGGGTGGCGCACGTGGTTTATTGCTGGGCATTGCTTTAGGTACAATCACAACTGGCTTACGCATTATTATGGGCACTGATCGCCCATACGAGGGTTAACAATGGCGAAAAATAATTGCCCCATGTGCGGTAAGCCAAATCCGGAAGATCGTGAGGTGTGTCAATTCTGCGAAGCGCGCCTTAAGCCGCTCGTTGATTCTCCTGCGGGGGATGAAGATACCTCCTCCCTCTCCCCGGGTTCGGCCCCTTCCCCCATGGACACAGGTGAACTAGAACGAACATTGCCTGTTTGGTTACAGGATGCGAGGGGAACCACCTCACCAGAAGAACCCTCCCCAGATTCCTCCCAAGAAGAAGACTGGTTGGCTAAATTTCAAGACAGCCCAGACTCAAAGAAAGCTGAACCTCCCCCAATCACAGAAGAAGGTGACCAAGACTGGCTCCAACGCATTCGAGCCTTAGAGGCAGAAGAAAAAAATAGCGAGAAGTCTGCGGTTGAAAAATCAATCCCGGAAGAAAAAGCCGTTGCCCCCGGCAGTGAGACCGTGTCCGGAGATGACTTGCCAGACTGGCTGTTAGAAATGGAAGGCGAAGAAACAGGTGAAGAACTTGAGACACCTCAAGCATCTCCGGAAGAAGAAGCCCCAATGGAAACAACAGCCTCCCCCTTTGGAGAAGACGCCGAAGAAACATCGTTTGACGATGACGAGGCCCTAGATTGGCTTGATGAAGAAGCTGGGGAAGATGATCCGGAAGGCGCTGTGCCTGGAGAAGACCTGCCAGATTGGCTCTTAGAAATGAAGGGCGAAGAAACAGGTGAAGAACTTGAGACTCCTCAAGCATCTCCGGAAGAAGAAGTTCCAATGGAAACAACGGCCTCCCCCTTTGAAGAAGACGCCGAAGAAACATCGTTTGACGATGACGAGGCCCTAGATTGGCTTGATGAAGAAGCCGGGGAAGATGATCCGGAAGGCGCTGTGCCTGGAGAAGACCTGCCAGATTGGCTCTTAGAGATGAAGGGCGAAGAAACAGGCAGAGAACCTGAAACGCCTGATACGACTTCAGTGGAAGAAGACTTGGAAGAGTCCGCCTCCCCCTTCGGGGAAGACGTGGCGGAAGGGCTGCTTGATGAGGAGACGGACCTAGATTGGCTTGATGAAGGTGAATCTCCTGAGGAAGAAATGCCAGACTGGCTGCTTGAGGAAAAAGCTTCAGAAGATGTTGAACACCCCTCCGAGGATGAGGAAAGCGTTTTTATCTCCCCCTTTTCAGAAGAGAAAAAAGGGGAAATAGCGGGTGAAGATATCTTTGCCGATGACCTGCCACAATGGCTTTCAGAAGCCTCCGACGAAGAGCTTGCAGAGGAGGGATTATCTGGAAAAGACCTAGATGATATTACCCCAGGAGAATTGCCAGGCTGGGTAGAAGCCATGCGGCCCGTGAAAGCTCCTTCTGAGGAAGATAGTGAGCTTCTCGATGAGGAAGAATACGTTGAAAGTTCTGGGCCACTGGCTGGTATGGAAAATATACTTCCAGCCGAAGCGGGTATTATCAAAGCGCACAAAGCGGCTAAACAATCCTTCAAGTTAAAAGTTGCCGAGTCTCAGCAACAATATGTAAACCTATTGGAGACCATGGTTGCTAATGAGGAGAAAACTGAAGCAGCCCCAGCGCAGCCCTTAATCTCAACACAACGCGTTTTGCGATGGCTTATTGCCTTGGTCCTATTCTTATCTATCGGTTTCGCTTTCTCCTCCACACAGGAATGGTTCTCTTACCCTTTCCATCAAGAAGAAACTCGATCTATCAATGAGGCCATACAAGCCTTGCCAGAAGCATCTCCTGTCTTAGTCGCTTTTGACTATGAACCAGCCTTATCGGGTGAAATGAACGCTATAGCAGCCGGCGTTATAGATCACCTTATGCTCAGGGGAACCTACCTGACCTTTGTATCAACCTCTCCAACAGGCCCCGTTCTGGTAGAAAATTTCTTGCGTACAACACAGGCCCAACACAAGTATATCCATGGACAACAATACGTGAATTTGGGCTATATTCCTGGAGGTGCAGCGGGTCTATTGAGCTTTGTGGTATCCCCTCAAAATATTATGCCCCTGGCTTTTGATGGTGCGGATGCCTGGAAAATGCAACCTTTACAAGAGATCAAGTCTATCGCCGATTTTTCCTTGGTTCTGGTCATCACGGATGACGCAGATACAGCCCGTATATGGGTGGAACAAGTTCAACCGAATCTGACAAGTACTCCGTTGATGATGGCCGTAAGCGCGCAAGCTGAGCCTTTAGTGCGCCCTTATTACGAAGCCACCCCTCAACAAGTCGCAGGATTAGTGGCTGGTCTCCCTGGAGGAACCTCCTACGAACAACTCATTGGACGCGGGGGCTTAGCACAAGGATATTGGAATGCTTTCAGTATAGGAATAATAGCTGCCGGTGTCGTACTCTTGATCAGTGGCGTAGCAAATGTGGTCTTGAGTCAAATCGATAACAAAAGGAAGTATACCGAGGTGGGCAAATGAACTTAGCAATTGCTAGCTTGGCTGATTTTGTAGGTGTTTTCCTGGGATTTATTCTCACCTTGCTTGTTTTTAGCTATGTGCTGGGAGATAATCCCCTCTTCCGATTAGCGGCCCATATTTTCATTGGCGTATCGGCTGGATACGCAGCAGTGATTACTATTTATAACGTTCTCCTCCCCCAACTCATTTTCCCTTTAATATATGGAGGTGAGGGAGAAACGTATTTTTCAATAGGTATGCTAATTCCAAGTCTCTTTTTATTTGCCAAAGTCACTCCTATAAAACGGGCTGGGAATTGGGCTATGGCCATTCTGGTGGGGATCGGCGCGGCGGCAGCGGTGGGGGGCGCCATCACTGGAACCCTTTTACCTCAGACAATAGGAACAATAAACAGCATCGAGCCTTCTGCCACGGGCGATACAACGTGGGCAAATTGGCTCAATGCTGGAATTATCATTCTAGGAACAATTTCTACCTTAATCTATTTCCATTTCGGCGTCCGCTCGAAACCCGGTCGCATTCCCAAGCGTTTTGCTTTTATCGAGAAGATCGGGAAAATCGGTCAACTCTTTATCGCCACTACTTTCGGTGTCCTCTTTGCAGGCATCTATCTTGCAGCGCTAACAGCCCTAATAGAACGAATATCCTTTTTGTGGAATTTCATCAAGGAAATTGGGCTCCAATTGCTGGCGAGCGTATAAACAATGGCTACTTCACGTATCAATACTGACTCTTTATTAGCTATAGACATAGGGGCAATCTCTACGCGCGCCTTGCTTTTTGATGTAGTCAATGGCCAGTATCGCTTCTTAGCCTCAGGGGAGGCTCCTAGCACGGTCGGGACGCCGTTTTATAATGTCGGAGAAGGTATCCGGCGGGCGATGGATAATTTGACAACGGCAACCGGTCGAAAACTAATTAGCAGCAACGAAAGCCTCATTATGCCTAGCTTGCCTGATAACTCAGGAGTGGACGCCCTGGTAGCCACGATTTCAGCGGGAGAACCCCTTAAGATAGTGGCTGTAGGCCTCTTGGAGGATATTACGCTTGCCAGCACTCGAAACTTGGCCGCTACGACTTATGCTCAAGTAGTGGATACCATCAAGCTCAATGACCGACGCCAGACCTCTGACCGTATTAATACCCTTATGCGCGTTCGCCCGGATGTGGTCATTGTGGCCGGCGGAACAGATGATGGCGCTTCGCAATCTGTCCTGGAGTTGGTTGAGGCTATTGGATTGGCCAGTTATTTATCTTCTAAAGAGCAATCACCGTATATCCTCTTTGCGGGAAATCAGAAAATCCAGGCACAAGTCCGCTCTTCGTTAGAAGGGGTAGGGAAGTTTCACATTGCGCCTAATATTCGTCCCGCGCTCAATCTTGAAACTATATCTCCTGCTCAACGCGAATTGACAGCCATTTTTAAGGGAATCCGCAAAGCCCAAATTGGTGGTATTGGCGATTTGCTAAGTTGGTCAGGTAATTATCTGACTCCGACCTCAGGCGCATTTGCAAGGGTCATTCGCTTTCTCAGTAAAAAATATGACCCTGATAAAGGCGTCTTAGGTGTTGATATTGGATCACAAAGCACAACGGTAGCGGCTGCATTTAACGGAAAAGAAACCCTCAGGGTGTATCCATATCTTGGCGTGGGCACAGGGAGCGTTAAGACTCTTCGGGAAAGCAAACTTGATGGCATAATGCGCTGGCTTCCGTTTGATATTTCAAAAGATGCTGTCCAAAATTATATTTACAATAAACAAGCTCACCCCCATAGTTTGCCTGTCACAAAAAAAGAATTAGCTATTGAACAAGCTCTGGGCCGACAGGCGCTTCTGTTAGCAGTAGGAAGTACTTTGCCCGATTTTCCATCAGATACCCCGCGGCTTGCTCCCGCCTTATTACCTGTGGTTGAGCCTATTATTGCGGCAGGGAGTGTGATTTCCAAAGCCCCCACCCCTGGGCAAGCGCTGCTAATGCTCTTAGATGGCATACAACCAACTGGGGTGACAACGATGGTCGTAGATCAAAATAACCTTAGCGCTGCCTTAGGAGCAGCAGCTAGAATCAACCCTCTCCTTACGGTGCAAGTGCTTGAGTCCAGCACATTTTTGAATCTAGGCACGATTATTGCACCTGTAGGATATGCCCGCTTTGGGACTCCTGTTTTGCGTGTGCGCATGACCAATAAGTCCGGCGCAGAGACCACGCGGGAAATCAAGTACGGGAAACTTGAAGTCTTACCCGTCAAAATGGGTGAACGTGTAAAACTCCATCTCCGCCCTCTCCACCAATTTGATGTTGGCATGGGCGGGCCAGGAAAAGCCGGCGAAGTACAAGCAGTCGGAGGCGCCGCAGGCATAGTCATTGACGCCCGCGGGAGGCCGCTCCACTTATCACAAGACCCAAAGCGCCGTAAAAAATTAGTCCAAAGATGGTATCGCGCCTTGGAGACCAAGGTCTGAAAGCGAAAATCCTTCATTAGTTTCTCTCCCCCTCGAGAACACGCTATGATAGCTCCTGTAAAACATATTTCACCTCTCACACTTGTCGAACGCGAACGTGTCCTCCCTGTCCCGGGACGTGTTGTGGCCCGCCAGGGTCAAGCGGTTTCTCCAACTAACATCGTTGCTGAATATATTGCGGCGCCAAAGTACGTCATATTAAACATTGCCGAGGGGTTAAATGTGTCTCCCCATAAAGCTGATAAATTACTACAACGCCAAAAAGGAGACACTATCTCTAAGAGCGATATCATTGCTGGCCCAGCAGGATTGTTCCAACGAGTGGTGCGTGCTCCTTTTTCTGGGCAAGTGAAACTCACCGGAGATGGGAAGGTGCTCATAGAAGCCTTTGCCTCCCCTGTTGAGTTAAAGGCTGGTATAGATGGCACGGTGACAAAGATCATTCCCGATTGGGGTGTCATAATAGAGACCAGGGGAGCGCTAGTCCAAGGAATGTGGGGGAATGGGAAAATAGCATTTGGGCTGATGCAACTCATGCTCGACGATCCCGGCGATGAGCTTGTTGCGGATAAAATAGATCTTAGCGCCCGAGGCACGATCCTAGTAGGTGGGCTTTGCCAAGACCCACAAGTCCTGCACCGGGCCGCCAATATCCCCGTAAAAGGCCTAGTTGTAGGAAGTATGTCGGCAGCATTAGTACCCCTTGCCACAAAAATTCCTTTTCCCATTATAGTCCTAGATGGATTTGGGAAAAAACCTATGAATTCAGCGGCTTATAAGTTGCTTACCACTACCACCAAAGACCGAAATATCGCCTTACACGCGCAGGCTTACCGTTCCTTAGAGGGGGAACGACCCGAGTTAGTTATCACCTTGCCAGCCCCAGATCAGATTGAACCGCTTTTAGGAATGGATGAGTTCGCCCCCGAACAAAAAGTATATCTTGTGAATAAATCTTATTCCGCCCAAATAGGCATTATTAAACGTATTTTATCGAAACCGTTCAAGTTCCCCAGCGGAGTCACAGCTCCCGCGGCGGAAGTGCGTTTAGAGAATGGAGAACTGGTAAAAGTTCCCCTAGCTTCTCTTGAATCTTTTGGAGAAAAAGCTGATCAGGAGATTGAGACCTACTGAGGCCATTGCAGAAAAACACCGCGCGCGCCCAGTAGAGGGATAGTTATAAGAGGATTGAAATTCTGGAGTTGCCAGAGTAACATTGTTCATTGAGGAGGAAGAATTATGGGTATGATGGATGATTTCGACAATGATTTTGATTTTGAAGAGATGGAGCCAGCAGAAGAAGGCTTCCCTGAAGAAGAGGCTGGAAACCGGACTTTTCTAATTGTAGCCGGTATTATGGGCGGTATTTTATTGCTTTCCTTGATTGGAATAGCCGTTTATGCCATGACAGCCTATCCAAAGCAGCAAACTGCCCGCCAAACGCAGGTAGCTGAGGTCAATGCCCAAAATACGCAAATAGCGTTAAGCAGTCAATTGACCGCAGAGGCTAAAGGTTGGACAGCTACTCCAACCAATACCTCCACGCCAGAGCCCACAGATATTCCTACCTCTACTACCTCTACGCAAGTACCCGCAACGGATTCGCCTACTAATACGCCAGTTGTTGCCGCGCCGCAAGCGGATACACCTTCTCCTTATACAAAAACTGTGGCCGCCTTACTTACCGAACAAGCTGCTGGCGCATTGCTTACCCCAACGGTCACAGAACTATCAGGAACTGGATTTGCTGACCAGGTAGGCCTTCCCAGCCTGGTAGTCATTGCGGGAATCTTGATTGTGGTGATCGTGCTCAGCCGCCGTCTGCGTAAGTCATCTGCTTAGCAGATCGGAAATTCAACTCACAATATCAGCAGCCACTTTCTCCCCATAGCCTAATAGATTATCCACCACCTCTGGAGTGCGCCCTTCTGCGTAAACGCGGAGGACGGGCTCTGTTCCCGAAGGACGAATAAGTAACCAAGAATCATCACTTAGTATATATTTTACGCCATCCGTACTAACAACGTCGACAACCCTTTCTCCACCAATTGTGGACGGGGAAGTGTCAAGCAAATAGCGGACCATTTCTAGTTTCTCAATGGGGTATTTCAGCCGCTGGTCTCTGCGCTCGTAAAAAGCTGGGCCAACGCTTTCTAATAAATCTTGAACTAGCTCGTAAAGAGATGTTCCTGATTTGGCGACAATCTCTGTTATCAACAAGCCCATCAACACCCCGTCCCCTTCTGGGATATGGCCCCGGAAAGAGATTCCGCCCGACTCTTCCCCTCCGATCAAGATGTCTTCAGAAAGCATATAATCGGCTATGTGATTGAAGCCCACGGGGGTCTCGTAAATGGGTACATCATACTCTTTGGCCAAACGGTCAATCATGCGGGTTGTAGAAACAGTGCGTACTACGGGACCCAGCCAACCTCGTTCTTCAATGAGGTAGCGCATGGCCAAAGCCATAATGCGGTGGGGGTCAACAAAATTACCTCTCTCATCCATCGCGCCAAGCCTATCCCCATCTCCGTCCATGGCCAAGCCCAGCGTGCCCATTCCAGTGCTGATTGCTCCCGCCAAGGCGCCAAGGTTGCGCTCAATGGGTTCGGGGAGCGTGCCGCCAAATCCGGGATTCATTTCCCCTCTGATTTCGGTGACCTCGCAGCCCGTTCCTTTCAAGATCCCGGCAATGGCTCCCCGTCCCGAACCGTGCATGGCGTCCACCACGACCTGGGGGGGATTCTCGGCAATGGTGTCAAAATCTATCAGGGTGCGCAGGTGTTGGTAATAGTCGGGGATGGGGTTAAAGCGTTGAATCAACCCGGCATCTCGCGCCTGCTCCCAATCCATTAGGTTTGGGCCGCGCCCCCGCTCCTCGTTGTCGTTCAGGTAGACTTCCACCACCCGCGACTGTTCCGGCGAAGCCGATCCCCCATAGGCTGCTTTCAACTTAATGCCGTTGTAGCGCGGAGCATTGTGGGAAGCGGTAATGACGATTCCCCCAATAGCCTGGAGGTTTTGAACCGCGTAAGATAGTGCGGGAGTGGGGGCGTCTGCCTGGGTGAGATAGACCGTGTACCCGTTGGCGGCTAAAACACGCGCCACATCCCTGGCATAACGATCCGATAAAAAGCGCGTGTCGAAACCAACCACGATCCGATTCGGGTCTGGCGTCTTTTTGATCGGTGAGCCTTCATACCAGCGCCCGGAATGAATGGCATCAGCTATGGCCTGGGTTACCAGGCGCAGGTTGTGGAAGGTGAATGTATCCGAAATGACTGCTCGCCAGCCATCTGTACCAAAATTGATGGGCATACTTCTTGCTCCTTTTAACTAGGCGGATTGTCTATGCATTTTATCATTGAATAGTGTTTTGGGGAGTGGTATCCTTCCCCCTTATCTGCCAGAATGTGCTAAAATCTACCTAATAGCCGCTCATTGCTGGAAATACAATCATGGACGCAAACGAAATTTTTGAATTCCTCCGAAGCCTCTACCTCTTCAACTCTCTCAACGACCATAAGTTGATGCAAGTCGCTGAATCTTTCGAGAGTAAATCTTACGCTCACGAAGAAATTCTTTTCGAAGAGGGAAAGAAAGGAGATTATTTTTTTATTGTTGTCTCAGGGACAATTATCTTGGAGCGTGAAGCCGGTTATATAGGCTCCGTGGGGAAAAAAGAGTATCTGGGAGAGGGGGCCTTGCTCCACGATCGCCCGCGTTCCGCCACTGCGAAATCTGAGCAAAGGTCCATGGTGTTAAGGATAGATAAGGCTTCTTTTACGAAGCTGGTCGATTCCCACCCCCAGGTAAAAAGTCTCCTACAACTCCTTTCGAGGAGTTATGAGATAGCTCGCCGCAAGAACTTTCCTTGGCTTGGGAAAGACGAAGTGATCCGCCTTATTGTTCAGAAACACCCGACGGTTCTCTTGGGAAGGTTAATTTTGCCTGCTATTATAGCCCTGGGTACAATTATGCTCTCAATTGCTTTCAACGACAACGGGCAAGCTAATTTTATTCTTTTTTCTATTTCTTTGTTTTTCCTTATTCCGTGGGTGCTGTGGATTTGGGTAGACTGGGGAAACGACTATTATATCGTCACTGATAAAAGAATTGCTTGGCTCGAAAAAGTGGTCTGGTTCTATGATCAGCGCCGGGAAGCCCCTTTACAAACCATTCTTTCAGTGAACTCTAGCACAAACCAGATACAACGCCTATTGGGTTATGCGAATGTGATCGTCCGCACGTATACGGGGCAAATCACCATGCGCAACGCCGCTCATCCCAAAGAATTGGAAGGAATTATACAAGACTATTGGCACTTATCTGAGGAACGTTCAGAGGAAGAAGAAACTGCTAAACTCACGCAAGCGATCCGCTCACGGTTAGGATTTGAAGATAAGGAAAGCGAGGAAAGTGCGGACGGAGGAGAAGGAGAAGAAGAAGCCAAAGAGACAATACCAACCACTGTTCTTCCCCCCATGTTGGGGAATTTATTGAAAACCCGTTTCGAACATAAGGGCGTGATCACGTATCGAAAGCATCTTTATGTTTTACTCAAACAAATTTGGCTTCATGTTCTCATCCTCGGTTTTTTGAGTTTGGCATTACTGCTCAGTGTCCTAAACGTGGTGACTGTTGTGTCTCCGAAAATTTTTCTGCTCACGATAGGAATCTATTTTCTTGTCTCGGCACCTTTTTGGGGATATAGATTATTTGATTGGGCCAATGACCGCTTTCAACTGACGGAAAGAGAAATCGTCGATCTGGATAGAAAGCCCTTCGGAAAAGAGGACAGGCGCTCGGCCCCTTTAGAAAATATTTTGAGCCTAGATTATTCACGAGAGAACATTATCCAGCGGCTTCTTAATTTTGGCACAGTGGCCATTAACGTGGGAGATGCCCAATTTGATTTTGAAATGGTCGTTAACCCCAGTATGGTGCAACAAGAGGTTTTCGAGCACTATTACGCAGCTGTGCGCCGAAAAGAAGACGCTGAGGCCCAACGACGACGGGAGGATATGGTAGAATCCCTGGCGATCTATCACGAAGAGCATGAGCAGTATAAGCGCTCTAAAGACCGCAGACATGACCCAGGATCGCCTTCTGTTAGAATTCTATGGCAAGAAGATTTGTCAAAATGGATCGCATTGTTGCCAGAAGGTAGTGTGTTAACACTCTTTGAGTCCGCCAAGGCGGAGGCAAGAAATGCTGAAATCAGGGTTATATTAACCATAAACCAACAACAGCAATCTCTTGGAAGGCTGGAATACTACTTCCCCGATGCCCCTCTGCGGACAATTTTATTGGAGAAGTATAATACGCGCTTTATTATAGGCCGCGTGGAAGACTCCATAGATGGGAATCTGGTTTCTATCAGTATGCAGCCAGAAGAGGGTTTCGATCCCTCCGAGAAGGCTATCAAAACAAGCGTTATCAAGGATCGTGTATTCATTATTGTCATTCCCTGGGAAGAATACAAGCTGTGGAAAAGTGTTGCTTGGATTGGTATAAAAACGGTAGAGGCTTCCATCAGTTCCCGAGGGCCTGATGCATCCGATGGTTATGCCTGGGAAAGTCGCTTTTATTTGCCCGTTGATCTTGACTTTTCTGCCTAGTGTCGCGTCAAGTATAAAGTCAATGTCATTTAGTTAAGGTTTTGGGCCCAGACCTGACAGGTTTTAGAGCACACTTTTAGACAGAAATATGCTCTGGTGGTGTAGCCGGGGTTTCTACGCCGCGCCGTGCGGGCCTGTGGCCACTAGCCAAGGGCTGTACACCGTAGGCGCACAACGTGACCCCGTGGGCGCGAGATATCGTCCCCCTCCGGGGATGCTGCGCGAAAATCTCGACTACAGACCACTACTATTTTGAGCAATTACGTGATAAGTTTGTAGTAGGGTACGAGAGTGCATCCCATGCCTGGGACGGGCACTTTCGTTCCCTGCTACGAACCCATCACATAACTTAATTGGTAACCGTTCACCCACCTTCGCCCCCCAACCCCCAATCCTGGGGGAGTCAGCCTTCCCCCCAGAGTTGGGGGGACAGGGGGGCGTGAATGGTTACCTTAATTGGAGTAAAAAACTTAATGACAAAACGCGAGATTATCACCGTTCCCCATCCCACACTAAGAAAAAAAGCTGCTAAGGTAACGGATTTTAACGATGAATTACAAGAACTAGTTGAGGACATGGTTGAAAGCATGCGAGAAGATAACGGGGTGGGATTGGCAGCCCCGCAAATTAACATCTCGCAGCAAGTGATAACGATAGAATTTGGGAACGAAGAGGATGAAAGCATTCCCCCCACGCTCTACGTGGTCGTCAATCCAAAAATCACCTCACGCTCCCAAGAAAAAGACGTTGGTGTTGAGGGTTGTCTTTCCGTCCCAGGATGGATGGGGGAAGTAGAACGTCCTGTTTCAGTTCGCATTGAGGGCCAAACACAGAAAGGAGAACCTTTCAAAATGAGGGCCAGGGGATGGCTAGCGCGTATTTTCCAACATGAGATAGATCATCTCAATGGGATTGTCTTTACAGATCGCGCGGATGAGGTTTGGGAACCTGAAGGCGAAGTCGTTGATCTCGTTTAAGTGCCCCGCGAACGGGAGGTGATACGCCACTCGTAAAAGTGGCTGCCGCCTCTGATCGAATAAGTACTTCCTACTATGTACCTAACACACCTTTCCCTGACAAATTTCCGTATCTTTTCACGCTTAGATGGAGATATACCCCGGGGTGCTCTCCTTCTTGTGGGGGATAACGCCCAAGGCAAGACAACCTTATTGGAGGCTATTTATATGCTGGCCTCCATGACTTCCATTCAGGCTGGCACATTGGGCGAACTGGTCAATTTTTTAGCCGCTAAGGATGCCCTCGCCGTCAGCCGCATCAAAGCCAATTATATTCGTGGAGATCAGGAACATCACCTGGAAGTGCGCATCATCCAGGATACTTCTACGAATGGCAACACCCATGTCAGGAAAGAAGTCTTGCTTGATGGCCGAAAGCGAAAACTCAACGAGGTGATAGGCCATTTTAACGCTGTCTTATTCCTCCCCCATATGTTGGAGATCATTACTGGCTCACCTCGCCAGCGGAGAGATTATCTGGATTTAGCCCTTGCGCAAGTGGTGGCGCAGTATAGCTCAACGCTCTCTGCGTACAACAAAGCCATTCGGCAGCGCAATGCCCTTCTCAAGCAGCTTAAAGAACGCGGGGGAGACCCCGATCAATTGGCCTATTGGGATGAAAAAACAACCCAGACAGGAGCAAAGATCATCCATGCTCGCATTCATGCCTTGCGCGAGTTGGAAACTCATGCTGCCACCATTCACCACGATCTGACGCGGGGAAAGGAAATTTTACGTTTGCGATACCAGCCAGCCTATGAACCCCTCCCTACGCCTTCAGACCAATACAGCCTACCCCTGGATGTTCCAGTAGACAGGTCCGGAATACCTTTAGAAGACATTCGATCCGGCTTCAGGGAAAAACTTCTGGAGCTTCGCAGAGAAGAAATCAAGCGGGGAGTGACAACCATTGGCCCCCACCGGGACGAACTTCATTTTTTGGGAAACGGGATCGACCTTGGCACGTACGGCTCACGAGGGCAAATTCGAACCGCGCTTTTAGCTATCAAAATGGCAGAAGTGGCGTGGATGAAAGAAAAAACCGGCCATTGGCCGGTTCTGCTGCTGGATGAAATTTTGGCCGAGTTGGACGAAACCCGACGCCAGGACTTGCTTGACCGCATTGCCCAAACCGAGCAGGTTCTCCTCACGACAACCGACCTGGATTTGTTTACCTCCACCTTTATTCAGGAAACAACCCAATGGTATATTGAAGGGGGGAGGGTGATGAGTGACGAGTGATGAGTAAAGAGTAATGAGTAAGATTGCGCTCTTACGTTTCACTCATTACGCTTCATCGCGAAGCATCCCCATAGGGGGACGTTTCACAAAGGACGCTTAGCGGGGATTCCCACCCTGCGGGGGTATTTTTCTGGCGTGGGGGCAACTTTGTCAATAATCACCAAATAGCGGTCTTCGGTGACGCCGGGCAGGTGAAGCTGTTCCAATTGGCGGAGATGTCCACCTAAGAGGTCAATGGCCTCTCCTGCGGCGTGAGCCTCAGCCGGCCCGCTATCCCCTTTCATGGCCAGCATCCTTCCCCCTACTTTGACGAGCGGTAATAAATACTCCGAAAGCTCAGAAAGTTGCGCGACAGCTCTGGCTAAAGCCCAGTCATATTTTTCTCGGTGGCCATCCTCTTTTCCTAAGCGCTCAGCCCTCTCGCGGATGACGTCAACGCCCCCCAAGCCCAGCTCCTGGACGATATGCCGGCAAAAATCGGTTTTCTTTTTGACAGAATCCACTAAGGTGAGATGCATACTCGGGAAGAGGATTTTCAAAGGAATGCCCGGAAACCCGGCTCCCGTCCCGACATCAATCACCCTGTTAATAATGGTATTCTTCATCACTGGATAGCAGCTAAAGGAATCCAAGAAATGCTTGACACGCACCTTTTCCGGAGACTGAATGGCCGTTAGGCTATAACGCTTATTCCATTTCTCTAATTCACCCATATACTGAGCCACTGCTGAAAGTTGCCATGGCGTGAGGTCAATATTGAAAAGGGTTTTTGCTTCTTGAGCTAATTTCTTCATATCCGACCAATCAAACCGCTTTCACTGTTCGTAACGCCTGCAGAGCGGCTTCATGGAGGTGTCCATTTGTGGCACACACACCGCGATTCTTGAGAAGTCTGCGGCCGACCGAAAAGTCTAGGGGATTACCGGCCAAATCGGTCACCCGTCCGCCAGCGGCTTCGACGATCAGCGAGCCAGCGGCCTGATCCCAAACTTTTTCCCGATAATCTTCACGCCCAGGCGAGAGCAAGCGCAGATATATCTCTCCTTGCCCGGATGCCAGCACGGCATACTTGGCCTGACTATCCATGCGCACGGGTGGCGCCTCTCCGCCCATGGCTTGGTTGAACCGATCCACTTGTCCCGTGTTGGTATGGCCCGATTCGAAGGAGCGCAGGAGCCGCGCCTGGGCTGGGTCATCCTGCGGGGAAACCTTGACGCGGGTAAACTCGTTTTGTGGGCCGCCTTCCAAGGCCGTGAGCCAACTTCCCTCTCCCGTGGCCGCTATCAGGAGCGAACCTTCCCCCTCTACATTTTCTCGATAGCCACCGGTCAGGTTGGGGCAACCGAGCACGCCTATCTGTGGTTGCCCATCCACCACCAAAGCTAAGGCTACCGCGTATTGCGCGCCCCTTAAAAATCCCTTTGTACCGTCAATGGGATCTACCGTCCAATAGCGGTCTTCCGCTTCCCCTGCGCCGCGATCAATCCAGGCGCACACTTTTTCTGGCGTAGCCTGGGGAAATATCTCGCCAAGGAAGCGGGTGATGGTCAAGAGGGTGTCACGCTCCTCAGGGATCTGCAAAACGGCCGAGCTTTCTTCCCCCACCAAAGAAACGCCGGGGAACTTTTCTTCGAGCAAGTGCCCCACCAAAGCTTGAGCGGCGAAATCAGCCACCGTGACGGGGGAGCGGTCGTCCTTAGTGAGCGCGGACGTGACCATTTCCGCCTGGATGTGCTTCACAAGCAAAGCCGCCCGACGGACGGCGTCGAGGGCAAAGGCTGTTTCTGGGTTGTTCAGGTTAATCATTTTGTCTCCAATTTATTGTGTGTAGATTCTAAGGTGCGCTGCACTCTTGTATTTGGAGTGCATTGCACCTGGAGCACGAATACCAATTACTAATGTATTTGTGCCATCATGTATTAGTTATCTCCTCCAAGAACTCTCTTGACGATAACGTATGCTGCCGCCGAAAAACAGGCTCTTGGTCAAAGTTTACCGCGTCTTCAATTCTTTCTACCTGCTTGGGCACGGTGTTTTCGGGCAAGTCGCCCAGGCCAAAATAAGTGTTCTGATCGGCTTCCTCCGTTACTCGGAGCTTGCCGCCTATCACCTTGCACCGGAAGGCGAATACAATATCGTTGCTGTCTGTTTTACCGTAGACGCCAAACAATTTCTCAACAGATACCTCTAATCCTGTTTCTTCTCTCGTCTCTCGAATGACCGCTTCTGTGGGCATCTCTCCGCTTTCGACTCGTCCGCCCGGCAAGTTCCACAAGTCATAATCGCGCCTGTGGCTGAGCAACACGCGGCCTTTCTCATCGAAAATTATGGCAAACGCCCCAATGGTGAACATTGGTTTCTCCCTTAATCCAAAGAAGAATTTTGAAAGGAGTCTTTTGAATGAAGCGGACATCGTATCAATCGAACGTCTACGATTTAAGATATTGTTCAGGCAGGTGTTCCGAGACAATTGCCTCTAGCATATCAAGGTATTCGAGATTGAGAAAATAATGGCAGTTTTCCACCATGCGTTCTAAATCCCGCCTTCTTGCTAGCCATCCACCACCATCTACGAAATTGACAAAAACTCTATTCTCATTATAGCGGCTATTCTGGCGGTTAATGCTATCGTAAATAGAACGCATATCCTTTACTTTCGTCGTTTGTCCACTACTTGTTGTTTCCTGAAACGAACTCATGATGACAATCCAGGGATCCTCAGTACTAGGTATGGCAAAATCAATATCGGTCTCAATCATCCTGGAGCGGCCCTGCTCATACCCTGCACCATGTTTCTCCTTAATGCTATCAAGCATCTCTTGAATCCTGGCTTCTACATAATACCCTTTCTTTCCACCATAAGAACCAGCTAGAGATTGTTTATAGCGCACCCGTCTGGCAGCCTGTGAGCTACCCATTATTTCACGATAATTGAGCATATCGAGATAGAAACGTGGAATATGAAGGGCTAGCTCCTCATCCCTTTGACCATCAACTAATAGTTTCGCTATCTTATGTGCAAAAACTGATTTTTGTAATTTCTGATACGCGGTGATTTCTGGCTGTTTCAAGGAGCGTCTCTACTTTCGTGTCAATCTCGCGTTCAAGTTCCTCATCAACAAAAAATACGGTAGAACTATC